>NZ_JANFVR010000099.1 GCF_024609805.1 Tahibacter caeni | reverse complement strand
TTCCGCCGCATGACTGGCTGGACCGGCGTGTCGGTGAAGTCGCCGGCGACAGCCGCCGCGGCGGCTGGCCCGAGGACCGCCTCGAGCTGGCCGTGCTGCAGCTCGCGCGCGGCGATCGTGCCGCCGCGGTCATTGCATTGCAGGCCGCCGTGGAGGACGGCTGGCGCGATCGCGCCTATCTGCAGACGTCGGCACTGTTCCAGCCGCTGGCCGGCGACCCGGCCTTCGTGCGCGTGCTCGAAGACGTCGCCGGGCGCGTACGCCGCGAACGCGGGACGGCGGCGGCCTCGATCGCCGCCGCCGAGGTCGCCGCGCCGCGCTGATCAGCGCGGCGGCATGGCGCCGAGCACCGCGTCGCGGAACAGCGCCTGCGAACGCGGATGCGCCGTGCGCTGGTTGTAGGTCGTGCTCGTGACCACGGCGACGAGGTCGAACTGCGGCGCGACGAAGACGTAGTTGCCGCCGTTGCCCGACATGGCCCAGGTCCATTCGTCGCGTCCCCGGACCGGAAAGCGGAAGCGCCAGATCTGGTAGCCGTATTCGGTGGCGTCGCGCGGCACCGCGCGCGGCGTCAGCATCGCGGCGATCCAATCGGCCGACACGACCCGGCGTCCTTGCCAGCGGCCCGCATCGCGCAGCAGCTCGCCGAACTTCGCGACGTCGCGCGTGCGGTAGCGCGTGCCGCCGCCGCCCATGCCCACACCTTCGGACGAGCGGTTCCATTGCACCTGCGCGATGCCGAGCGGCTGCTCCAACGTCTCGCGCGCGAACTGCGCGAGCGGCAGGCCGGTCGCGCGCTCGACGACGGCGCCGAGCAGGAACGACCCGGCCGTGCAGTAGGAGAACGCGCGGCCGTAAGGGCTTTCGGACGGGCGCTTCTGCCACGGCGCATAGCCGCGGACCGGCAGGTTCAGCGCGAACGCGGTCCAGTTCTCGCTGACGTACATGCGTTCCTCGTTGCCGCTGGAGAACGCGTTGTCGTCGTCGCACTCCCAGACGCTGCTCATGGTGAGCAGGTCTTCGAGCGTCATCGCGGCCTTGCGCGGATCGAGTCCGCGCGCGCGGACCGTGTCGCGGAACCACGGATAGACCTTGGCCTGGGCTCCCGCGATGCGGCTGCGGTCGATCGCGGCGCCGACCAGCAGCGCGGTCAGGGTCTTCGTCGCCGAGCGCATGTCGTTGAGCTGGTCGCGGCTGCCGCCGTTCGCGTAGGCCTCGTAGATCAGCCGGCCGCGCTGCGCGACCAGCACGCTCGTGATGCCGGCATGGCTTTCTTCGGCCAGGGTCACCGTCAGGCGGTCGAGACGGGCCGTGTCCCAGCCCAGCGCGGCGGCGTCGGCCACGGGCCAGCCGTCGTCGAGGCGGGCCGGCACCTCGTAAGCGGTGGCCGTCGTGGCCAGGGTGAACGCGATGAAGCCGAGCAAATGACGCATGGTGTCCTCCGGTTGATCGACGGGGACAGCCTGCAACGGCGGCGAATGAAGCGCCGGAAGCGCGAATGAAGAAGAATGAAGGCGCCTCGTCGGGGCAGCGCGCGCCGCAGACCGGCGGCCCGCGGCTAGAGCAACGGCGTATCGTCGGCCAGGGCGTCCTTGGGCCCGCCGATCTCGCGCAGCGCGTACTGGTAGCCGAGCTCGATCGCGCGCTCGTAGGCGGCCCAGTCGAGCAGGCCGACGCCGGTCACCGGCGGCGCGAGCAGCAGGCTGGCCTTCGCGCGGCGGTCGGCGTTGGCGGCCTTGGAATTCACCATGCCGGCGCGCAGCAGGATGCTGACGACGCCGGGCCGGGCCGGGCGGCCGAACTGGTCCAGCAGCAGGCGCCAGCTCTGCGGCGACGCGAATTCCTCGACGCGCGCATGCAGCACGTCGTCGGCGCCGATGTCCACGCCGATCACGTCGCCGACCGATTCGTCGCGCATGACGTCGGTCGGCAGATTGTTGATGACGGCACCGTCGACGAGCACCTGGCCGTCGTGGAACACCGGCGGCAGTACGCCCGGAATGGCCGAGCTCGCACGTAGCCAGTACCAGAGCGGGCCGCTGCGATGCGTCACCGCGTCGCCGCTGGTCAGGTTGGCCGAGACGGCGAAGAACGGCAGCGCCAGGTCCTCGATGTGCCGCTCGCCGAAAGCCTGCCGCAGCAGCTCGGAAACGCGCCGGCCCGACGTCATCGCGACGAACGGAAACGTGTAGTCCGACAGCGGCCGGCCGGCGACGAACGCGCGGCGGTACTTGTCGATCATTTCCTCGTCGCTCCAGCCGGCCGCGACGCCGGCGGCGATGATCGCGCCGATGCTCGTGCCGCCGACGGCGTCGATGCGGATGCCGGCCTCGCGCAGCGCGCGGATCACGCCGATGTGGGCGAAGCCGCGCGCGCCGCCGCCGGACAGCACGAGCCCGAGGCTGCGCCCGGCGATCAGCCGCGCGATGCGTTCGACGTCGTCGGGTCGGCACCAGTGATGCAGCCGCGCGCCGGGCGCGGCTGCGAGCCAGGCCGCTCCGCTGCCGGCGAGCACTTCGCCGCGGCCGTGGCGCAGCACGAGGTGGCGCGGCCGGAACAGCGCCTGCTGCGCGTTCTGGCAGGCGCGTTCCTGCCACGGCGAGGGCGGCGACGCTGCGTCGGCGAGCAGCAGCAGCGCATCGGCCTGGCGCACACAGAGCTCGCGCCAGTCGCTGGCCTCGGCGTCGGCCAGGTAGATCACGAAGCGGAATGCAGCCTCCTGCGCGGCGAACCAGGCGCTGGTCTGGCCGGCCGCATGCCCGGCCTCGAGCACGCGGCAACTGCCGTAGGCGCCGAGCACCCGCTCCAGCGCGTAGGCGAAGGCGCGCGCGTCGACGCCGGCATCGTGCGGCAGCACGGCCAGGGTGCGCGGCGAGGACGTCAGGTCGCCGCTGCGCCGGCGCACGAGACGCTCGACCGCGACGCGCGCGGCTTCGAGCATGGCCGTGGGCTGGCGCTGCACGAGTTCGTTGAACGCCGTGCGCGACAGGCGCAGCAGCTCCGAATCGCGCAGCGCGCGCACCGTCGCCGAGCGCGGCTGGTCGACGATGAGACCGAGTTCGCCGACGCTTTCGCCGGCGGCGATCAGGCCGATGCATTCCTCGACGTCGCTGTCGCCGCGGCGGCGGAACGCGCCGAGGCTGCCGGAACGCAGCACGTAGAGCGCGTCGGAAGTTTCGCCGGCCTCGAACAAGGTCGCGCCGCCGGGCAGCACGAACCATTCCAGCACCTCGGTCAGCGCCGCGAGCTCGTCGTCGTCGAGATGGCGGAACAGGGTCGAGCGGCGCAGCAGCTCGCGCTCCGGCAAGGTCAGCGGGATATCGGCGGCCGTCATGCGCGCAATGCTACGCCGAGCCCGGCGGCAGCGGCGCGGCAGGCCGGCCATGCGCTTGATTTTCCGCGGGCCGCGCTACACCTTCGCGCTTTGCCCCGCCCCGGAAAGCGATCATGGATGCGACCAACCCCCTGCTGCGCGACGGCGAGCTGCCGGCTTTTTCGGAGATCCGGCCCGAGCACGTGGTGCCTGCCGTCGAGCACATCTTGAACGACTACCGCGCGGCGATCGACGCGCTGACGGCCGCATCCGGCACGCGCGATTTCGCCAACACCCTGCTGCCGCAGGAGGTCTGGGAGGAACGCCTGGACCGGACCTGGTCGCCGGTGTCGCATCTGCACTCGGTCAAGGATTCCGACGAGCTGCGCAAGGCTTATTCGACCGCGCTCGAGGCGATCACCGAATACTCGACCGAGCTCGGCCAGAACCGCGAGCTCTATGCGGCCGTCGACGCGGTGGCGCAGCGCAGCGATTTCGCCGGCCTGCCGCGCCCGGCGCGCACCTTGACCGAGCACGCCTTGCGCGATTTCCGCTTGTCCGGCGTCGCGCTCGAGGAGCCCGCGCGGTCGCGCTTCAAGACCATCGCCAACGAGCTGTCGCGCCTGGCGACCGAGTTCGAGGAAGCCGTGCTCGATGCGAGCGAAGCCTGGAGCGAGCATCTGACCGACGCGGCCGCGCTGGCCGGCATTCCCGAATCCGGCCGCGCCGTGCTCGCCGCCTATGCGCGCGAAAAGGAACTGGACGGCTGGCTGGTCACGCTCAAGCAGCCCAGCGTGCAGGCCGTGCTGACCTATGCCGACGACCGCGCGCTGCGCGAGCGCGTCTATACGGCCAACGCGACGCGCGCCTCGGACCAGGGTCCCGATGCCGGCCGCTTCGACAATTCCGAACGCATCGAGCAGATCCTCGCGCTGCGCCACGAAGCCGCGCAGCTGCTCGGCTTCGCGAATGCGGCCGAGGAATCGCTCGCGACCAAGATGGCGGCCTCGCCGCAGAAGGTGCTGGATTTCCTGACCGACCTCGTGCGCCGCGCCAGACCCGTGGCCGAGCGCGAGATCGCCGAGCTGCGCGCGTTCGCCGCGGCCGAGCTGGGTCTCGCCGACCTGCAGCCCTGGGACATCGGCTATGCGTCGGAGAAGCTGCGCGAACGCCGCTTCCAGCTCAACGAAGAAGAGCTCAAGCCGTATTTCCCGTTGCCCGCGGTCATAGCGGGGCTGTTCGGCATCTGCGAGCGCGTGTTCGGCATCCGCCTGCAGCGCCGCGACGGCATCGACGTCTGGCACGAGGATGTCGCCTACTACGAGGTGTTCGACGCGAACGGCCAGCCGATCGCCGGCGCCTACGTCGATCTCTACGCGCGCAGCGGCAAGCGCGGCGGCGCCTGGATGGACGTCTGCCGCTCGCGCTTCCGCGACGCCGACGGCCTGCACCGGCCGATCGCCTACCTGACCTGCAATTTCGCGCCGCCGACCGCGACGGCGCCGTCGCTGCTGACCCACGACGACGTGCTGACCCTGTTCCACGAGTTCGGCCACGGCTTGCACCATCTGCTGACCGAGATCGACTATCCAGGCGTTTCCGGCATCAGCGGCGTGGAGTGGGACGCGGTCGAGCTGCCGAGCCAGTTCCTCGAGAACTTCGGCTGGCAGCGCGAGACGCTCGACCTGTTCGCGCGGCATTACCAGACCGGCGAGGCGCTGCCCGACGCGCTGTTCCAGCGCATGCTCGCGGCGCGGCATTTCCAGGCCGGCATGTTCCTCGTGCGCCAGCTCGAGTTCGCGCTGTTCGATTTCCGCCTGCATCTGGAGTTCGACCCGGCGCGCGGCGCGCGCACGCTCGAAGTCCTGCAGCAGGTGCGCCGCGACGTCGCGGTCGTGCACCCGCCGGCCTGGCAGCGTTTCCCGCACAGCTTCACGCACATCTTCGCCGGCGGCTACGGCGCCGGCTATTACAGCTATCTCTGGGCCGAGGTGCTGTCGGCCGACGCGTTCGCGCGCTTCGAGGCCGAAGGCGTGTTCAACGGCGCGACCGGCGCCGACTTCCGCCGCGAAGTGCTCGCGGTCGGCGGTTCGCGTCCGGCGCTGGAGAGTTTCGTCGCGTTCCGCGGCCGCGAGCCCGATGCCGAAGCGCTGCTGCACAGCTACGGCCTGGTCTGATCGCGCGCCGCAGCGGGCGGAATCCGCCGCGGCGCCGGGCGCGCTCGACCGCGGTGCGACGGCTTCTTCCGGCGCCGGTCCCGCCGTCGGCGATCGGTGCGGCGAGCGCCGCGACGACGGCGTCCGCCGGTGGCTATCTGCAGGACGGGACACTAGACTGCGCGCATGAAAATCGCGACCTGGAACGTCAATTCGCTCAACGTGCGCATGCCGCACCTGAAGCAATGGCTCGTGGCCGCGCAGCCCGACATCGTCGCGCTGCAGGAAACAAAACTGGAAGATTCCAAATTTCCGGACACCGAGCTGGCCGCGCTCGGCTACCGCAGCGTGTTCTCGGGACAGAAGACCTATAACGGCGTCGCGCTGCTGTCGCGCCACGACATGCCGCAGAACATCCTGACCGGCGTGCCCGGACTCGACGATCCGCAGCGGCGCATCCTGATCGCCGACGTCGGCGACCTGCGCATCGCGAACCTCTACGTCGTCAACGGCCAAGCCGTCGGCAGCGAAAAGTACGCCTACAAGCTCGACTGGCTCGCGCGCGTGACCGACCACCTCGCCGGCGAGGCCGCGCGGCACCCGAACCTCGTCGTGCTCGGCGATTTCAACATCGCGCCGGAAGACCGCGACGTGCACGATCCGCTCGCCTGGAAGGACCAGATCCTCTGCTCCGAGCCCGAGCGCGCGGCGCTGCGCAAGCTGCTCGGCATCGGCCTCGTCGACACCTTCCGCGAATTTCACAGCAACGACGGCGCGTTCAGCTGGTGGGACTACCGCCAGGCCGCGTTCCGTCGCAACCTCGGCCTGCGCATCGACCTCGTGCTGGCCAGCCAAGCGCTGCGGCCGCGTTTCGCGGGCGCGAGCATCGATCTGGAACCGCGCCGGTGGGAGCGTCCTTCGGACCACGCGCCGGCGCTGCTGGAACTCAACGCATGACCGAACGCGAAGTCACGCCCTCGCTCGAGGACCACGAGCTCGACGAGCTCGATCAGTACCTGCGCGCCCATGCGCGCGAGAACGAAGGCGATCTGCTGCTCGACGGCGTGCACGGCCTGCTGACCGTGCTCGCGATAGGACCGGACCCCGCACTGCCGGACGAATGGCTGCCCGAAGTGCTGCACGCGCCGTTCGCCGACGAGGAAGAGGGCGAGCGCGTCCTGCAGCTGCTGGCCAAGCTCAACGATTCCATCGTCGGCGAGATCGAAGCCGAGACCTACGAACCGATACTCGGCGAAGTCGACCTTGAGGACGGCGGCGTCGCGCTGTCGGCGGCCGGCTGGTGCGAAGGCGTCAGCCGCGCGATCGACCTGCGCGCGAGCGCCTGGGAATCGCGCCTGGCCGAAGACGCGCAGCTCATGGAAATGCTCGGTCCGGTCATGGCCCTGTCGGTCGACGAAGGCGTGCTGACGGCCGAAGCCGAATTCGAGCGCCTGACCGAGCAGGAATACGACGACTGCCTCGCGCACATTCCGCAGGTCGTCGCCCAGGTCGCGCAGTATTGGCGAGTGCATCCGGCCAGCGAGCGCGAGAAGGCCGGCAGCGGCGCCGCGTCTAGCGAATTCCGCGATCCGCCGCGGCGCCGCGGCGGCCGCTGGGTGCATTGAACCAGGCCGCGGCCGTCCGAACGGCGCGCGGCGCCGCGATTGTTGCGCTGGCGAAACAGAGCTGTTCATGCATCGCGGCTTGGCTGGGGACGTCGCGGCAACCATCTAGCGGCGTTCATCGTCCGGAGCACGCCATGAATGCGACAAATCCGAGCTCGCGCCATATCGTCAGGACCGTGCGCGGCATGCCGGCCAGCGACGGCGCCGGGGTCAAGCTCAATCGCGTGATCGGCCAGCCGGCGCTGGACATGCTCGATCCGTTCCTGATGCTCGACGAGTTCCGTTCCGACCAGCCCGGCGACTACCTCGCCGGCTTTCCCGATCATCCGCATCGCGGCTTCGAGACCGTGACCTACATGCTCGCCGGCAACATGCGCCATGGCGACAACCAGGGCAACAGCGGCCGCCTGCGTGCCGGCAGCGTGCAGTGGATGACGGCCGGACGCGGCATCGTGCATTCGGAGATGCCCGAGCAGGAAGACGGCCTGATGTGGGGCTTCCAGCTCTGGGTCAATCTGCCGGCCAGGGACAAGATGACCGCGCCGCGGTATCAGGACATCGCGCCGGAACGTGTGCCGCAGCTGCATCCGGCCGACGGCGTGGAGCTGCGTCTGCTGACCGGCCGCATCGGCGAAACCAGCGGACCCGTCGCCGACGTCGCGACCGAACCGCTCTACGTCGACGTGCGCCTGGAGGCCGGTGCGCAATGGACCGCGGAACTGCCCGAGCGGCACAACGCGTTCGTCTATGTTTACGACGGCGAGGCGACGGTGGGCGATGGCGCGCAGACGCACCCGGTGGCGCGCGGCGAACTCGGCGTGCTGAGCCACGGCGCGCAGGTCCGCCTCTCGGCCGCGGCCGGCGCGAAGCTGATCCTCGTCGCGGGCCGGCCGTTGAACGAGCCGGTCGCGAAGTACGGTCCGTTCGTCATGAACACGCAGGAACAGATCCTGACCGCGATCCGCGACTACCAAGCCGGCCGCTTCACGTGAAGCGGCGCGGCGCTCGGCGCGGCTTGTCGATCTTGCGCGCCGGCACCGGCACGCAGTTCATTTCCCCGGGCCGTTCGCCGGCGAGCGGACGAACGACTTGGCCGCAGTCCGCTTGTAGTGCAGGGCGCCGGTGTCGGTCTGCACGGTGAGCGTCGCGCCCGCGGCGTCTTCGTGACCGCTGCCGGCGGCGCCGTCACGGCGCCGCCGGCGTCTTGAGCTGGCGGTCGAACCAGCGCTTGACCGTGTTGTAGACGTGTTTCTTCATCGCCGGCGTCGACATGCCGTGCTTGCCGCCCGGATACGTCATGAGCTCGAACGCCTTGCCGCGGTTCTGCAGCTCGGCCATCAGCTGCGTCGAATGGGTGAACAGCACGTTGTCGTCGGCCATGCCGTGGATCAGCAGCAGCGGCGAGGCCATGCCGTCCAGCCACGGCAGCACCCCGCTCGTGCGATAGCCTTCGGCGTTGTCCTTGGGCTGGCCGAGATAGCGCTCGGTGTAGTGCGTGTCGTAGAGGCTCCAGTCGGTGACCGGAGCGACCGCGGCCGCGGCTGCGACGATGTCGGAGGACTTGGCCAGCATCATCAGGCTCAGATAGCCGCCGTAGCTCCAGCCGAACACGCCCATGTGCCGGCCGTCGACCCAGGGCTGGCCCGCGAGCCACTGCAGGGCGGCGCGCTGGTCTTCGACTTCGATCTTGCCGAGCTGGCGATGGATCGGATCGGAGAACTGGCGGCCGCGGCGCGCCATGCCGCGGTTGTCCAGGGTCAGCACGACGTAGCCCTGCTGCGCGAAATACTGGTCGAGCAGATCGCCGAAGTCGCGCTTGGCGAGCTGCGCCGTCGGCCCGCCGTAGAAATGCGAGATCACCGGGTAGCGCTTGGCCGGATCGAAGCCGGCCGGCTTGTACAGGCGATACCAGAGCGCCTGGCCGTCGGCGGCCTTGATGCTGCCGAACTCCGGCACGAGGTGCTCGGCTCGGTACGGCGCATACGGATGCGCCGCGTCGACTCGGTTCTCGGCGATCCAGGCCAGGCGTTCGCCGTCGGGTCCGCGCACGCCGACCTGGGTCGGCGTCTGCGGATCGCTCCAGCTGTCGACGAACAGCTTGACTGCACCGTCGCCGGCGAAGGTCGCCTCGTGCCAGCCGTCGTCGCGCGTAATGCGCTGCGGATTCGCCGCGTTGCTGCCGTCGAGCTTGAGCGCATAGACCTGCTTGTCGAGCGGATGGTCGCGGTTGGCCGCGACGTAGACGAGTCCGGCCGCTTCGTCGACGGCCAGCACGCGATCCACGTCCCAGTCACCGGAGGAAAGCGGGAATTTTTCCTTTCCGTCCATTCCGTACAAGTACAGATGCTTGTGGCCGCTGCGGTCCGAGGCCCAGACGAACGCGCTCTGGCGCGACAGGAAGCGCAGATCGTCGTGCAGGTTGATCCAGGTCGCATTGGTCTCGCTGAGCAGCAGCTGCGACTTCAGGGTGTCGACGTCGACGAGCACGAGATCGAGGCGGTGCTGGTCGCGGGTCTGGCGCTGGAACGCGACGTGCTTGCCGTCCGGCGTCCAGTTCACCCGGTTGAGGTAGATGTCGCCGTCGCTGCCGAGGTCGATCCAGCGCGGGCGTCCGCCGCCGGGCCGGATCAGGCCGAGCTGCACCTTGACGTTGGGCTGGCCCGCGGCCGGATAGCGCTGCTCGGTCACGTCGGTGCGGTCGGGCTGGATCTCGAAGCGCTGCACGACGGGCACGCGCGCCTCGTCGTAGCGCTCGAACGCGATCCAGTCGCCCTTGGGCGACCACCAGTAGCCGCTGAAGCGGTCCATTTCTTCCTGCGCGATGAACTCGGCTTCTCCGTTGTGCACGGTGTCCTTGCCGTCGTCGGTCAGGCGCTGCTTCAGGTTGGTCTTGAGATCGACGACCCAGAGGTTCTGCCGGCTCACGAACGAGACGTAGCGGCCGCTCGGCGCGACCTGGGCGTCGATGATCTCGGCGTCCTTCGGCGTCAGCGAGCGCACGGCTTCGGCGGGCGGCGCGTCGAGATCGTAGAGATAGAGCTGGCCGGCCAGCGGAAACAGCAGGCGCCGGCTGTCCGGCGCCCAGCGGTAGTTCACGATGCCCTTGAGACCGGCGATGCGCTGGCGCTCGCGCGTGGCCTTCTCGGCGTCGGACAGGGCTTCCTCGGCCGGCTGCAGCACGCGCGAATCGACCAGCAGCCGCGTCGCGTCGTCGGCCAGATGGTATTCCCAGAGATCCAATGCGTTCTGGTCGTCGGCCTTGCCGCGCAGGAACGTGACGCGCGAACCGTCGGGCGCGATCTTCAGGCCGCGCGGCGTCGTGCCGAGGACGGCGGGATCGTCGAGGATGCGTTCTATCGTGAGCTTTTCGGACATCGCAGGCAGGGAAAAGGCCAGTAGGCCAGCCATCAGCATCGTACGCATGAGCAACCTTCCGCAAACGAAGCCCGCATTAGACCGGGTTTCGGTGCCGGACGTCATGTCGCTGCGCGGCGCAGGCGTGGGTCCTGGGCCAAATCGGCGGCGGCGCGCCTGCTAGCATGGGGGGCTTTCCGACCCGGAGTTCGCCGCCGATGGATCTGCGCCGCCTCGCCGCCCTGCCGCTGTTGCTGCCGTTCGTGCCGGCCGCGACGGCGGCCACGCCGTCCGACGCGCGCGCCTGCGCGGCGATCGCATCCGATCCGGAACGGCTGGCCTGCTACGACTCGCTGTTTCCGCGCCGCGTCGCACCGGCATCGGCCGCGGCGCGCCCGACCGAGCCGCCGGTGATCTACGCGTTCGACGAGCCGGCGTCGCCGCGCGCCGAGGAACGTTCGCTGCTCGACAGCCGCTGGGAGCTCGAGCCCGACGCGAAGCTCGGCGCGTTCAACATACGCGGCTACAAGCCGCTCTACGTACTGCCGTTCTTTCACACCTCGAACATCAACGCCTCGCCGCGCAGCCCGTCGCCGGATCACGACGTCGAGCTGCCCGAGCGGCTCAAGGCTGCCGAGATGAAGTTTCAGCTGAGCTTCAAGGGCAAGATCCTCGAGAGCCTGTTCGGCGACAACGGCGATCTCTGGCTCGGCTATACCCAGGCATCGCACTGGCAGGTCGCGAACCCGCAGATCTCGCGCCCTTTCCGCGAGACCAACTACGAGCCGGAGCTCATGCTCGTGTTCCGTTCCGATCTGCGCGTGCTCGGCTGGGACGGCCATCTGTTCGGCGTCAGCGTGAACCACCAGTCCAACGGCCGCAGCCTGCCGCTGTCGCGCAGCTGGAACCGCGTCGTCGGCCAGGCCGGCTTCGAGCGCGGCGACTGGACCGTGATGGTGCGGCCCTGGTGGATCTTCAAGGAATCCTTCGACAAGTCCGACAACCCGGACATCGGCGACTATCTCGGCCACGGCGACGTGCAGATCGTGCGCGTCTGGAACGGTCACGAGTTCGCGCTGATGCTGCGGCCGAGCGCCGAAGGCGGCGCGGCGCAGTTCGACTGGGCGTTCCCGATCCACAATCAGCTTCGTGGACATCTGCAATTGTTCGACGGCTACGGCGAGAGCCTGATCGACTACAACCACCGCGCGACCTACGTCGGCCTCGGGCTTTCGCTGCTGGAGTGGTACTAGCGTCCTGTTCCGCAAATCGCCGTCGAACGATTCTCGGGTCTTCCGCCCCGATACGTCGTTGCCGGCGGTCGCGATGACGTAGCTGCGACTCCTCCCGGCGCCGGTGTCGGGGCGAAGTCGCTCAGGCATTTCCTGACCGTACTGCGGAACAGGACACGCGAAGATCCCGTCGGTCTTCGCGGGCTCCGCTCAGACCCGCGCGACGAGTTCGCGGAGGCCGGCGTGCGCGCGCGCGTAAGCCGGCAAGGTCGTGCCGTGCGCGGCGAGCAGGCTGTTCAGCGCGATCGTGTGCGCGGCGCGCAGAAGATCGGCGAGATTCGCCACGCCGCGCGCCGCTGCGGCCTTCAGCGCAGCGACGTCGTCGGGATACAGCGCGGTCAAGGTTTCGCGCCATTCGGCCAGCCACTGCCGGTCGGCCAGCGGCGACTGCTGTCGCGCGAGCCACCACAGCGCGACCGCGCGGCCGACGTCCTTGACGAAGCGCGGCGGCTGGCCCGGCAGGCCGGCGATCGGCGTGGTGTCCGGCTCCGCGTGTTCGAGCAAGTGGGCCAGCGCCATGCGCGCCGGACGCGCGACGCGCAGGCCGAATTCGGTGTCGTCGGCCGCATGCGCGGCCACGCCGAGATAGCGGAAGCTCGGCAACGCGAACGCGCCGAGCCCGGTCGCGAAGCGGCGCCAGTGCTTGCGCACGGTCTGGCCCGGCGGCGCTTCGGCGAGCAGCTCGACGAACCAGTTCGCCTCGCCGCCGGGCGGCCGCAGGCGCAGCACCGGCAGATCGTCATCCCGCCTCGTCTCGTCGCCGGGCCGGCGTCCGTGCGTGAACTGCGGCTGCCAGCCTTCGTCGAGCCACAGGCGGCTCAGCGATGTCGCGGTCGCGACCGCATCGACGGACGGGCGCAACAGCAGGTCGATGTCCTTGGTCGCGACCGCGTAGGTGCCGGAGACGTCGCGGAACGCCCAGGCCGCGGCGATGCTGCCGACGACGACGACGTGCGCGCGCAGCCCCGGCGATATCCGTTCGGCCACGCGGTGCAGCAGTTCGGCCGCATCGAGCAGTGCGTACGCGTTCATGCGCGCAACGCCTTCGCGTAGTGCAGGGCCTGTGCCGCGAGACCCTGATCGAGCAGGGACAAGTAGACGTCCATGGCGCGCGCGCTGCGCGCGCCGTCGACGGGAATGTCGCGCAGGAACGTCGTGTCGGCGCGCGTCACGGTCACGACCACCGGCGCCGGTGCGAGCACGCTGGGCTCCGGTTCGAGTCCGTCGTCGAGCAGGCGCAGCAGCATGGTATCGAAGGTCTGCGCCGCACGTGGCAGCTGGGCCAGCAGGTCCAGTCGAGGCAGGCCGAGCAGATCGAAGGACGCGACGTCGGCGCGGGCGACCGCGACGCCCGACAGGGCAAGTTCCCGCCAGCCGGTCGGCCCGGTCGAACCGAGCAGCACTGCTGCGCGCTGCTGCAGCAGCGCCGGCGGCTTGATCTGCGCGCCGCGTTCGAAGCGAAAGCGCAGGCTCTGCGGCGCCGCCTGCAGCTTCGCGAGCAGGTCGACGGAGACGTCTTCGGCACGGACAGCGACGGAGCGCCCGCGCTGGCGCACGATGCCGGCTTCGCGCAGCTCGGCCAGCGCCGCGCGTATCGGCGTCTGCGAGGCGCCTATGGCCTCGAGCAGAGCCTTCACAGGCTGCGGACCGGCATTGTCGAGATCGGCGCGCAGCAGTTGGCGCAGAATTTCGAAGCGGTAGTTCGGTCTTTGCAACTGCTGCAAACCCGACCCGACCTCGTAGTCCGCATGTTTCTCACCGAGCCGCGGTGCGTTCGATTCGACGACGAGGATCAGTCGCTCGCGCAGGTCGGACGCGAGCGCCGGCAGCAGCTGCTCCCATTCCCGGCGCACGGTCGCTTCGCTGATCAGCGGATCGGTCACGACCAGTTCGGCGCCGCCGCGGGTGCCGAGCAGGCTGGCCGCCAATGACAGCAGCTCGGCGCGGAGGTCGCGCGTGTTCCGCAGCTGGTGCAAGGTCCTGCGCAGCCGTACGGCCATGGCAGCTCCGGAATGGCGGCTTCGGCGGATTGTCCCCGATCAGTTTTTTCTCTGCAAGTACAAAATCATTCTGCATGTAATTTCTCGGAGCGCGACTGCCACGGGCTCCTGGCCGGCAACGGCAGCCATCCTCGCCGGTGGCCGGGAAGGCGTCGCTTCACGCATTGCGCAGGCGACGCGGCGAGCGGAGCGACGCGGCGGCTCATTTGCCGATGCAAAAGCTCGAAAAAATCGCGCCGAGCAGGTCGTCGCTCGAGAATTCTCCGGTCAGTTCGCCGAGGTCGCGCTGCGCGTGGCGCAGCTCTTCGGCAGCGAGTTCGCCGGCTTGCTGGTCGAGCAGCGCGAATTCGGCGGCGGCGAGATGAGCGGCGACGCGCTCGAGCGCGAGCACATGGCGCGTGCGCGCGCTGAAGGCGCCGGTGCTGCCGTCGCCGATGCCGGCCAGGGATTTCAGTTCGCGGCGCAGCAGGTCCAGCCCGGCGCCGGTCCGCGCCGACAGATCGATGCGGATACCGGCTGCCTGCTCGCTGCGCTGCGGCGGCGTCTGCGCGAGGTCGATCTTGTTGCAGACCAGCAGACGCGTCTGGCCCGACTGCGTGGGACCGAGCAGCGCGAGATCGGCGTCCAGGTGCTCGGCGTCGCTGACGAGCAGCGCGACGTCGGCGCGTTCGAGTTCGCCGCGCGCGCGGCGCATGCCTTCGCGTTCGACGATGTCGGCGGATTCGCGCAGACCGGCCGTGTCGACGAGGGTCAGCTGCACGCCGTCGAGCTGGATGTTCTCGCGCAGCACGTCGCGCGTGGTGCCAGCCACCGGCGTGACGATCGCGCGGTCCTGCGCCGCGAGCGCGTTGAGCAGGCTGGACTTGCCCGCGTTGGGCCGGCCGACGATGACGACGTGCAGGCCGTCGGCGAGCCGTACGCCGCGGCGCGTCTCGGCGAGCAGCGCCGAGAGCTCGTCGCTGACACCGTCCAGACGCGCGCGCAGTTCGGGCGCAGCGAGGAAATCGATTTCCTCTTCGGGAAAGTCGATCGCGGCCTCGATGTAGACGCGCAGATCGACGAGGCCGGCCAGCAGCTGCCGCACGCGCTGGGAGAACGCGCCGTCCAGCGAGCGCAGCGCGGCGCGCGCGGCGGCTTCGGACTGGCTCGCGATGAGATCGGCGATGGCCTCGGCCTGGGCGAGGTCCAGCTTGCCGTTGAGGAAGGCGCGTTCGGAGAACTCGCCGGCGCGCGCCGGGCGCGCGCCGAGCTCGCAGACGCGGCGCAGCAGCAGATCGAGCACCACGGGCGAGCCGTGGGTCTGCAGCTCGACCACGTCCTCGCCGGTAAACGAATTCGGTTGTGGAAAATGCAGCAGAATTCCGCGATCGATCAGCGCAGCGCCCGCATCGCAGAAGGCACAGTAGTGGGCATGGCGCGGCTGCGGCGCGCGTCCGAGCAGGGTCGTCGCGATGGCCGACGCCTGCGCGCCCGACACGCGCAGCACGCCGATGCCGCCGGCGCCCGGCGCGGTCGCGATCGCGGCGATGGTTTC
>NZ_JANFVR010000098.1 GCF_024609805.1 Tahibacter caeni | reverse complement strand
CGGCGTCGCGCCGGCGGCCTTGCGTGCGCGCGGGGCGGGCAGTTCGGCGTCGGCGGCTTCGAAGGGCAGGCGGCTGCGGCCGCCGGCGGCGTGGTAGTCGGCGGCGAGGTCGCTGCCGACGTCGGCCGGGTCGAGTCCGCGTTCGCTGCCGAGGAAGTCGTACAGCGCCTGCACGAGGCGTTCCTGCGCGAGCGCATGGGTCTGGCCCGTGCGCGCGTAGAGCCAGTCGCTGAAGGCGAGGAAATGCGCGAACGGGCGCTCGCCGAGCAGGCGCGGCAGAGTGCGCGGATAGCGGCCGGAGTTCGCGACCAGGTCCCAGTAGCGCGCGAAGCGCGAGAGGCGCTGCATCGTCGCGAAGTCGATGAGGTTGGTCGCGAGGATGTTGTACGGCGGCTCGGGATTGAACTGCAGGCCGAAGTCGGCCGTGTGGCGCGCGATCGGCGCGCCGCGCAGGCGCTTGAGGATGCCGAACTGGATTTCGTGCGGCGCGAGCTCCACCAGCGTGTCGAAGCCGCGCGCGAACGTCTCCACGTCCTCGCCGGGCAGGCCGGCAATCAGGTCGACGTGCAGGTGCGCGGTGCAGTGTTCGCGCAGCCAGCGCAGGTTGGCCGCGGCGCGCTCGTTGTCCTGGCGCCGGGAGATGCGCGTCTGCACGGCCGGGTCGAAGGTCTGGATGCCGATCTCGAACTGCAGGGTGCCGGCCGGAAACCGCTGTATCGCGGCCTTCAGTTTTTCCGGCAGGTGATCGGGTATCAGCTCGAAGTGCACGAACACCGGATCGTCGGGCGCGACGCGCAGCTTGGCGAGGAAAAAGTCGAGAATCGCCAGCGACGTGTCGACCTTGAGGTTGAACGTGCGGTCGACGAACTTGAACTGGCGCGCGCCGCGCGCGTAGAGCCTCTCCAGATCGGCCAGGAACGGCTGCAGCGGGAACGGCCAGGCGGTCTTGTCGAGCGCCGACAGGCAGAACTCGCATTTGAACGGACAGCCGCGCGAAGCCTCGACGTAGAGATAGCGCCGCGCGACGTCCTCGTCGGTGTATTCGGCATAAGGCGGCGTCAACGCCTGCAGCGGTGGCTGCACGCCGGCGACGACGCGCTGCCCCGGCCGTTCGCCGGCGAGCAGCTGCGCGGCCAGGGTCGCGAAGCTGACTTCGCCCCAGCCGGTCACGACGTAGTCGGCTGCGGCGACGATGCGCTGCTCCGGTGTCTCGTAGCTGACCTCGGGGCCGCCGAGCACGACGACGAGCTCGGGCTGCAAGGTCTTGAGCAGCAGCACCAGCCGCGTGGTCTCGGCGACGTTCCAGATGTAGACGCCGAGACCGAGCACGCGCGGCGCGTCGGCGAGGATCTTCTCGGCGATGTCTTCGGTCTTCTGGCCGATGATGAATTCACGGATCAGGCTGCGTTCGCGCAGCGCGCCGAGATTGGCGCGCAGGCAGCGCAGGCCCAGCGAAGCGTGCGCGTAGCGCGCGTTGAGCGTGGCAAGGACGATATCGGGCATGACGCAAGTATGCGCGAGCCCGGCGCGCCGCGGAAAATCCGCCGGTCCTGCGAGTGCCGTCCGTGCGCCGGGCGAGTGTCGTTCCGCAGGTTGCCGGTGAGCCGCAGGCGGACCGCAACGTCGACGTGTCCGGTCCGCGTGGGCGTCGCACGGCAAGCCTGGCACCGCCCCGTCGCTGCGAGACGGTGGCTTCTGTTCGAGTGCCGCCGTGTCGGGGCTTCGGTCGAGGCATTTCGCGGCGGGAAGACGGCGATGTCGCGGTTCGCTGCGCTCACCGCAACCTGCGCAGGTTGCCGGTGAGCCGCAGGCGAACCGCGACATCGACGCACGATCCGCGCGCGAACCGAACTACAGCCGCGTCCAGGCGTCCTGCCAGTTCGTGCCGCTGCCGGGCGCGTAGTGATAGGCGCTGTCGATGTTGCACCAGCCGCCTTCGAGGAACGGACGGCAGCGATAGCGATTGCCGTCGCTGCCGAGCACGACGGTCTGGCCGGCGACGTAGTTGCCGATGCCGGCCGGGTAGACGTAGTCGCACTCGCCGCCGCCGGCCGGCTTCCTGTGCGCGATCGATACCGTGGTGCTGTGACTCGCCGAGCCGTCGCTGACAGTCAGGCGCACGACCAAGGTCTGGTCCTGGGCCGGTGCGGTCAGATTCAACGTGGTCTGCACGCCGCTGCTTGCACCGAGGTTCGCGTTGCTGCCGGAGACGAGGCTCCACTGGTGGCTCAGCGCCTGGCCGTCCGGATCGCTCGATCCGGCGCCGGACAGGTTCACCGATCCGGCACCGGTGACCGAGGTCGTGTTCGCGGCGATGACGGCGACCGGCGGCTGGTTCGTGTTCGGCAGGCGGATGTCGACCTGATGGTTGAGGTTCTGGCTCGTCAGGGTGTAGACGCGGTTCGCGCTGGCGCTCTGCTGCGGCGTGATCGCGCCGCCGGCGCCGGGCACGCCGATGCGCGCATTCGTCGCCTGCGCATTGACTGCGAGCGCGAAGCGGTACGGCCATTCGGTCGCGGCGCCCTGGCCGACGGCGACGGTGAACGGAATCGTCTCGACGTCGTTGCCGGCCGCGTTGAACAGCCGCAGCGTGACGACCGTGCCGGCCGGCAGCGCGTTCTGCGCGGCCAGCGCGCCTTCGTCGGTCCAGGCCGGATTCGGCGCGCCGCCGAACTCAACGTCGGTGCAGGTATAGAACGCTTCGGTGCTGTCGGAGCGCTGCCAGACCGTGTAGATCGTGTGCTTGCCGCTGAGCTCCGGCAGCGCGCAGCGGAAGCGGTAGTAGCCGTTGTCGAGCGGCACCGAGCCGAAGCGGCAGAACTCGAACAGGTCGGACCAGCGCAGCGGCTCGACCGGCGAATGCCCCGCGCGCGTGACGTAGAAGATCCAGTCGCGGCTCGCATGCGGCGCGGTCGCGCGGAACACGAACTCGAACGTGCCGTCGGCGCCGTTCGCGACCGGTGTCGCATACCAGTCGCTGCGTGCGAGGTCGAGGCCGCGGAAGGTCGGGTTGTTGCCGCTGCAGAGCCTGCCGTCGGGCACGACGGCCTGGTGGTTGCCGTTGGCGTTGGCCTGGTTGATGCCGGTCCAGTCGTAGAAGGCCTGCGTGCCGCCGGCGTCCTTGAGCGCGCGGCAGGCCGGATCGCCGGGGTTTTCCGGGTTGTTGAGAAAGCAGTGATAGATGCGGCTCTCGGGCACGACCATGGAGCCGTGGGCCTGGCTGCGTTGCGGCAGCACGGCGGCGCCGGCGGCGACGAGCACGGCGAAGGACGAGCGTAGGGCGAGCGAAGCGGACACGACGAGTCTCCTGCGGCAGGTTGGCAGACACGCGCCGGCGCGCACCGCGGACACCGGGAGTCCATCGGTCGCGACGACGCAGGTTCCGCTGCCCGGAGGTGGATAGACAGTCGGTGATCGCGCACGCAAGGCGTGCCGGAAGGCGCGGCATCGTCCGCGCAGTGCAGCGTTATGGTTATGGGCGTCGCGTAGTATGCGCAGCGGCCGCGGCGCCGTTGTGAACCAATAGACTTATCGACAAAGCGGCCCTGCAGCAACGCGGGACGCAGCGTCGCTGCGGATCGGTCGACGTCATTCCGTTGCGGCATATGGGCGATGCGGCCGGGCTCGACGGCCGATCACCGATGCGTGATGCGACGGGCGTGGCGCTCGCGACGGCAGCGGCGGCCGTCGCCGTCGTGCCCGTAAGGTCGCGGCCTCCGCCCCACGGGCGGCAAGCCTGAACCACTGCGAATCGACACTGCAAACTTCCGCATACACGCCTTCGCCGCGGCATCTTGAGCGTAGACTGCGGCGCGCCGGCGCGCTGCCGGTAACCACCCACGGAACCGTGCCATGTCATCGATCCATCGTTCGTCCGTCGTCTGCTTTTCCATCGCGGCCGTCCTGGCTTTCGCGGGAGCCGCCCCGGCCTTCGCCGCCGACCAGGCCAAGACGCTGACGCCTCAGCAGCAGCGCATGTCCGATTGCAATGCCAAGGCCGCCGGCAAGAAGGGCGACGAGCGCAAGACGTTCATGTCGGCCTGCCTCAAGGGCGAGAGCGAGACCACCGCGCAACAGACCCAGCAGGAAAAGATGAAATCCTGCAATGCCGACGCGAGCAAGAAGTCGCTCAAGGGCGACGAGCGCAAGGCGTTCATGAGCACCTGCCTCAAGGGCGACGGCGCCGCGGCTGCGGCGGCGCATTGAGTCTCTGCACCGTCTGGCCATGCGGGCACGGTCGAGCGGCAACCCGGCCGGAAAAGGAGCGCGAAATGCGCTCCTTTTTTGCTTTCTTCCGTCAGGCACGGAAGCCGGCCGGGCGGAGCTCATCCGGCCGGTATTGCGCCGTGCAAGGCGGTTTGTCGCCGACGGCGTCCGTCAGGCTGGTGTAATGATCCCGATCGTGCGGCCATCGCCGATCCCGTCGGTCCCATCGGGCCGGCATGCGCTGGGCGAATGCGCGATCGCCTCGCCGCTACTGGCACTCGCCGGACGAAGATGCCGCAGGGGTGTCCGCTGCGTGAGCCGCGCACGGGACCGATGCGGTTCCGGGCGCGAGATCTGCGAGGACGGGCCGGGACCTCCAGACCCGCACGCGTTGCGCTACGCTGAGGCGCCGTCGACGCCCGGCCGAGGCGGCTCGGACATCGGCTCGGGCGTCATCACTCCATCCAGTGTCGGGTTGCATCCATGCGCGCGCTTTCTGCTTGGGCTGCCGGTCGGCCCACATCGACGTTCTTCGTCCTGGCCTATGCCATTGCATGGCTCGCCTGGGCGCCGCTGGTACTGTCCAGGACGGGTATCGGACTGCTGCCGTTCGACCTGCCGCTCTGGAGCATGCTGCCCGGAAGCTATGCGCCGTTGCTGGCCGCAGTGATCGTCCAGCGCCTGTCGTCGGGCAACTGCCGTATCGGCGACCTCGTGCCTTATCCGGGAGCGGCGTTGATTTCGGCGGTGCTGGGGTGTCTGCTTGTCGCAGTGGGCTTCGTGATCCTGCCGGGCCTCTGGCTCGGCGGCGGCGTCGTGAGGTCCTTCGAATGGGCCGCCTTCGCCGTCTACCCTTACGGTGTGCTTCGCGCCGCACTGATGGCCGGGCCCGTCGGCGAAGAGCCCGGCTGGCGAGGATTTGCGCTGCCGAGGCTGCAGCACCGGTACGGTCCGCTTCGCGCGGCATTGCTGCTCGGTCTGCTGTGGGCGCTGTGGCACGCGCCGCTGTTTCTCGTGCCGAGCTGGAACGGCACGGCGCCCTGGGTCTATTTCCTGCTGGTGGGCGGGTTCGGCTTCGTCATGAGCCTGTGTTTCAACCTGTCCCGCAACAGCATCCTGGTCGCCATCCTGCTGCACGCCGTCTTCAATGCCTCATCGGGCGTTCTCGGTCGGTTTCTGGCGCATACCGAGATCACCGGCGAAATCCGGCCGGATCTCGTCCTTGCCGGCTCGTTCGCCGTTGTCGCCGTCCTGATCGTCCTGGCGACGCGCGGTCGCCTCGGTCTCGCCCTGCGATGACGTGGCGAAGTCCGGTCCGCTGCCACGCCGATCGGCTGGTCCCGTCACGCGTACCGCGACGTTTGGGTCGCGCAGCGGCGGCTGCCGCTGCGCGACCGGCGACTCATGGCGACAGATAGCTGCTGATGCTCGAATAGACGTCGGCGAAGCGCGAGTAATAGTCCGGATCGCTCGGCGCCGAGCAGTACGAGAGGCCGCCGTACAGGCCGCCGCGCAGCTGGTAGCTGCCGGTGCCGCTGACCGTGAACAGGCCCGAGCCCGACGAGCCGCCTTCGGTCACGCCGGTGGTCCAGCGCACGCGATAGAACGGTCCCTTGCCGTCGATGTTGCCCGACAGCAAGGTCACCGTGCCGAGCGAATATTTCTTCACGTCGCCGGCCGGATGGTGGATGCCTTCGATCGCCGTGTTCGTCGCGGCTATCGCCGCGCTGGTCCAGCCCGCATAGACGGCGCCGGCCGGCGGCGCGGTCTTCAGTTCGAGCAGCGAGGTGTCGCGCGCGCTGTTGTTGTGGCGCAGGTAGGCGCCGCCGGTCAGGGTGCGCGCCGCCGAGCTCACGGTGGAGCCGTTGCAGGTCGTGACCTGGTAGAACCAGTAGGTCTGCAGGGTGTTGGCGACCGACTGCGTGCTGATGCAGTGGTTGGCCGTCCAGAACAGGTGCTTCTTCGGCGAGTTGCTGTTGTTGAGCAGGGTGCCGGTGCAGAGGTAGGAACTGCTGCCCTTGGTGAAGACCATGCGCGCAACGGCGTTGGCCGTGCTCGTGAAGCCCGACGGCGGGCTCGTGCGGCAGACGATGTCGCGTTCGCAGTAGTCGCTTTCGCCGACTTTCGTCCCGATCGCTTCGTCGGTCGAGGCGGGATCGATGTCGAAGTGCGACAGCTGCGGAATGCGCAGCGACAGCGACTCGGCCTGCACGCCCGGCGCGAGCACGATCTCCATCGTCAGCGCGTCGCCGCGCACGACCGGCGACCAGGCCGCTTCGCCCTGCGGCAGATCGCGCCCGGCCATCTCGAAGGTCTGGCCGTCGGCGCCGCGGAAGCGCAGGGTCAGTCCGCGGAGGTCTGCGCGGACCCGATCGTTTGGCGTGCCGAACACCAGCGCGGCGCGCAACGCGAGCGCGCCGTCGGACTGCAGGCGCAGCTGCGCGCCGCGTGCGCCGCCGGCCAGCGGCTGCCAGTCGAGGCTCGCGAGCTGCAAGGTCTTGTCGCCGGTCTCGCGGCCGAACGCGACTTCCAGCGGTTCGCCGCGCTTGTCCTGTAGGCGCCGGCGCTCGGCCAGCAGGCTCAGTTCGGCACTGTCGGGCGCGGCCAGCGCGGCGACGAGCAGCGGATTGGCGAGGGTTTCGAACTGCCCGGCGCCGGTCGCGCCGGCGTTCGCTTCGGCGGTGACGGCTTCGGAATCCATTTCGGCAGCGAGGCGGTTGTTCTGGGCCATGGCCGGCGCGACAGCCAGCGACAGCAGCGCCGCGACGGCGGCCGCAAGACGGTGTGTACGGTTCATCGACGACATTCTCCCTCAAGGTGTAGCGGATCCCCCGATGCCGCGCCCCGGCGACGGCCGGGGCGGCGTCACTCTACGGAGCGCGCCGCGCAACGCACGCCGCAATGCAGCACTTTTTCCATTTCATGATGTGATCGTTATGGAAAAGTAAACGCACGTCGTTCTGCGCGGGCTGGTTGGCGCCGATGGAGGCGCGCGCCGCCGGGCGGACGGTGACGTCGGGCGGCCGCCGGAGATGCCGGGATCGATGCGGTGGTTCGCCGCGACCGGCCGCGACGTACCTGCGTTCCGGTCCGTCTTTCGCAGGAATGTGCGATAACGGCCGGCCGCTGCGGCACGCCGGTGCCGGCGCGAGCCGGATATCGCGAAGGGCGGTACGGCTACCAAGGGGAAGAAATGGCACGTGTGGCGGGAATGGGTTTGCTGCTGTTCGTGGCGATCGCGGCGGGACGGGCCGGGGCGACGCCCCTCGTCACGCCGTACGCGACGAGACAGTCGACGTCCTACGAAGGCGGCTATCGCCTGGACCTGGAAGTCTGCGGAGACGTGCTGTGCAGGCTCGAGCTGGTCCTGCCGCACGCGCGGTTCCGGGTTCCGGCGGAAACACTGCGTGCGATCGTCGATCCGGACATCGCCGCGCCGGATTGTTCGTCGATCCGTCGCGCAACCCGCCGGGCATGGTTCTCGTGAAACTGCCGGTCATCGACTTCGACCGGAAGCACCTGCCGATGCAGGAGGTGTTCGTCGTCGAGTTCTCCGACGAGGGCCTGAAGAAGATCTGGCGGGTCGAACAGTCCGCGCCGGAATGAAGACGGCGCGCCGGCCGCGTCCCTGCTTGCCGTCCGGCCCGGTTCCGCCGCTTCCGTCGGCAAGATGCGCTGCGCCGGCATGGCCGCTGCAGGCACTGCCGCACCGGTCCTGACGAACGCTCGCCGGTCGGCGGCAGCGAACGAGTCGGTGCGGCGCCGCGGGCTCGCCGGGGCTGCTTGCGCGGGACTACTCGTCCCCCGGCTGCGCGTAATGCTCGATGCCGCGCTTTTTCTTCTCCGTCGCCACCATCTCGCGCACTTCGCGCAGCAGCTGCTTCGCGTCGTAGACGATGCCGTCCTTGATCGTGTAGTCGACGCCGCCGACGCGCGTGGGTCGCCCATCGCTGCCGAGGCGGATGTGGCCGGTGCCGTAGAGCACCTTGAGGTTCGCGAGCGGGTTCTCCCTGACCACGGCGATGTCGGCGAGCTTGCCGGGTTCGAGCGAGCCGATGCGGTCGGCGGCGCCGAGCGCCTGGGCGCCGTTGAGCGTCGCCGCGCGCAGCACTTCGAGCGGATGGAAGCCCGCTTCGCGCAGCAGTTCTAGCTCCTCGATCGTGCCGAAGCCGTAGATCTTGTAGATGTAGCCCGAATCGCTGCCGACGGTGACGCGGCCGCCGCGGTTCTTGTAGTCGTTGACGAAGGCCATCCAGCGCCGGTAGTTGTCGCGCCAGGCGACTTCGTCCTCGGTGCCCCAGTCGAAGAAGAAGCTGCCGTGGTGGTCGCGGTTCGGCGTGAAGAAGTCCCACAGCGACGGCAGGGTGTAGCGGTCGTGCCATTCGGCACGGCGCACGCGCATGAAGTCGCGGCTCGCCTGGTAGATCGTGAAGGTCGGGTCGATCGTGAAGTCGAGATCGAGCAGTTCCTTGATGACGGCTTCGTACTTGTCGCTGCCTTTCTCGGCGGCCTGCGCCCAGAGGCGGCCGGCCTGGCCGAAGCGGTCGGCTTCGTTGCTGTAGTTGTAGGCGGCCGGATAGTCCTGCACGGTGCGGTCGTCGAACAGCGCTTCGGGCAGGCCGTACCAGTGTTCCATCGAGGTCAGGCCCCAGCGCGCCGTGGTCAGCACGTTGACGCGCGCGACGTCGAGCTGCGCGTGATGGCAGGCGCTGCGCATGCCTTGCTTTCCGAGTTCCTCGAACGCGGCCTGCAGCACCTCGGGGCGGTAGCCGAAGCACTTCATGCCGACGGCGCCTTTCTTTTTCATTTCTCGCACCCATTCGCGCGCTTCCTCGGGCGTCGTCATGGGCTTGTCGCGGCCCATGCCGAAGTACGCATACGGGAAGATGCGCGGGGCGACGATGGCATTGGCCGCGCTGCGCCGGGTTTCCTGAGCGCACCAGTCGATGCCGTTGCCGCAGGCCGGGTCGCGCACCGTCGTGATGCCGTGGCCCATCCAGAGTTTGTAGACGTAGTCGGCGCTGACGCCCTGTTCGTCGCCGCCGATGTGGCCGTGCATGTCGATCAGGCCGGGCATCACGTAGTAGCCGGTCAGGTCCATCTCGCGGCCGCCGGCCTTGAGTTTTGGCCTGTCCTCGGGCCGTATCGAGGTGATGTCGGCGCCGAGCATGCGGATCTCGCCGATGCGGTTGCCTTCGATGACGACGTCGGCCGGGCCGTAGGCCGGGCTGCCGGTGCCGTTGATGACGTTGACGCCGCGCAGGATCAGCTGCGTATACGGTCCGTCGCCCTCGTGGCGGTCCCCGCCCGGTGGTATCGATGCGAACGCCGGCGCGGCGAGCAGGGACAGGGCGGCAAGCAGCAATCGTTTCATCGGAGCTCCGCGGAAAGGCTCGGTCGGTCCGTCATCTGGCTTCAGCGCCGCCGGCGCTGCCTGTGCCGAATGTCACGGCTGGCGGTCGGCGAGGCGGTGGCTGTCGCCGGCCCCGAGATCGAGGCCGTAGACCTTCTTCAGGTCCTGTATGCGCTTGAGCGTCGTCGCGGAGAACGGCGGCTTGTTCTCCAGCGCATGCAGCGCGATGCCTTCGAGCAGGTCGCCGAGCGACAGGTCGAGGTATTCGGCGAGTCCCTTGAGCACCTTGAGCAGGCGCTTTTCCAGGCGCACGCCGGTCTGCACGCGTTCGATCCCGATCGGCGGCGCGGAAGCCTTGCTCGTTCTGCGCGTCGTGCGGGCGGCCATGGCATTCGTCCTCGGTAGAGAGGGCGTCGACTCTAGCAGCCGCCGGCCGGTTTCGTGATAAGGTACGTATGTACCAAGATAACAACGGTGAACGATCATGAGCTGGAAGGCGATGACGGCCGAGGCCGGTTTCGAGCTCGCGCTGAGCGTCGAAGGCGCCTTGCCGCTGTTCACGGCGGAAGGGGAGCGGCGCTGGGTGCCGGGCTGGGAGCCCGAAATGCTCGGCGGCGACGGTGCCGCGGGCAGCGTGTTCGTGACGCGCACGAACACGGTCGAGACGGTCTGGGTCGTCGTCGACTACGACCCGCAGCGCGGCATCGCGCGCTATGCGCGACACGTCGCCGGCGTGCACGCAGGACTCGTCGAGGTGCGCTGCGCGGCATTGTCCGCGGACCGCTGCGCGGTGCGCGTACGCTATACGTTGACGCCGCTGGCGGAGGCCGCCGTCGCGGCGCTGGCCGAGTTCTTCGAACCGCAGCGGTTCGCAGATTCCATTGCGGGCTGGAAGCGGCTCATCGTCGCTGCGGGACTCGCTGCAGACTGAGGCCGCCGGTGCGGCGGAATCGGGTGCCGACGATGCGTGTCACGCCGGCGCCGGGCGGCCGAGGCGTCGGAGGGCGGTGGGTCGCGGTCCTCTTGCGACGGCTCGGAATGCACGAAGGACCAAAAAAGCGCGCGGGATCGCTCCCGCGCGCTTCGAAGGTGCACCGACGGCGGTCAGCGCGCCGCGTTCGCGTTCATCGTCGAATTGCGCGACGAATCGAGGTACTGCGCCGGGTCGCGCATGCCGCTGGTATGGCACTGGCCCGTCGTGTGGCCGCGGTTGACGCCGCCGCTGAGCTGGCCGTTGGTCTGCTCGGTGGTGCCGTCTTCCGGATCGCTGAGCACGAGGTCGGTGGCGATCTGGCAGTAGTCGTTGGTCCACCAGTTCGTCGTGCGGAACGAGGTCGTGTAGTAGTTGACCTTGGCGCGCGACGAGGTCGGGATGCCGGCGAGCCAGGCCGACGCGCCGCTGTAGCTCAGGTTGTCGTTCGTGCCGCAGCCGACGCCGAACCACGAGCCGAGGGTCGCGAGGATGCCGGCGAGGTTGGTGCCCTTGTACGGCGTGCCGACCGACTGGATCAGGCGCGAACCGGTCGCGTTGTCGAGACCGCTCCAGTAGTAGGTGTACAGGTGCAGCGACGCGGCGCCGCCCTGGCTGTGGGCGACCGTGCCGAACGAGTTCCAGGTGCTGCCGTAGCTCTGCAGCAGACGTGCGAACTGGTCGTGGCTGCGATTCTGGTTCGCGTCGAGGAACGTCGACGCGCTGGAGAACTGCGACGCCGGCCAGACGCCGCCGGAGCAATAGCCGTGCACGAGGATCAGGCGCGAGCCCACGCCCTTGATCGCGTCGGCGCCCGTCGGGCGCGGACCCATGCGCATGGACTCGGTGATCCCGGCCGGTGCCTCGACGAACTGGCGGCGGTCGGGCAGCTGCAGATCGAGCTTGCCGGCGCTGGCCAGGGTGACGAAGTGGTCCGGATCCTCGATGCGCAGGTCGCGCAGCTCGAACGGACCCTGCGCCTTCGCGCGCGTGATCCAGCGCGAATCGAAATTGAGGCCCAGGGTGCCGCCCTTGTCCGGCGAGACCATGCCGCCGACCCACGCCACGGCGACGGGCGTGCCGTTGCCGTCGCGGCCCCAGACTTCCGCATACGCGCGGTAGTGCTGGTCGGGCTTGTTCGCGGCGACCGGCAGATCGAGCGAGACGCGGCCGTCGCCGCGCATCGTCGCGCCGACCGTGGCCGTGCTGCGCAGCTGCAGGCTCGCTTCGACGACCGGCAGCACGTGCTCGGCCGTGCGCACGATCTTCAGGCCGTCGGCATTCGTGCCGTCGGCGACGACCTGGGCCAGATAGCTGCCGCTCTTGTCGGCGACGAAGCCGGCGCCGTAGACGCCGTCGCCGGCGCGCGCGTCGGCATGCAGGCCGTCGTCGAACATCGGGTGGCTGCTGACGGTGCCGTCGGGCGCGGTCACGCGCAGGGTCGCCTCGCCGATGCGCGCGGCGGAGGTCTGCTTCGCGCTGCGGTTGCCGCCGAGGGTCGCGACGACGTCGAGGCGTTCGCCGACGATCTGCCGGCGATGCGCCGGATAGGACAGCAGCTCGGTGCTCTCGTCGCCCTCGAGCAGTACGTAGCCGGACTGCGAACGGCTGGAGCCCGCATCGATCTGCAGGGTCCAGGTGCCCGATTCCAGGCCTTCGACGGCGTAATAACTGGCCGGCACGCGCGCTTCCTCGAGTGCGAAATCGGCCGGCTTCGCCGCCGCGCGCAGCTCGTTGGCCGCGATGCGGCGGCCGGTCGGCGACTGCAGCTGCAGCTGCCAGTCCGAGTTGTTGCCGGAGAAGACCAGGAAGCGCACCTTGCCGTTCTCGACCGGCAGCGCCATCTGCCAGCCGGCGTCGCGCTCGCTCATCTGCACCGGCAGCAGCGCGCTGTGCGAGTAGATCGCCGATTCGGCCGGATCGGGCACGCGCATCTGCGCGAACTCCTCGGGCGGACCCGACAGCTGCTTCGGAATTGGGGCGGCAACGGCGGCAAGCGGTGCGGCGAACAGCAAGGTCGAAACGACGGCCAACGTCAGGGGACTTCTGGTCACGGTCTTCCCTCCCGAAGAACTGTGGTGTTGTGGATTTTTCTACTGGGTCTTGCGGTCTTTCCCCGATCAGTGCGACGCCCCGCGACCGGCGAGGCGAACGGGTAACCTACTCAAACGAGCGTTCGATGCACGCTGCGGCGCAGCACGGAAGGCGGAGCCGGAGTCCCGGAACGTCGGTATCGCGACCGGCACCGGTGTGGCCTCGGGCCGGTTTTCCGCCGGGCCCGCTGCTGGACTCATCCGGCCGGGCGGAACGATGATCCGTGGGCCATCGGCTCCGAGGGGAAGAAAAATGCAAGGGATTCGCAAGACAGTCGTCGCGGTCGCGACGGCGATCCTCGCGGCGGGCGCGGCCGGGGCGGCCAGCTATCGCGTGTTTCCGGTGCCGGTCGCGAGCCCGGACCACGGCGCGCAGGCATTGGTCACCGACCCGCAACAGGCCGAAGCCTCGCCGTTCGGCTGGCACGACACGAACGGCGCGGCCGGTCCGGAGTTCACGATCCTGCGCGGCAATAACGCGGTCGTGTACACGGACACGGACGCCGACGACGCGCCCGACGACAGCGGCCCCGACGGCGGTCCCACGCTGCTGTTCGACTTCGCCTGGTCGCCCGCGGATCCGCCGGCCTCGTACAAGGACGCGCTCGCGACGAACGCGTTCTACTGGGTCAACATGCTGCACGACATCTTCTACCGGCACGGCTTCGACGAGCTCGCCGGCAACATGCAGCAGAACAACTACGGTCGCGGCGGTCTCGGCGCCGATCCGGTGATCGTGGAAATCCTCGACGGTTCCGGCACCAACGGCGCCGACGGTTCGTACACGAGCGACGGCACGAGCCCGCGCATCCAGCTGCGCGAATGGACGACGACGGCGCCGCGGCGCGAAGGCAGCTTCGATGCGACGATCCTGATCTACGCCTGGGGCATGGCAGTGAACGGACGCATCGCCGGACCGGCCTGCGTGAGCAATCTCGAATCGCCCGGCAGCGGCTACGACGATTTCTTCGCGCTGCTGCTGACGACGGATTTCACGACGGCGACGCCGACGCAGCCGCGCGGCATCGGCACCTACGTGCTCGGTCAGCCGGTGACCGGTTCCGGCCTGCGCGGCCTGTCCTACACGACGGACCTGGAGGCCGACCACTACACCTATCAGGACACGCGCATCCTGTCGTCGCCGCAGGACACCGGCACGGTCTGGGCCAGCGCGCTGTGGGATCTGACCTGGAGCCTGGTCGACGCCTACGGCGCGAGCAACGACTGGTTCGACGGCAACGGCGCGGAGAACCGCATGCTGCGCCTGGCCATCCGCGCGCTGCAGCGGCAGACCTGCGCCGCCGGTTTCGTCGAAGCGCGCGACGCGTGGCTCACGGCCGACGCCGAGCTCTACACCGGCGAGAACCGCTGCCGGATCTGGAACGCGTTCGCACGGCGCGGCCTCGGGTTCTCGGCGGTGCAGGGACTCGGCACTTCCAACAGCGACAACACGGCCGCCTTCGACCTGCCGCAGGAGTGTCTGCCGGACCCGCTGTTCGCGGACGGCTTCGAGACACCCTGAAGGCGGCACGGCGAATGGCGCGGCGCCCGGCTGCGCCATCGCCCGGATTCAGCGTTTCGGCGCGGCGCGTTCTTCGCTCAGGCGCGCGTCGAGTTTCTTCGAGGCCGCCTCCGCATAGCGCCGGCAGGCGGTCGCGTCGATGAACGGGTCCGGCGTCACGCCTTGCGCACGCTGCGCGAGCTTGCCGGCGAAATCGGCGAAGCCCGGATGCACTGGCACGAGCACGTCGCAGGGCAGTGCCGCGACGCGCGCGATGCTCGCACGGAAACTCGCCGCGATGCCGCCGTTGCCGTCGGCGCCGCCGAAGCGGTAGACGTCGTCGGACACGGCGTTGAGGCTGTCGGCGTAGACGAGGTTCAGGCACTTGCCGTCGGCGCAGTCCTGCCAGCTCCAGGTCGTCGCGCCCGGCGTGTGGCCCGGCGTGTAGTGCGCGGTCAGCGCGAGCGTGCCGAGGCGCAGGGTCTCGCCGTCGGCGAGGACTTTCGCGTGGCCGACCTTCGGAAATGCGTTGGCCTCGGCGCCGAAATCGATCTGCGGATCGTCCTTCGGCGGCACGCCGGCGGCCAGCGCTTCGGCGCTGCGCCGGCTCGCAATGACCGTGGCGCGGCTCGCGCGCGCCAGTGCGGCGACGCCGCCGACGTGGTCGTAGTGCGCATGCGAGACGGCGATGTACTTGATCTGTTCCAGGCGGAAGCCGAGCGCGGCGATGTTCGCGGCGATCAGCGGCGCGGATTCGGGCAATGCGCCGTCGAGCAGCACGAGGCCGTCGCCGGAGTCGACGAGCACGGCCGACAGTCCCGCCGTGCCGACGTACCAGCTCTTGCCGTAAAGCAGGAACGGCTTCTGCGGCTGATTCCATTCGGTGCAGGAGCGGCAGTTCTTCGCCGTGTCGGGCTGCAGCGGCGCGGCGCCGGCGGCGGCGGCGAGAACGGCGGCGAGAACGGCGGACAGGCGGTGCGACGGCATGCGAAAGCGTCCGGAAGAAGGGGCGCGCAGTATGCGGTCGCGCCGCGGGCAGGCCGCGGCGCGAAATGTGGCGAAATTCTGCGCGTGCGCCGCGGGCTGTCCGGCGTGTCCCGGGGCGGTGAAGAACGGACGGGTGTTTCAACGCCGTCGGCGCGGCCTTCCCGGCGGCGGCGGGACGGCGGCGCCGGGAAGGC
>NZ_JANFVR010000097.1 GCF_024609805.1 Tahibacter caeni | reverse complement strand
CAGCGCGAAGCGCCTCTCGCCCTCGCGCGGCAGATCCGCGCCGCGCAGCGCGAAGCCGTCCATCGCCGAGTTCGCGTAGCCGGGCACGTCGGTCGGCGCGATCACGTCCGCGGCGAGGCTGCGATCCAGCGCCGCCGACAGCGCGACGCGCTCGACCGCAAGCGGCCGGCCCCGCGCGATCACGCGCGCGCGCGCCTGATCCACGCCGAGCAGGTCGGGCGCCGGCGCCGGCAGCGTGTCCGTGTCAATCACGTCCTTCATTGAAAATCCTCCGCCGTATTCAAGTTGGCGAAACGCGCCGGGCTGTCGCTGAAATCGACTTCGCGCAGGGCCTGGCAGTCCTGCCAGGCCCAGACCGGCATATCGGGGGCGTCGCCCGGCATTGCCAGCGCCGCGCGCCGGTACAGCGCGAACAGCGGCTGGCGGCGCCGGCCGTCGTGAGCGACGACGACGCCGGCTGCACCGCGTTCGCGCCAGAGTCGCGTGAGCAGGTCCGTGCCGGGTTCGGGACTGTCCACCGGCACGACGAGCAGCCAGTCGCTGCGCGCCCGGCGCAGCGCCGTCACGATGCCTTGCAGCGGTCCGCGGTAGCCGGCCCGGTCGTCGGCGCAGACGCGGCCGTAGCGCCGGTATTCGTCGGCATTGCGATTGGCGACGATCAGGATCTCGTCGACCTGCCCGGCGAGCGCCGCCGCGACGTGGGCGATCAGCGGACGACCGCGCCAGAGCGCCAGGCCCTTGTCGATGCCGCCGAGGCGCTGCGCGCGACCGCCGGCCAGCACCGCTGCCGTCACCGCTTCGGCGCCGCCGGGCTTCACGGCCGCATCAGCGCTTCTTGGCGTTGCGGATCATGCGCTGACGCTTGCGCTGCTGGCCTTCGGTCAGCTCGTTCTTGCGTCCGGCGAACGGGTTCTCGCCGTCGCGGAATTCCAGTCGCAGCGGCGTGCCGACGAGCTTGAAGCGCTTGCGGAAGAAGTTCTCGAGGTAGCGCCGGTAGCTGTCAGCCAGATGCTTGGTGCGCGAGCCGTGGATCACGATGGTCGGCGGATTCGTGCCGCCCGGGTGGGCGTAGCGCAGCTTCGGCGCATGACCGCGGACCAGCGGCGGCTGGTAGGCCTCGTAGGCGGTCTCCACGGCGCGGTTGAGCTCCGAGGAGCTGAACTGCCGCGTCGCCGACGCATGCGCGCGGTCGATCGCCTTCATGAGTTCGCGCAGCCCCGAGCCGTGCTTGGCCGAGATGAACACGCGCTCGGCCCAGGCGACGAAATCCAGGCGCCGTTCCAGCGACTTCTCGCACTGCTCGCGCTGGTATCTGGTCAGGTTGTCCCATTTGTTCGCGACGACGACGAGCGCGCGCGCCTCGTCGAGCACGTGGCCGATCAGCGTCGCGTCCTGCTCGGACACGCCTTCGCCGGCGTCGAGCAGCAACACGACGACCTGGGCCGCGGCGATCGACTGCAGGGTCTTGATGACGCTGAACTTCTCCACCGCCTCCTCGACGCGCGCGCGGCGGCGCACGCCGGCCGTGTCGATCAGGGTGTACTTCCTGCCGTCGCGCTCGATCGGCACGCGGATCGAATCGCGCGTGGTGCCGGCGATGTCGGACACGACGACGCGGTCTTCGCCGAGCAGGCGGTTGACCAAGGTCGACTTGCCGACGTTCGGGCGGCCGACGATGGCCACGCGGACGCCCTGCTCGGCCTCGGCCGCGGGCTCGCCGTCGTCGTCGGCCGGCAGATGCGGCGCGATCGCGCTCAGCAGTCCGTCGACGCCGCGGCCGTGCGACGCGGCCAGCGGCACCAGGGTCGCGATGCCGAGCGCGGCGAACTCGGCCAGGCTGGTCTGCTCGTCGAGGCCGTCGGTCTTGTTGACGCCGACGAGCACGGGTTTGCCGCGCTTGCGCAGGTCACCGAGGATGTCGCGGTCGAGCGCGGTCAGGCCCGCGCGCGCGTCGGTCACGAACACGACGACGGCGGCTTCGTCGACGGCGAGCTGCACCTGCCGGGCGGTCAGCGCATCGATGCCCTCGTCTTCGCCCGACAGGCCGCCGGTGTCGACGACGACGAACGGCCGCGGACCGAGATGGCAGATGCCGTAGTGGCGGTCACGCGTGAGACCGGGCTGGTCGGCGACCAGCGCATCGCGCGTGCGCGTGAGCACATTGAACAGGGTCGACTTGCCGACATTGGGACGACCGACCAGGGCGACGACGGGCAACATGCGCGGAACCTGCTGGAGCGGACGCACAGCCGGCGCCCGGTGGAAAAAACGAAAGCCGCAGAGCCGGCGCGGCGAACCGTTCGCCGGCCGGATCTGCGGCAGACGGCCGCGGCGGCGGGCCGCCGTACGGTCGTCGCGTCACCGCCGGCGCCGCCTCGCGGCGCCGGCGGCGTCATTCACAGCTGCGCGCGGTAGGCGGCCAGCTTGCCTTCCACGTCGACGACGTAGACGGTATCGCCGGAAACGACCGGCGTCGCGCGGATCGCGTTCTTGGACAAGCGTTCGCGCGCGGCTTCCTTGCCGTCGGCGATCGCGAGCCAGTGCACGTAGCCTTCGACGTCGCCGACGACGACGTAGTCGCCCTGCACGGCCGGGCCGCTGAGCCAGCGGTACTGCAGCGCATCCTGCTTCCACATCGACGCGCCACTCGTGCGGTCCAGCGCCCAGACCTGGGACTGGTCGTCGACCGCATAGACCTGGCTGGCCGACACGCCGACATTGGTATAGCTCGACAGCGCGCGGTTCCAGACCTGGCGGCCGCTGGAGAGGCTCAGCGCGACGACCTGGCCGTGATAGGCGGCCGCATAGATCACGTCGCCGTCGACGACGAGATCGCCGTCGACGTCGCTGAGGCGCTCGACCTCGGTGCGGCCTTCGGCCGTCGCGAGGCTCTGCTCCCAGGCCGAGGCACCGTCGCTGGCGCGCAGCGCCATGACCTTGCCCGCGTCGGTCGCGTTGATGACGAGATCGCCGGCCGGATGCGGGCTCGCATTGCCGCGCAGCGACAGCAGCGGCACGGTCGCGCGGTCGTTGACCCAGCGCTGCTTGCCGTCGTTGAGATCGAACGCGAACACGCGGCCGTCGTTGCTGCGCACGTAGACCAGCTCCGCGTCGACGGCCGGCGCGCTGACGACTTCGGCCGACACGCGCGCGCGCCAGCGCTCGGTGCCATTGCCGGCATCCAGCGCGAGCACGTCGCCGTCCATGCCGCCGACGACGAGCACGCCGTTGCCGACACCGGGACCGCCGGCGAGCTTGAGCTTGACGTCGCGGCTCCAGAACACCTTGCCGCTGGCCGCGTCGATGGCCTTGACCTCGCCGTCGACGCCGGCCGTGTAGAGCTTGCCATCGTGCAGGACCGGGGTCACGCGGATGCCGGAACGGCCCGCACCCTTGCCGATGCCGTGGCTCCAGGCCTCCTTGACGACGAGGGTCGGCACGAGCTCGACCAGCGCCTTGGGCTGGATGATGTTCTCGCGCTTGGTGGAGTTGCCCTTGAACCAGCCGCAGCCGCCGAGCAGGGCCAGCGCGGCGAGGCCGCCGAGCAGGTAGACCGACTTCTTCATGAGCTCTGCTTCTCCGCACCGGCCGGCGTCGGCGCCGGCGCCGCGACGGCGTTGCCGCCGCCGAGGTCGTCGCGCTTCATTTCCAGCGCCTGGCGGTTGGGCGCCATGGGATCGAGCGCGTCGATCGAGGCCTGGTAGGCGTTGCGCGCATCGTCGCGCTTGCCCTGGGCGAGCAGCGCGTCGCCGCGCAGCTCGGCGATGATCGAGGCATAACCCTCGACCGGCAGGCTGTCGATCAGGGTCAGCGCTTCGGCGGCCTTGTCGGTGCCGAGCTTGAGGCGGGCGAGGTTCTGGCCGGCCAGGCTCTTGACCGCCTTGTTGCCCGCGTTGTCGTAGGCCCACTGCAGCGCCTGCTCGGCCGCGGCGAGATCCTTGCGCGCGATCGCGCCTTCGGCCCAGCGCATCGCGGCGATCACGGCATAGACGCTGCCGGCATGCTCTTTCTGGATGCGCTCGAGCGTGGCCTTCGCGGCCGTTTCGTTCTTGGCGCCGACGGCGGCGCCGAAGCTCATGAATTCATTCGCGGCCATCAGACGCTGGCGCGCCTGGTGACCCTGCCATTGGAAGTAACCGAAGATGACCAGCAGGCCGAGGCCTATGCCTACGAAGATCGAGGCAACGTTGTCGCGCATCCATTTGCGCACGATTTCGCTTTGTTCGTGTTCGTCGAGCTGATCGAAAGCCATGTCTTGATCCAGGTTGCGTCTGCCGCGCCGGGCAGGTTCTTCGAAGAAGGCGATGGTACGCCGGCCGCGGGGCCGGGCCTCGCGACGACTCGGCGTCGGACGGTGCCGGCGCGCGGGCGCCGTAGAGTAACAGGAAGAGCCCGCGACGCAGCGCCGGCGTCGCGGGCGATGCGCCGACGATTCAGTTATCGCCCGGGGCCGTCGCGTTGCCGTCGACGAGCTTGAGATGGGCGACCGCCGCGCGGCGGTACGGCGCCAGATCGACGGCCTTGCCGTTCACGGCGAGCTCGGCGTTGGCCGAGTTCCCCAGACGCACGCTGACCGGCTGGCTGGCCGTGTAGGTCTTGCTGCTGCCGGCCGGCAGCAGCCCGAATTCGACGCGCTGGCCGTCGGCGCCGATCAGCTCGACCCAGCTCGCATCCCTGAGCTTCAGGCCGATCGTGTAGCTGCCGGCCGGCGGCGCCGGAGCCGCGGACTGGGCCGCGTCGGCTTCGTGCTTGAGCGCCGGCACCATCGAGGCCATCAGCGGCAGCTCGGCGGCCGCATGCGGCGCGTCGCCGGCGACGGACGCGGTCGCCGTGTCCGGCGCCGGATTCGCGGCCGGCACAGTCGGCGCCGTCGCGGCCGGGGCCGGACTGGCGGCCGGCGTTTCGAGCGGCAGCGACTGTTCGAGCGAGGAGACGCGCGCGAGGTTCTGGTCGAGACCGCCGTGCGTCGCGAGCCAGACGGCCGGCGCGACGATGAGGCCGGTCAGGATCACGTAGACCGTCGGCACGGAATAGCGCTGGAACAGATAGCGCGAATGCGAGATGCGGCCCGTGGCGACCAGGGCCGGCGGCGGCGCGTTGCGCTCGCGCACGCGCTCATCGATGGCCTGCAGCGGCAGGCCGAGCAGACGCGCGTAGCTCGCCAGATAGCCGCGCAGGTACACGTCGTGCTCGATGCGCGCGAACTGGTCGTTCTCGAGCGTAGCGATCACGCGCTGCGGCAGGCGCAACCGTGTCGAGACCTCGTCGAGGCTCAGGCCGCGGCGCTCGCGCTCTTCGCGCAGGCGCTGGCCGAGGCTCGACTCGGAAGCCGCCTCGGCCGGCAGCGCGAACAGCTCGCGCCCTTCGTCGGCGACCGCGTAGTCGGCCGGGTGGGAGGAAACATCCGTCTGCCTGTCTTCGGCGCTGTCCGTGGCCGTTGCGTTGTAGTTGTCGTCGTGTGGGCTGGTCATCGGCGGCGCTGCGGAAGCGGGAGCGGAAGGGAGTGTTTCGCTGTTTTGGAAAGGAACGGTGTTCGTGGCGGGCGCCGCCGCAACGTCGGCGCCAGAGTGCGAACGTTTCTTGCGGTATTTCATGACGGAGTGCTCGATTCCAGCTTCTGCCGCTGCGGCGAATCCGGAAATTCGCTGCGCAGCCGGCGCGCGTATTCGCCGGCTTCGCGCGCGTTGCCGAGACCGGTCTCGATGCCGTGGCCGAGCAGCAGCGCATCGGCATTGGGCACGCCGAGCGCGTCGAAGCGCTGCAGGAACGCCCGGGCGCGCAGGAAGTCGTTCTTCTGGAACAGGATGCCGGCCAGATGGAACAGGGACTCGGCGTTGCTCGGGTTCAGTTCCAGCGCCTTGCGGAATTCCTGCTCGGCGCGGTCGGGCTTGCCGCCCTGCAGGAAGCAGGTGCCCGAGTTCGTATAGGCCACGTCCGGCGTCTTGTAGAACGGGTCGGAGACCGCCGCGGCGAAACGCTGGGCCGCCTCGTCGAACTTGCCGTTGCGACAGAGGAAGGCGCCGTAGTTGTTGTTGACCGCGCCGTTGCGCGGCGCCAGTTCGGCGGCGCGGCGGTAGTGCTCGGCGGCCTTCTTCTCGTCGTTGATGCGTTCGTAGAGCACGGCGATGACCGTGTGCGCATCGACGTAGGACGGATCGAACTTCAGTGCCTTCTCGAGTTTTTCGAGCGCGAGCTCGAGCTTGCCCTGCTGCAGGTAGCGCTGGCCCAGCGCGACGTGGATCTCGGCGGCGTTGCGCGCCTTGTCGCTGGACTTGCTGCGCGGCTCGGCGCTGGCGCAGGCGCCGAGACCGAGGATCAGCAGCAGCGCCAGCGCGAGCTTAAGCCGCATCGGCCTGCCCCTCGAGCTTGCGGCGGAATTCCGCCTGGCGGCGCGTGCGGTCGAGCACCTGGCCCTTGAGCTGGCCGCAGGCCGCGTCGATGTCGTCGCCGCGCGTGCGCCGCACCGTGGTCAGCACGTGCGCGTCGAGCAGGATCTTCTGGAAACTGCGGATGACCTCGTCGTCGGAGCGCTCGAAGCGCGTTCCCGAGAACGGGTTGAACGGAATCAGGTTGACCTTCGACGGCACCTTGCGCATGAGCTTGACGAGCTGGCGCGCGTGCTCGGGCTTGTCGTTGACGCCTTTCATCATGGTGTATTCGAACGTGATCGACGCGCGCGGGCGCTTGGCCACGTAGCGCTGGCAGGCGCCCATGAGTTCGGCGATCGGGTACTTCTTGTTCAGCGGCACGAGCTCGGTGCGCAGCTCGTCGTTGGGCGCGTGCAGCGAGACGGCCAGCGACACGTCGCTCTCCTCGCTGAGCCGGTCGATCATCGGCACGAGGCCGGCCGTCGACAGGGTGACGCGCTTGTTGGCCAGGCCGAAGCCGAGGTCGTCGCGCATGACGCTCATCGCGCGCACGACGTTGTCGAAATTCAGCAGCGGCTCGCCCATGCCCATCATGACGACGTTCGTGAGCTTGCGCTGGTGGTGCGGCACGTTGCCGAGGTGGCGCGCGGCGACCCAGACCTGGCCGATGATCTCGGCCGTGGACAGGTTGCGGTTGAAGCCCTGCGTCGCGGTCGAACAGAACTGGCAGTTCAGGCCGCAGCCGACCTGCGAGGACACGCAGAGCGTGCCGCGCGAGGTCTCGGGAATGAACACCGTCTCGATCGCGTTGCTGCCGTCCATGCCGAGCAGCCACTTGTGCGTGCCGTCGGCGGACTGCTTCTCGAAGACGGTCCTGGGCGGAACGATGTCGACGGCGGCGCCGAGCTTCTCGCGCAGCGCCTTGCCGACGTCGGTCATGTCGGCGAAGTCGGTGACGTGGCGGTGGTACATCCACTTCATCACCTGATCGGCCCGATAGGGTTTCTCGCCGATCGATGCGAACAGATCGCGCAGTCCCTTGCGGTCGTAGTCGAACAGGTTGGGTTTCACCACGGTCACCGGATTCAGTCCTCAGCGCGGGCAGAGCTCGGTCGTTGCGAAAAAGTACGCAATTTCTACAGCGGCATTTTCCAGCGAATCGGAACCGTGCACGGCATTCGCGTCGATCGAATCGGCGAAGTCGGCGCGGATCGTGCCCTTCTCGGCCTTCTTTGGATCGGTCGCGCCCATGAGGTCGCGATGCTTGAGCACGGCGTTGTCGCCTTCGAGCGCCTGGATCACGACCGGACCCGAGATCATGAACTCGACCAGCGCGTTGAAGAACGGACGCTCCTTGTGCACCGCATAGAAGCCTTCGGCTTCCTTGCGCGACAGGTGCTTCATCTTCGACGCGACGATCTTCAGGCCGGCCTTTTCGAAACGGGTGTAGATCTCGCCGATCACGTTCTTGGCGACCGCGTCGGGCTTGATGATGGAAAGGGTGCGCTCCAGCGCCATGTGGAATAACTCCGGATTGTAGGAAAACGGTTCCCGACGCCGCGCGCGATGGTAACACCAAACACACGCAGGAATGCGGGGTTAGCGGGCAAAATCGTTCTGAATTCTAGCTGATTCACGCGCCGTATGCAGCCGGGCCGTGCAAGACCGCCGCGATCGCCGCGGCGTCTCACTGCGCTTCACCGGACCTCACGCGGGATCACGCGGCGCGGCGGACTCAGGACCGGGCGGGACCGGACGCCGCCGGTTTGACCCGTAACGAACGCTCTCGTAGCATTCAAACGCTCGTTTTACCTACGATCCGGTTCCGGCCCCTCCTTCGCGCCGCAACCCGGCGTGCGACCGGACAGCAAGGATTTCATGAACTCGCAGCATTTTTCGACCAAGGAACGCATTCTCGGCGCCGCCGAGCAGTTGTTTGCGCGGCTCGGCTTCGCCGGCGCCTCCCTGCGCCAGGTCACCGCCGCGGCGAACGTCAATCTCGCCGCCGTCAACTACCACTTCGGCTCCAAGGAAAACCTCATCAACGAGGTGTTCCGGCGCCGCCTCGACGAACTCAACGCCCACCGCCTGCAGGCGCTGGAGCAGGCCCTGGCCCGCCCGGGCGCCGATCTCGAGGACCTGCTCGCCGCATTCATCCATCCGGCCCTGGACCTGTCCCTGGACCGCGGCGGCGGCGGCGCCTTCGTCCGCGTGCTGGCCCGCGCCTACGCCGAGCACAACGATGCGCTGCGCAAGTTCCTGTCGGACAACTACGGCCACGTCATGAAGCGCTTCCACGCGGCCTTCGCCCAGCGCCTGCCCGACCTGGACAAGGAAGAGCTCTACTGGCGGCTGGACATCGTCGCCGGCGCGCTGACCTATGCCATGGCCGACTTCGGCGTGATCAAGCGCAAGTCCGGCGTGACCGAGCAGCAGCACCGCGAGCGCTCGGCCGAACACCTGATCCGCTTCGCCGCCGCCGGCCTGCGCGCGCCGTGAGCCGTCGCGTCCCCGGCCGCCGCCGCGCAACCCGTTGACGCCCCGACGTTTTGCTGCACTGCAACGCGAGCAACAGCTCCAACCCAAGCAGGCACAGTCGCCGGGTTGATCCCCACGCCTGACTCCACAACGAGGTCATCATGAGCTTCAAACCGCTACGTATCCGCAAGGCTGCGGTGCTCGGCGCCGGTGTGATGGGCGCGCAGATCGCTGCGCACCTCACCAACGCCGACGTCGAAACCGTGCTGTTCGACCTGCCGGCCAAGGAAGGCGACAAGAGCGGCATCGCGATAAAGGCGATCCAGAACCTCGCCAAGCTCTCGCCGGCCCCGCTCGCCGACAAGTCGCGCCAGGCCGCCATCGTGCCGGCTAACTACGACGAGCACCTCGAGCTGCTGCGCGGCTGCGACCTGGTCATCGAAGCCATCGCCGAACGTACCGACTGGAAGCTCGACCTGTATAAGAAGGTGGCGCCGTACCTGCCCGAGTCGGCGGTGATCGCGAGCAACACCTCGGGCCTGTCGATCAACACCCTGGCCGAAGCCCTGCCGGAGAACCTGCGCCACCGCTTCTGCGGCGTGCACTTCTTCAACCCGCCGCGTTACATGCACCTGGTCGAGCTGATCCCGAACCGCTACACCGACGCGGACATCCTCGGCGGCCTCGAAGCGTTCCTGACCTCGACCGTCGGCAAAGGCGTGGTCTATGCCAAGGACACGCCGAACTTCATCGGCAACCGCATCGGCGTGTTCTCGATCCTTGCCACGATGCACCACACCGAGAAATTCGGCCTGGGCTTCGACGCGGTCGATGCGCTGACCGGCCCGGCCATCGGCCGCCCCAAGAGCGCGACCTACCGCACGGCCGACGTGGTCGGCCTGGACACCATGGCCCACGTCATCAAGACCATGGCCGACACCCTGCCCGAAGATCCCTGGCATTCGTTCTTCCAGGCGCCGGCCTGGCTCAAGGCGCTGATCGACAAGGGCGCGCTGGGCCAGAAGACCGGCGCCGGCGTATTCCGCAAGGTCGGCAAGGACATAGTGGTTCTAGAGTTGGCCAGGCAGGACTACCGCGCGGCCGACCAGAAGGCCAGCGACGAGGTCGCCGCGATACTCGCGATCAAGGATCCGAGCGATAAGTTCGCCAAGCTGCGCGCTTCGGCCGATCCGCAGGCCCAGTTCCTCTGGGCGGTGTTCCGCGACCTGTTCCACTACACCGCCTTCCACCTGGCCGACATCGCCGACACGGCACGCGACGTCGACTTCGCGATCCGCTGGGGCTACGGCTGGCAGCTGGGTCCGTTCGAGACCTGGCAGGCTGCCGGCTGGCAGCAGGTCGCCGGCTGGATCGCCGAGGACATCGCCGCAGGCAAGGCCATGAGCAGCGCGCCGCTGCCGGCCTGGGTCAGCGACGGCCGCACCGGCGTCCACGGCAAGGACGGCTCGTATTCTGCAAGTCAGAACAAGAGATTGCCGCGCTCTTCTCATCCAGTTTATCAGCGCCAGTACTTCCCCGATCCGATCCTCGGCGAGAAGTTCGACCAGGGCACGACGGTGTTCGAGAACGACGGCCTGCGCCTGTGGCACCTGGCCGGCGACGTCGGCATCGTCTCGTTCAAGACCAAGATGAACACGGTCAACGACGCCGTGCTCGACGGCCTGCAGCGTGCCGTGGACGAGGCCGAGCAGCGCTTCAAGGGCCTCGTGCTCTGGCAGCAGAAGGAACCGTTCTCGGCCGGCGCCGACCTCAAGGGCGCGATGGGCCTGCTGCAGGCCGGCAAGGTCGCCGCGTTCGAGGCGATGATCGCGAACTTCCAGGCCACGAGCATGCGCCTGAAGACTTCGCTGGTGCCGACCGTCGCGGCGATCCGCGGCATGGCCTTCGGCGGCGGCTGCGAATTCCAGATGCACTGCGCGAAGACCGTCGCCGCGCTCGAGAGCTATATCGGCCTCGTCGAAGCCGGCGTCGGCCTGCTGCCGGCCGGCGGCGGCCTCAAGGAAATCGCGCTGCGCTGCGCGCGTGCGAATCCGACCGACCCGTTCAACGCGGTCAAGGCCTTCTTCGAGACCGTCGCCATGGCCAAGGTCTCGGCCAGCGCGCTCGAAGCCAAGGAAATGGGCCTGCTGCGCGCGACCGACACGGTCGTGTTCAACACCCACGAAGTGCTCTGGGTCGCGCTGCGCGAAGCCGCGGCGCTGGCCGACGCGGGCTACCGCCCGGCCCTGCCGGCGCGGCAGATCCCGGTCTGCGGCGACGTCGGCACGGCCAGTCTCAAGATGATGCTGGTCAACATGCTCGAAGGCCGCTTCATCTCGGCGCACGACTACGAGATCGGCGCGCGCATCGCCGACACGCTCTGCGGCGGCGTCGTGGAGCGCGGCTCCCTCGTCGACGAGCAGTGGCTGCTGGATCTGGAACGCAAGCACTTCGTCGAGCTGGCCCAGATGGAGAAGACCCAGGCCCGCATCGTCCACACCCTGACCACCGGCAAGCCGCTGCGCAACTGAGCGACGAGGACAGAGCAATGACCAAGCAAATCCAGGATGTCTACATCGTCGCCGCGACGCGTACGGCCGTCGGCAAGGCGCCGCGCGGCGCGTTCCGCAACACGCGCCCGGACGACCTGCTCGCCCATGTGATCCGCAACGTCGTCGCCCAGGCGCCGGGCATCGACGTGAACCGCATCGACGACGCCGTGATCGGCTGCGCGATGCCCGAAGCCGAGCAAGGCATGAACGTCGCGCGCATCGGCACCCTGCTCGCGGGTCTGCCGCATACGGTCGCCGCCGTCACGATCAACCGCTTCTGCTCCTCGGGCGTGCAGGCCATCGCGATGGCCGCCGACCGCATCCGCACCGGCGACGCCGACCTGATGCTGGCCGGCGGCACCGAGTCCATGTCCATGGTGCCGATGATGGGCCACAAGATCGCGATGAACCCGGCCGTGTTCGCCGACGAGAACGTCGCGATCGCCTACGGCATGGGCATCACCGCCGAGAAGGTGGCCGAGCAGTGGAAGGTCAGCCGCGAAGACCAGGACGCGTTCGCGCTGGCCTCGCACCAGAAGGCCCTGGCCGCGATCGCGGCCGGCGAATTCAAGAGCGAGATCTCGCCGTTCCGGCTCGACGACCGTTACCCGGACCTCGCGACGCGCGGCACCGTCACCGACGCACGCACGATCGACACCGACGAGGGTCCGCGCAGGGACACCGGCGCCGAGGGTCTGGCCAAGCTCAAGCCCGTGTTCCGTATGGGCGGCTCGGTCACGGCCGGCAATTCCTCGCAGATGTCCGACGGCGCCGGCGCGCTGCTGCTGGCCAGCGAACAGGCGATCAAGGACTACGGCCTGACGCCGCTGGCCCGCTTCGTCTCGTTCTCGGTCGCCGGCGTGCCGCCGGAAATCATGGGCATCGGTCCGATCGCCGCGATCCCGAAGGCGCTGAAGCAGGCCGGGCTGAGCAAGGATCAGCTCGACTGGATCGAGCTCAACGAAGCGTTCGCGGCACAGGCGCTCGCGGTGATCCGCGACGTCGGCCTCGATGCGTCCAAAGTCAATCCGCTCGGCGGCGCGATCGCGCTCGGCCATCCGCTCGGCGCGACCGGCGCGATCCGCGCCGCGACCCTGATCCACGGCCTGCGCCGGCGCCAGCAGAAGTACGGCATGGTCACGATGTGCATCGGCACGGGCATGGGCGCGGCCGGCATCTTCGAAGCGCTCTGACGCAACGCGGGTCGCGGCGGCTCGCCGCGACCCGCACCGTCACGGATTCACGCGAGCCGCGTGCCGTTCGGCACCGGCCGCTCCACGGCGGCGAGCACGACGCCGTCGCCGGTCGGAAAACCCGTCAGCAGGAATTCGGACATGAACGCGCCGATCTGCTTGGGCGGGAAATTGATGACGCCGACGACCTGGCGGCCGACGAGTTCCTCGGGCCGGTACAGCGCGGCGATCTGCGCGCTGGTCTTCTTCTCGCCGTAGGCGCCGAAGTCGACCCAGACCTTCAGCGCGGGCTTGCGCGCCTGCTCGTTGACCTCGGCACGCACCACCGTGCCGACCGCGATCAGCACCTTCTCGAAATCGCTCCAGGCTATCGTCTCGCTGCTGCTCGCGTTCATGCGGCCTCCGTCAGGAAAACCGCAGTCTAGTCAGCCGTCGCCGACGCGTATTGAACCGGATTGCGGCGGCCCGGCGGGACGCTCAGGCCGCCTCGCGGTCCGCGTCGGCGTCTGCCGGCAGCCAGGCGAACGAATCCATCGACAGCACGCCGTAGGTCATGCCCCCGGCTATCCACTGCGGCGCGTCGCCGGCGTCGCTCGCGCCGAGCGCGACCAGCAGCGGCAGGAAATGCTCCTCGCTCGGGTGCGCGCGCGTGGCCTGCGGCGCCTGGCGGCGATAGTCGAGCAAGGCGGCGGTGTCGCCGCGCGCGACGGCCTCGCGCACCCAGTCGGCAAAGACCTGAGCGTACTCCGGATCGCGGATGGACTGGCGGAGCTCGTAGAGGTTGTGGGTCAAGCTGCCCGAACCGATCAGCAGCACGCCCCGCTCGCGCAGCGGCGCCAGCGCGCGGCCCAGGCGCAGCGCTCCGGCGGCGTCGATGTCCTGCGGCAGCGAGACCTGCAGCACCGGCAGATCGGCTTGCGGCCGCAGATGCCGCAGCGGCACCCAGGCGCCGTGATCGAGGCCGCGCGCACCGTCGATGTCGACCGTGAAACCGGCCTCGGCCAGCAAGGCCGCGGCCGCCTGCGCGACGGCCGGCGCACCGGCGGCCGGATAGCGCAGCCGATACAGCGGCGCCGGGAAACCGCCGAAATCGTGGAGGGTTTCCGGCGCCGGCGAGGCCGTCACGCGCACGCCGCGCGTCTGCCAGTGCGGCGAGACGACGAGGATCGCGCGCACGCCGCTCAGCGCGGCGCCGAAACCGTGCAGCTGCGGGCCGAGCCGGCCGGGCTCCAGCGCGAACATCGGCGAGCCGTGCGAAATGAACAGGACGGGTTGGCGGCGCATGGCGGATCTCCTGGCCGGCGCTGCGGCCGCGCCGGCGGACAAGGAAAACATTCGGCTCTTGCCGACCCGCGCTCCGCGAACGCCGATGCGCAGGAGAACCGGCCGGCGCGACCGCGCGCCGGGCCGGCTCCTGCGCCGCAATCTAGGGACGCCCGTCGCAGCGATAAACCGCGCCGGCGGCGACATACCGTCTCGGCGGGCAAGACAATCGGCGGCCGAAACCGCAACGAGCGCGGCGAACGCCGCGCCCTGCTCCGCCGACCACGTTTTCGTTGCGGATCGCGCCGGGCTCAGGCCGCGACGACGACCATCCGCGCGATGAAGCCGCGGCCGGCCGCCGCGGTCTGCTCGGCTTCGGCGACGAGCCAGTCGCGGAACGCGACGAACTTCGCGCTGTTGCGGCGCGCCGACGGACAGGCCAGCCAGAACGCGCGGCCGTCGCTCGCGACGAGCTCATGGGCCGGCACGAGCCGGCCCGCAGCCAGCTCGTCGCCGAACAGCAGCGGCGAGGCAATCGCGACGCCGTGACCGGCCACGGCCGCTGCGACGTCGAGGTATTCGGCCGACAGCCGCGTGCCGAAGCGCTGTTCCGGCGGTCCCGCCGGCCGGCCCAGTGCGCGATACCACAGGTGCCACCAGTCGGGTCGTCCGAGCAGCGGCACGTCGCCGCGCGAGGGGTCGGCCAGCCCGGCCAGCGCCGGCAACAGCGCCGGCGCGCAGAGCGGCAGGAACAGGCTCGGCAGCAGCGGCACCGTACTCAGCCCGGGCCAGCGGCCGTGGCCGTTGCGGATCGCGGCGTCGAAACCGCCGGCGCCGAGGTCCTGCGCGTCGGCCGACAGATCGAGCTCCACCGCGACATTCGGATGGCGCGCGCGATAGCGGCCCAGCCGCGGCGTCAGCCAGCTCGTGCCGAGGCTCGGCAAGGTGGTCAGGCGCAGCCGACTCTCGTCGAGTTCGACCGCGCGCGTGAAGCTCGCGCGCAGCGCGGCGAACGCGGCAATGGCTTCCTGCGCGACGAGCTCGCCGGCTTCGGTCAGCACGACGCGGTGCGGATCGCGGCGAAACAGGGCGACGCCGAGCTGCTGTTCGAGCCGGCGCACGTGATACGAAACCGAGGCGGCCGTCGTCGCGAGCTCCTGCGCCGCGCGCGCGAAGCTGCGGTGGCGCGCGGCTGCTTCGAACGCGCGTATCGCGGCCAGCGACGGAAAACGGGACTCGCCGAGCATAAGTACGACTTAGCCTCGGCCGTGCGATTTCGCGTCGCGGCCGGCGTCTCCGCGCGGCATGCTGACGCCGATGCGATGCGGACCCGCGGCCCCGCCGCCGCGCGACGTCCGCGCGATCGCCCCGACCGGAACCGACTGCGGAGATGCCAGCATGATGCCGACGACCTTCCCTGCGCGACGCCGCTTCCTCGCGGCCGCGTCCGCCGCCGCCGCGGGCCTGAGCCTGCCGCGCCTCCTGCGCGGCGCG
>NZ_JANFVR010000096.1 GCF_024609805.1 Tahibacter caeni | reverse complement strand
CCTTGGCCGCCGCGGCGGGCTCGGCCTTGGCGGCCGGCGCCGCGGCCGCGGCATCGGCGGCCTCGACGATCGCGACGACCGAGCCTTCGGACACTTCGTCGCCGACCTTGACGCGGATTTCCCGGACCACGCCGGCGAACGGCGCGGGCACTTCCATGGTCGCCTTGTCCGACTCCAGGGTCAGCAGGCCCTGGTCCTTCTTCACCGTGTCGCCGGGGGCCACCAGGATCTCGATCACCGGTACGTTGGCATAGTTGCCGATGTCGGGAACCTTCACTTCTTGCGACATACGCCCTCCCAGGCGGCAGATTTCGGGCAAGGCGGCTATTGTGGCGGCGAAGCCACGCCTGCACCAGAGCGGATAGAGCGGGCAATCTAGGAAAGTCCCGCGCGTCGCCGCGGCGGCCCGCGCCGGCATATGCCGATTGGTTCGCGCGGGGCCGCCGTCCGGCCGCTAAGCTGACCGTCGACTGTTACGGACCGGCTACTCATGGACATCACGCAATTGCGCGCGCAACTGGATCAGGTCGATCGCGATCTCGTGCGTCTGGCCGCGGAGCGCCAGCGCATCGTCGCGGAAATCGGCCGCAGCAAGCGCGGCAGCGGCCGGGCGCTGCGCGACTTCCGCCGCGAGAAGGAAGTGCTCGACAACGTGCGCGGCCATGCGCGCGAGGCGGGCATCGATCCGGAGCTCGCCGCCGGCCTCATGGAACTGCTGATCGCCGCCTCGCTGACGCGGCAGGAACAGGACACCGTGCGCGCGCTGTCCCAGGGCGGCGGCAAGCGCGCGCTGGTCGTCGGCGGCAGCGGCCGCATGGGCGCCTGGTTCGCGCGCTTTCTCGACGCCCAGGGCTATGCCGTGGAGATCGCCGACCCGGTCGCCAACACGGCCGGCTTCGTGCAGCGCAGCCGGTGGGACGAGGGCGATCTCGACCACGATCTCCTCGTCGTCGCCACGCCGCTGCGCGCCGCGGCGCGCATTCTCGCGAGCCTGGCCGAACGCCGCCCGCCCGGCATCGTGTTCGACCTCGGCTCGATCAAGACGCCGCTGCGCGACTCCCTGCGGCAGCTCAACGCAGCCGGCGTGCGCGCGACCTCGATCCATCCGATGTTCGGCCCGTCGGCGAACGTGCTCGCCGGACGCCACGTCGTGCTGATCGACACGGGCGACCGCGAGGCGCTCGAGACCGCGCGCGGCCTGTTCGCCTCGACGACGGCGATCACGGTGGAGATGGATCTCGACGAGCACGATCGTCTGATCGCGCTCGTGCTCGGCCTCTCGCATGCGCTGAACATCGCGTTCACCGCGGCGCTGGCCGGCAGCGGCATCGATCCCGAACGGCTCAAGGCCGTGTCCTCGACGACGTTCGGCGCGCAGCTGCAGATCGCCGAGGGCGTCGCGCGCGAGAACCCGCACCTGTATTTCGAGATCCAGTCGCTGAATGCGCACAACGGCCCGGCGCTGACAGCGCTCGACGAGGCCGTGCACGCGCTGCTCGCCGCGGTGCGCAACGGCGACGAAGGCGGCTTCGTCGCGCTGATGCAGCGCGGCCGCGACTATCTGCACGCACACGCGGAATAGGCGCAGCAGACGCCGCATCCGACCTTGCACCTTACGCTGGCTGCGGTCCGGCCGTGCGAACGGCCCGTCCGTACGCCGGCGCGCGGACGTGTGATTGCCATGCCGGAGCTCCGCCGTCCCGTGCGTTCCGGGACTGGCCGTCCGCGCCGCGCTGTGCATAGTCTCGGGCTCCCCCTCATCGAGACCTTGCCATGTCGCGTCACGCCGCATTGCGTCAGTTGCTGCTGTCCGCCGTCGTCGTCGCCCTGCTTCCCGCCGCCGCCTCGGCCGAACGTCTCGCGCTGACCGCCGCGCGGCTCATCGACGTCGACAGCGGCACCCTGCGCAACGACGCGGTCGTCGTCGTCGACGGCGAACGCATCGTCGACGTGCGCAGCGACGGCCAGGTGCCGGCCGACGCGAAGCGCATCGACCTCGGCGACGTGACCCTGCTGCCGGGCCTCATCGACTGCCACGTGCACATCGACGGCCAGTCCGGCGACTTCTACACCGAGGCCTTCCGCCGCAGTCCCATCGACAACGCGGTCAAGGCACACATCTACGCACGGCGCACCTTGCTCGCCGGCTTCACGACCGTGCGCAATCTCGGCTCGGCCGAGTTCATCGACGTGGCGTTGCGCAACGCGATCCAGCGCGGCGAAGTGCAGGGCCCGCGCATTCTCGCGAGCGGCCTCGCGCTCGGCGCGACCGGCGGCCACGCCGACGGCGGCACCGGCTTCTCGCCGTACATCCGCTTCGAGGGCTTCAGCGGCATCGCCGACGGCGTCGACGCGATCCGAGCGAAGGTGCGCTTCGACGTCAAGAACGGCGCCGACGTGATCAAGTTCATGGCCAGCGCCGGCGTGCTCAGCGAAGAGGAGTCGGTCGGCGAGCCGCAGTATTCGCAGGAGGAGATGAACGCGCTCGTCGACGAGGCGCACCGCTGGCACCGCAAGGTCGCCGCGCACGCGCACGGCACCGAGGCGATCAAGATGGCCGTGCGCGCCGGCGTCGACTCGATCGAGCACGGCAGCTTCCTCGACGACGAAGCCATCGCGCTGATGAAGAAGCACGGCACCTGGCTCGTCGGCGACATCTACAACGACGACTACATCCTGACCGAGTTCGCCCGGCTCAAGTATCCGGAGAGCATGCTCGAGAAAGAGCGCAAGGTCGGCCGCACGCAGCGCGAAAGTTTCCGGCGCGCGGCCAAGGCCGGCGTCAAGATCGCCTACGGCACCGATGCCGGCGTCTATCCGCACGGCGACAACGCCAGGCAGTTCGCCAAGATGACCGAATGGGGGCAGACGCCGATGCAGGCGCTGCAGGCGGCGACCGTGCGCGCGGCCGAGCTGCTCGGCCGCAATGAACAGGTCGGCGCGATCCGCAACGGCCTCTATGCCGACCTCGTCGCGGTGCCCGGCAATCCGCTGCAGGACATCCGCGTCATGGAGCAGGTCAGCTTCGTGATGAAGGACGGCAAGGTCGAGAAAGGCGCCGGCGCGGGACCCTGACCCGGCTGCGGAGCTGGCCGTTCGCGACGGCCTGCGCCGTCGCCGCGCAATTCCGGTCCGCAGGACGGAAACGCCGCGACGGCGGAACCGTCGCGGCGCGGAATCGCACGATGGCGCGGGCAGCGCCGGATGTCGTCGTTGTGTCAGCTGCCCGCGCGATCGGTCGAAAACGAACGCAGACTCGCTCGTGCCGGTCTCGCGGTCCGCGACGACGGACCGCGGGCGACGGTCAGAACGCCAGGGTCACGCCGAACAGCAGTCCGGCGAGCGCGAGCAGCAGCAGCACCAGGAAGATCGCGAAGATGACCTTGGCGATGCCGCCCGTCGCGCCGGCGAGGCCGGTGAAGCCGAGCGCGCCGGCGACGAGGGAGATCAGACCGAAGATGATGGCGAGTTTGAGCATAGGATCCTCCTCGGACTCAGGCCCAGGCATTCAGGGCCAGCCACAGCGACTCGTCGAGCTCGGCCTGGTCGGGTCCGGGTTCGAGTCCGCGGCCGATGGCTTCGGGACCGTTGTCGCGCCAGGCCGGCGCGGTGTCGCGGCGATCGTCGTCCTGCATGAGCGTGCTCCTTGGGAGTGGCAGCTATGCTCCGCAAACCGCATGCCATGCGCAGCGGCCGGCGCAACTGCCGGCCGCGCAAGAAGATTTCGGAAAGAATCGAGGCGCCTCGCGCGTGCGCCCTGCACGACGCGACGACTGCGTCACGTGCAGTTCGCCGCGCGGCGCCCCGGCGGAGGCCCGCGCGGCCGGGACTGCGGCGCGGCGTCAATCCTCGCGGCGATAGTCGATGAGGTCCAGCCGCGCGCCCTGGTCCAGGCGCAGCTCCAGGCCGTTCTCGAGGTCGTCGAGCTTGGCGACCATAGGACACAGCGCGGCGACGCGCGACGCCAGCTGCGCGGTCTGCGTGTCGATGCGCCGCTCGATGTCGTGCTCCATCTTCTCGGCGCGCCGTTCGAGCTCCTTCGCGCGCGCTTCGTCGCCGCTCAGTGCGATCGCCAGCGCATTGCCGGCGACTTCGGCCAGGATCACCGGCATCAGCTCGCCGACGGCCTTGTCGACGAGGGTGTCGAATTCCTTTTCGTTCCAGGGCCGCGAGTCGAACGTCGCGTCGATGCGCTGCTTGAATTCGTCGCGCAGGCCGTCGAGGCGCTGGCGCGTCGACGAGGCGTCGGCCGTGCCGGAGAACGCCGCGGCGACCTCGCCGACCGCGACGTAGGCGATGTCGATCGCATCGCGTGCAATGGCCTTGACCTGCGGCATCAGGGTGCGCACGGTCGCTTCGTATTCGGCGATGCGCGCGCGGTCGGCGTCGCTGAGCGCGACGCGGCGGCCATCGACGACGAGCTCGCCCTTGTTCATGACGATGCTCTCGGGCGTGCCGCCGTGGTGCGTGAACGCCAGGCCGCCCTTGCTGAGCTGCACCTCGTAGTCGCTGTCCAGACCGCAGGAGTCGATGTGGACGCCGCGCGCCTGCGCGGCGAAGTTCAGGCTCAGTCCCAGGGCGGCGGCAAGCAGCAGGCGTTTCATGGCGGATCCTCGCGATTCGTTGGCTGGCTCGCCGGCGGTGATGGCGGCGACATCGGCTTGGATGCGGATTTTCGCGCGAGGGTTGCAAGGCCGCATCGGCCGCCGGTCCACATGACTTCCGGCAGGGTCGCCGCGCGCTACCGCCGCCGCGGAGCAGCCCGTATGCTGGCGCCCCCTTCGCCGCATGGACGTTCGCGATGTACCGACTCTATTACGCGCCGGGCGCCGCCAGCCTGCTGCCGCATCTGCTGCTGCTCGAAACCGGCGCGCCGCACGAACTCGTGCTCGTCGACATTCCGGCCGGCGCGAACCGCGATCCCGACTACCTCAAGCTCAATCCGAACGGCGTCGTGCCGACCCTGATCGTCGATGGCCGCCCCGTCGCCGAAACGGCGGCGCTGTTGCTGCTGCTCTGCGAGCGCCATGCCGACGCCGGCCTCGCGCCGGCGCCCGGCAGCGCCGAGCGCGCGGCTTTCCTGCAGGGCGTGCTGTTCCTCGCCAACACGCTGCAGCCGGCGTTCCGGCTCTGGTTCTATCCGTCGGACGCCGGCGCGGTCGACGAAGCCGCGCTCAAGACGGCGCTGCGCGGACGCATCGAGAACTGCTTCGCGCAGCTCGCGGACCAGCTCGGCGACGGCCGGCCGTATCTGCTCGGCGAACGCCTCAGCGCATTGGACCTCTACGCGACGATGCTGATGCGCTGGTCGCGCAACATGCCGAAGCCGGCGACCGAATGGCCGGCGCTGAAAGCGCTGGCCGACCGCGTCCGCGCGCGGCCGAGCTGGCGCCGGCTGTACGAGATCGAAGGCCTGACCGAGTGGACCTGAGGCGATGCGGGCTCTGCCGCAGGCCGCGCGCATGACGACGCGGCCTGCACGAATCGCCGATTAGTGTCGGCGGCGCTCCCGCGAGGAAGGCCGCCCATGACGACGTACGACGAAGCCCAGCTGCTGATCCGCCTGCTGCGCGAAGGCCGCGACTACTACGCCTTCGCCTGCGACGAGACCCGCGACACGGAAACCGCCGCGGTCTTCGCGCTCGCGCTCAAGGCGCGCCACGATCTGCTCGAAGATCTGGTCGCCACGAGGCTGCTGTTCCAGACCTCGCCGGCGCATGCGGTACGCACCCTGGAGGCCGACCTCGGCTACGAAGAGCTGCGGCACCAGTTCGACGCGCTGCTGCCGCAGGCCCACGCCGCGGCGCTGCTCGCGCGCGAGCGCCGCGTCGTCGATCTGATGCAGGACCTGTTCGACGGAGAGCCGGCCGCGCATTCGCCGCGGCTGCAGAGCGTGCTCAAGACGCACTACGCGCGCTTCGTCGAGATCGAGGACTGCTTCGCGCGCTGGAGCCAGCGGCATGAGCTCGTCGCGGCCGCCTGATCAGCCGCCGAAGTCCAGCGCCAGCGCGAGCGGCTGCACCGACAGCTCGATGCGCGGATTGTCGCGGCGCCATTCGCGCTTGTCCGGCAGATGCAGTTCGTCCTTGTCGTCGGCCGCGTAGCGCAGCGGACCCGAACGCAGGTAGACCGTCGCGCGCGCCTCGGAGCCGCGCGGAAAACGGATCAGCAGCCCGCGCGGTCCCGGCGCAGTCACGCGATCCATCAGGCTGCGCCCGGCCTGCGCATCGGCATGGGCCGCGGCCATCTCGGTATACACGGAATAGGAAAACGCCTGCGGCGGCGGCTCGGTCGCGGCAGCCAGCGGCAGCGCGAACAGCGACAGCAGCAACGAGGACAGGGGGCGCCGCATGGCGAGGCTCCGGCGAAAGACCGCCGCCGAAGCTAGCAATGCGGGCCTGAAGCGCCGGGAAACGCCGGAGCGGCCGCGAAACCTCAGGCAGCCGCGGCCGCGCGGAACGTCACGACGAGCACGTCGCGGTACGCCGGCGCAGCCGGATCGACGGGTTCCACCGGCGTGACGCCGTGGCAGACGCGCGCGTCGTCGACGAGCGCCGCGTCGAACGGCGCGGTCAGGGTGAAGCGGCCGAGCAGCCTGCCGTCGGGTTCGTGGATCGTCGTGGTGCCGCTGGCGATGTTGCGGCGCGCGACGAGCAGCACAAGCACGTAGTCCACGCCGTCGCGGTGCACGCCTTCGGGCGTCGGCAGGCCGGGCTCGCCGGCGCGTGCCTCGATGCGGAACTGATGCACTTCGGCCTGCCAGGCGGCGACGTCCGGCGAGAGGGCACCGAACAGGCGTTGGCAGTAACGCAGCACGGTCGGCAGGCTCGCGCCGGCATCCCAGTGCGCGGCGACCGGTTCGAACCAGCGCTCGATGCCGCCGTGCAGCGGGTTGTAGTCCAGGGACTGGTAATGCGGTCGCGGCGGCTCGCGCACGATGCCGCCGGCACCGGCCGCGTAGACCGCATGGCGGCGCCGGCGGTAGCGGCCGTGGTCGGCCATGTAGGTGTCGACCGGCATGTCGTTCCAGCTTGCGGCGAAGGCCTGCCAGTCGTCCAGCGAGCCGCACGCGGCGAGCTGGGCAGCCATCGTGGCGCCGGCGACGAAGGCGAAGCCGACCCGGCGCAGCTCGGGCTCGACCGTGGCCAGCAACAGGGGCGTAGTTTCCTCGGTACTCATCCACGAGACGGTAGCAGAGCGCGGCGCAGGCGCGGGACTGCGCCGGTTATAAGCCCGCCGCGGCGCACGCGCGACGTGGTTCCGCCGCGTGGTGCGCGATTGGCTCCGCGCCTCAGCGTCCGGCCGAGGCCTGCAGCGGATTGCGTCCGGCGCCGAGGCAGCGGCGCAGGTTCGCGCGCGCGGACGCGTCGCAGCGTTCGTGGAACCAGTCGGACTGGAAGATGCGCGGCGCGGCGAGCAGGCCGCGCAGGAAACGCCGGCGGTAGTGGCGGAACATCCAGGCCGGCAGCTTGCCGCGGTATTCCTGCGCGATCGCGCGATCGTAGGCGTCGAAGCGCTCGGGCGCGGCCGCGAGTATGGCCATGTCGCAGTCGAGGAACAGCGCCGCGTCGCGGTCCAGCGCCGCGCCGGACCAGTGGCCGTGGCGCGCGGTCATCTGGATCAGCGCGGCCACGCGTTCGACGTCGATGCCGGCGTCGGGCAGCCAGCGCGCGATCGCTGCGCGGGCGAAGTCGGCGCTGCGCGCCTCGTTGTCGCGGCGGCCGGCCTCGTAGATCGCATCGTGGTAGAGCAAGGCCAGGAACGGCTCGCGCGGCTGCGTCCAGCCGGGACCGGCGGCTACGTCGGCGTAACGCGCGAGCACTTCGCGCACATGGGAGAAATCGTGATAAGCGCGCGGCGGATCGGCGTAGCGTGCCTGCAGCTCGGCCAGCAGGCCGGGCGGCAGCGGCAGAGGCGCGGGAAGATCGGAATCGGTCATGCGCGCTGTCGGCTCCGCAGGCAACCCAACTTGTGTCTCATGCCGACGACCGCGGCGATTGCAACACTCGCACAAATGCCCGCCTACTTTCATCCCCGGCTACAGGAATCCCGCCGCGTCGCCGCCAACCGGCTGCGCCGCCTCGCGCGCCAATGGCCGCAGACCGTGTTTCATCTGGTCGCCGGCGCCGCGCTGCTCGCGCTGGTCGGCGTCGGCGTGCTGCACGTCGACGGCGACCGCATCGGCCTGGTGCTGCGCCTGCTCGCCGAACAACCGGCGTTCATCGGTCTGGCCTTCGCCGTGTTCGGCTTCGCCATGTGCCGCAACGCGACCCTGGATCTGCTGCAGGAACTGCATCTGGGCTGGTGGGGCGCCGCGCCGGTGCCGCCCGAGGCGACGCGGCGCAGCCTGCATCTGCATGCGCTGCTGCAGACCGCGCTCGGCAATCTGATCGTGTTCCTCGTGCTGGCCTGCGTCGTCGCGCTGTCGCGCCATCCGGCGACCTGGTTCCTGCCGCTGCTCGCGGCCGCGAGCGTCGGCTTCTGGCTCGGCAGCGGTGCGGGCTACCTGGTCGTGCGCCGCATAGGCCGACAGCGCCGCGACAAGCTCGTGCAGCAGCACGTCAGCACGCCGCTCGTGAAGCTGGCCGCGCTCGACCATGCGCGGCTGCCGCACTTGGCCGACTGGCAGCGCCGCGAAACCTTGCGCCGCTGGCGCTCGGGCGGCCGCAACTGGCAGTTCCTGCTGCTCGGTCTGCTGTTTCCGACCGGAATGCTGCCGTGGCAGGCGATCGGCCTGCTGCTGCTCTGCGTCGCGCTGATCTGGTACGGCCTGGCTCTGCGGTCGAGCGAGGACGTCATGGTCCGCGCGACGCAGCTGTTCGCCGCCCTGCCGCTGCCGTTCCCGCGCTTCGCCGCGGGCACCCTGCGCTATCCACTGTTCGCCTGGCTCTGCGCGAGCCTGCTCGGTGCGGCCGGACTGCTGCTGCAGTCGGCCAAGCTCGTCGTCGTGCTGGGCTATGCCGCAGCGATCGGCCTCGGCAGCCTGCTGTCGCTGTGCCTGAGCTGGCGCTACCGCCACCGGCCCGGCGTCGCGCGCGTGCGCGCGACGGCCGAAGTCCTGCTCGTCGCGCTGATCGCCTATCAACTGCCGCCGTTCGCGCCGCTGCTGGCCCTGGGCCTGGCCGCGCGGCATTACCTCGTTGCCCGGAGTCTCGCCTGATGCCCGCCCTGGAAATTGCCGGTCTCGTCCACGCCTACGGCACGCACCGCGTACTGGAGGGCGTGGACCTGCGCCTGCAGCCCGGCGAGTTCGCCGCGCTGATCGGGCCGAACGGCTCGGGCAAAACCACGTTGCTGCGCTGCCTGGCCGGCATCCTCCAGCCGCAGCAGGGCCGCATCGCGATCGCCGGCGCCGACATGCGCAGCGACACGCTCGCGGCCAAGCAGCGTCTCGGCTTCGCCGTCGATCCGACCTTGCTGCCGGCCCTGTTGACCGGCCGCCAGTGCCTGGAACTGTTCGCCGGCGCGCGCGAGCTCGGCGCGATACCGGCGGCGACATTGGAGCTCGCCGAGGCGCTGGCCTTCACGCGCTGGCTCGACCACGAGGTGCAGGCCTATTCGCTCGGCACGCGGCAGAAGCTCGGCATTCTGCTCGGCCTGATCGGCGAGCCGCCGCTGATCGTGCTCGACGAGCCCATGAACGGACTCGACCCGCTCAGCGCGTTCGCGCTGAAGCAGCACCTCGTGCGCCTGACCCGCGAGCACGGATGCGCCGTGCTGCTGGCCACGCATGCGCTCGAAGTCGCCGAGCGCTTCATCAGCCGCTGCGTGCTGCTGCTCGGCGGCCGTCTCGTGCAGGACTGGGACACGGCCGCGCTCGACGCGATCCGGCACGACCCGGATACCTCGCTCGAACAGGTCATGGTCGAGGCCCTGCAGCGCTTCGGCGCGCCGCGCAACGACTGAGGCGCGAAGCAGCCCGCTACGGCAGGGCGCAGACGCGCGTCGCCGCGTTGCTCTCGATGCCGTGCGCGAAGATCGCGTCGCAGGGATAGACGACGGCGCCGCCGCCGGTGTCGGCCGTCAGCGACGGCCAGCCGAGCACGACCAGGTTGTTCGACATGCTCAGAGCGCGGCCGAGGTTGACGTTGCCGGTGCCCGGAAACGCCGGCCTCGCGGCACAGCGAACAGCGGCGCGGCGCGCGGCGCGCCGCGCCGCGGACTCAACGGATTTCACAGAAGCAGTAGGCGAACACGTTCGGCTTGCCGTTCTGCACCGTGCGCAGCAGGCGCAGCGGACGCTGCAGGTCCGCGTCGTGCAGCAGGCTCGTTTCCGGACGCAGCAGCTCGATGCGCGCGAGCGCGCGCGCGCTGGCGCTGTCGCTGAGATTGAGCAGGAACTGCTCGAACGCGCCGGGCGACTTCTCGATGTAGCGTGTCTGCCAGTCGGCGCCCAGCTTGGCGCGCTCGGCCGCCGCCGCGACGGCGTCGTCGAGTCCGCCGAGCTTGTCGACGAGACCGCGGTCGAGCGCCTGGCGGCCGCTCCAGACGCGGCCGCGCGCGACCTCGTCGATCTCCTGCGCCTGCTTGCCGCGCGCCGCGGCGACGCGGCCGACGAAATCGCGGTAGCCCTTGTCGATGACGGCCTGGATCACCTTCGCGACCGACGGATCCAGCGGCAGGCGCGGATCCAGCGCACCGGCCAGCGGCGTGGTACCGACGCCGTCGGTGTGCACGCCGATCTTCTGCAACGTCTCGGGAATGCTGACGAACAGGCCGAAGATGCCGATCGATCCGGTGATCGTCGCCGGCTGGGCGAAGATCTCGTCGGCGTCCATCGAAATCCAGTAGCCGCCGGACGCAGCCACGTCGCCCATCGACGCGATGACCGGCTTACCGGCCTGCTTGATCAGCTCGATCTCGCGACGGATCTGCTCGGACGCGAACACTTCGCCGCCCGGCGAGTTCACGCGCAGCACGACCGCCTTGACGTTGTCGTCCTCGCGCGCCTCGCGCAACAGGGCGGCCGTGGATTCGCCGCCGACCGTGCCGGGATTCTGCTCGCCGCCGACGATCTCGCCCTCGGCGACGACGACCGCGACCGAGGCGCGCAGGTCCGGCAGCGCCGCATGCCGCGCGAGCGCCTGGTAGTCGCGCCAGTCGACCTGGCGGAAGCTGTGCTTGTCCTTGTCCGGCACGCCCTTGGCGATCAGCACCTCGCGTGCCTGGTCGCGCGTCGCGAGCTGGTCGACGAGGTGCGAGGTCAGCGCGATCTTGGCGAGGTCGCCCTGCGCGCTCTCGATCGCCTCGGGCAGGATCTCGATGCCGTTCTGGATCGCCTGCGGCTCGAGCTTGCGCCGGCTGCCGACTTCGCTGAGCCAGGTCTGCCAGAGGCCGTCGAGCCAGTAGCGGTCGGCTTCTCGCGCTTCGCGCGACGCGCCGTTGAGGATGTAGGGCTCGGCCGCCGACTTGAACTCGCCGACGCGGAACAGGTGCACCTGCACCGCGAGCTTGTCGAGCAGGTCCTTGTAATAGCCGCGGTAGCTCGCGAAGCCGTTGAGCAGGATCGCGCCGTCGGGATGCATGAGGATCTGGTCCGCATGCGCGGCCAGGAAATACGGCATCTGGGTCATGCCGTCGGACACCGCGACGACGTCCTTGCCGGTCGCGCGGAAGCGCTCGAGCGCCGCGCCGATCTCGGTCAGCGAAGCCAGGCCGGCGCCGCGCAGCTCGTCGGTGCGCAGCACGATGCGCTCGATGTTCGGATCGGCGCCGGCGCGGCGGATCACGTCGAGCACGTCGCGCAGCTGGATCTCGCCGCTCTTGCTGCCGAGCATGCGCTCCAGCGCGCGCGAGCCCGCGTCGGTGCGGAACTGCTCGACGAGCTCGCCCTTGAGCTCCAGCACGAGCGCGGTGCGCGGCTCGACGACCGGCGCCTTGGCCGACAGCGCGATCAGGAAGATCAGCACGATGAACAGGAAAATCAGATTCAGCACGAGGCGGCGCGCGAAATTGATCGCGTCCCAGATCGCGCCGAAGAACCGCCGTACCGGACCGGGCTTACGCTCCGTCATTGCTTGCTCCTGCTTGGGTCAGGCGCCCTGCGGCGCCGATCAACGGCCATTGTCGCGCGGATCGACTGCCGATGGCGCGGCCGCGGCCATGGCGGGCGCGAGGCTCCAGCGTCCGCGCGCGGCCTGGCGGCGGAAGCGCAGGAACAGCAATACCGCCGCGGCCGACAGTCCGGCGATCAGGCCCATCCACATGCCGCGCGCTCCGAAGCCGTGCGGAAACGCGAGATACCAGCCCACCGGCATGCCGATGCCCCAGTAGGCCAGCACGGTGATGAACATCGGCACGCGCGTGTCCTTGAGGCCGCGCAGCGCTCCGTTGGAAGCGACCTGGACGCCGTCTGAAAACTGGAACAGCCCGGCCAGCACGAGGAGCTGCGCCGCCAGCGCGATGACGGCCGCATCGCCCGTGTACAGCGCCGCGATCCGCGCCGGGATCAGCAGCATCAGGCCGGCCGAGACGAACTGGGTCAGGACGCAGAGCCCGATGCCGGCATAGCCCGCGTAGCGCACGCCGCGTTCGTCGCCGCGGCCGACCGCGTTGCCGACGCGCACGGTGATCGCGAGCGCGAGGCCGAGCGGAATCATGAAGCAGACCGCCGATACGTTCAGCGCGATCTGGTGGCTCGACGCCGTCGTTTCGCCGAAGCCGGCGAGCACGAGCGCGACGACCGCGAACAGGCTTGCCTCCATGAACACGGTCACGCCCATCGGCACGCCGATGCGCAGCAGCTGGCCGATCGCGGCGAAATCCGGCCGGTCCCAGCGCGCGAACAACTGCTGGCGCCGGTATTCGGGCCGCCAGTACAGCCAGCCCAGCAGGGCCAGAAACTGCAGCCAGAGCACGGTCGCGGTCGCCGCGCCGCAGCCGGCCGCGCCGTGCGGCGCGAAACCGAGGCGGCCGTACATCAGCGCCCAGCCGATCGGCGCGAGCAGCACGAGGCCGAACAGGCCGAAATACATGGTCGGGCGCGTCAGGCCGAGGCCTTCGCTGGCGCCGCGCAGCGCGAAGTAGCCGCACAGCGCCGGCGCGCCCCAGGAGATCGCGCGGACGAAGGCCTGCGCGTCCGTGCGCAAGGTCGGATCGACGCCGATCCAGGCCAGGAAATGCGGCACGAGCAGGCGTACCGCGACGAACAGCACCAGCCCCATGCCGGCGGCCAGCCACAGCGCCTGGCGGAACAGCGCGCCGATCTCCGCGTCGCGCCGCGCGCCGGCGAGCTGCGCGACCGACGGCGACAGCGCCATCGTGACGCCGAGCGCCGCGACGAAGGCCAGCACCCAGAAATTCGCGCCGACCGACACCGCGCCGAGCGTATGCGCGTCGAGATGGCCGGCGAGCATGGTGTCGACGACGGTCATGCCCACGCCGCTGAGCTGGCCGGCCACCAGCGGCAACGCCAGGCGCACGGTGTCGGCGCATTCGCGCCGCAGGCGCTGTCGATCGAAACGGAACATGGAACCGGCAACACGGCAGGAGCGGCCGCGCAGTCTAGCAGGCCGGTGCCGACGATCCGTGATGCGAAGGTCACGCGGGCAGGCAGGCGGCGCGCGCATGGCCCATACTCCGCCGTCGACAGCCAGCCCCTGCCGCCTCCATGAACTCAGCACCCTACGAACAGCCCCTGCCCGACGCACCGCCCGCCGCGAAGACCGCGGCCGCGAAGCGCGACGCGCCGGCCCATTGCGCGAACTGCAACGCGCCGCTGCACGGCGAGTACTGCCACGACTGCGGCCAGCCGATCAAAGGCATGATCCGGCCGCTGTCGGGACTGACCGCCGACGTCTTCGACAGTGTGTTCAACATCGATTCGCGCATCCTGCGCACGATCGTGCCGCTGTATTTCCGCCCGGGCTATCTGACCAACGAATATTTCATCGGCCGGCGCGTGCGCTACGTCACACCTTTCCGCCTATTCTTCTTCCTGACCATCGTCGCGTTCTTCGTCGCGCAGCTGTTCAGCGACCAGATGGGCTTCAGCGCCGCGATCAGCAACGGCATCAAGGCCGGCGACGAAGCGCTCGCGTCGCTGCAGACGGCGGCGACGCAGCAGGACGCCGCGTCGATCCGCGACAAGCAGCTCGCGGGCCTCGACGCGGCGCTGAAGAATCCCGTGCTGCCGCCGGAGGCGCGCCGCGAGATCGAAGCCGCGCGCGAGGAAATCCGCAAGCGCGCGCAGGAACGCATAGAATTTTTGAAGAATGCGCAGGAAGCCAAGGCCAAGGGCCTGCCGCCGCCGGTTCCCGCGCTGCCGCCGGAAGCCGGCGACGTGAAGCTGCCGCCGACACCCGAACCGCCCATCGTCATCGAGCCCGACGACGAAGGCCTGTCGTTCAACGGCAAGCCCTGGGACGCCAAGCACAATCCGCTGAAGACGTCATGGCTGCCCGACGCCGGCAACGCGAAGCTCAACGAATTGATCGGCACCGCCGTGGACAACGCCAGGCACCTGTCGCGCGAGCCCAAGCGCTTCGTCGCGGCGTTCTTCGGCGTGCTGCCGCAGACCCTGTTCGTGCTGATGCCGCTGTTCGCGGTCATGCTGAAGTTCTTCTACCTGTTCAAGCGCCGCTACTACACCGAGCACCTGATCGTCGCGCTGCACAGCCATGCGTTCATCTCGATGAGCGTGCTGCTGATCTGCCTGCTCGGCCTGGCCAACCTCGCGTTCCCGGCCGCGACCTTGCCGCTGACGTTCCTGATGAAGGCCGCGGTCTGCTGGATACCCGTCTACCTGCTGCTGATGCAGAAGCGCGTCTATCGCCAGGGCTGGATCATGACCGTGCTGAAGTACGGCGTAATCGGCACCTGCTACAGCGTGCTGATCGGCTTCGCGCTCGCGATCGCGACACTCGTGACCCTGGTGGTCGCATGATCGTCTACGAGGTCAGCATCGAGGTCGACCGCGACACGGCCGAGGCCTATGCGGACTGGCTGCGCGACCACGTCGCACAGATCCTGCGCCTGGACGGCTTCGTGCAGGCGCAGCGCTACGAACGCAGCGACCTGCCCGCCGACGCGCCGCGGCGCAGCTTCGTGATCGCCTACCGCGTGCGCGACCAGGCCGCGCTCGACACGTACTTCGCCGAACATGCCCCCGCGCTGCGCGCCGACGGCGAACGCCGCTTCGGCGGCCGCTTCAGCGCGAGCCGGCGCGTGCTGCGCGAGCTCGACTGAGCGCAGTCGCCTCGGCCGTTCGCCGTCAGGCGGCGGAGCGGAAGACGCGACGACGCACGGCCCGGCGCGACGCGCCCAGACTGTGACGCCGGGACTCAGCGCGGCGGCGAGCCCGGCGGCCGCCCGGGCGGCGAGGATGCCGGCGGCGGCGGAATCAGCGGCTGCAGGCGCGCGGCGCGCTGCTGCGGGCTCAACTGCAGGAATTCCCGGCG
>NZ_JANFVR010000095.1 GCF_024609805.1 Tahibacter caeni | reverse complement strand
TGCGTCTGTACGGCCGCGCGCCCGCAGTCGCGGCGGCCGGCGCGGCTGCGCCGGGCGGCCGCGTCACCGGCGGCGTGATCGCCTGCGCGCTGCTCGGCGTGCTCGCGCTGCTGCTGACCGCGGCGGCCTATGCGGCGGCCGGCGGCACGATCAACGACTGGCTGTCGGCCGGCAAGGCCGTGCCGGTCAGCCTGAGCCTGCAGACCGTGCTCGGCTATGTGCTCGCGCCGGTGGCCTGGCTCATCGGCACGCCGTGGCAGGACGCCGTGCTCGTCGGCAGCTTCATCGGCGAGAAGGTCGTGCTCAACGAGTTCGTCGCCTACGTCGACCTGGCCAAGAACATGTCGCTGCTGCAGGAGCACAGCCGCGTGGTCGCCGCCTATGCGCTCTGCGGTTTCGCGAACTTCTCCTCGATCGCGATCCAGATCGGCGGCATCGGCGGCCTCGCGCCGGGCCGGCGCGCCGACCTCGCGCGCTTCGGTCTGCGCGCGGTGCTCGGCGGCTCGCTGGCGACCTTCATGACGGCGACGATCGCCGGCGTGCTGAACCTGCTTTGAGCGGCCGCCGCATGCCGCTGCCGCTGCCGCGTTGTGCCGGCGACCGCATCCCCGCAGTCGCCGGTGCGCGTGAGACGCGACGGCAGCATGAACGAGGCGCCACATGAGCGCGCACCGCTTCGAAGACCGCATCAACGCGCTGTCGGATCAGGACTGGGCCTGGTGGCCCCTGCTCGCCCTGCGTCCGCCGCGCGAACAGCCGCTCAGCGAAGCGCGGCTGTTCCTGATCGCGCTGCTGTTCGGCGGTCTCTGCGCCGCCGTCGGCGTGGCCCTGCTCTGGCTGCTGTTCGGGCCGCCGCTGCCGCTGGCCGCCGTCTCAGTCGCGGCGCTGACCTTCTTGCTGTTCTACCTGACCGCGCGCGCGACCCTGTTCCGCTGCTGGAACCGCCGCGCGCTGCGGCTGCAGCGCGCGAACGCGCAGCACGACGACTGATCCAGCAGAGCGTAGCGTACGCGCAGTGCTTTCGCGCACCGGCGCCTGAGATTTCGCTGAGACCGAGTTGGCGTGTTGGTCGATGGATCTGCTCCACCGATCCGGTCGCGACCGCACCGGTCTAGCTGACGCCGCGGGAGATCGCCGAGAATCGGACGAGACCGCCCCTGTCGCCGGAGTTTCGCCGCATGTCCGTACTCGTCGTCGGTTCCTACAACCAGGATCACGTCTGGCGCATCGACCGTTTTCCGCAGCCCGGCGAGACGCGGCGCGGTCTCGGCTTTTCTACCGGTCCCGGCGGCAAGGGCTTCAACCAGGCCGTCGCGAGCGCGCGGCAGCAGGCGCAGACGGCGTTCATCGGCGCGCTCGGCGAGGACGCGCTCGCGCGCACCGCGCGCGAGCTCGCCGCGGCCGAGGGACTCGATGCGCGCTGGCAAGTCTGCAGCGACACCACGACCGGTTCCTGCGGCATCGTCGTCGACGCACAGGGGCAGAACCAGATCGTGCTCGACCTGGCCGCGAACGAACGCCTGTCGCCGGAGTTCGTGACCGCGCAGCAGGATCTGTTCGCCGGCGCGCGCGTCGTGCTCGTGCAGATGGAAACCGGCCTGAGCTCGGTCCGCGCCGCGCTGGCAGCGGCACCGGCCGGCTGCTTGCGAATGCTCAATCCAGCGCCGGTGCATGCGGACGCCGACGCGGCGCTGATCGCCGGCGTCGATCTCGTGACGCCGAACGAAACCGAGTTCGCCGACCTGCTCGCACGCTGCGCCGGCATCGACGTCGGTGCCGATTCCGTCGCCGCGCTCGGCGACGCCGAGCTGCACGCGCTGTGCCGCCGGCTCGGCGGTGCGAGCGTGATCGTCACCCTGGGCGCGCGCGGCTGTTTCGTCTCGCATGCGGACGCGGCGCGCTGGCACGACGGCGAAGCGCACTACCGCCTGCCGTCCGAACGCGTGCAGGTCCGCGACACGACCGGCGCCGGCGACGCGTTCAACGGCGCGCTCGCGGCCCGGCTCGCGCGCTTTCCGCAACGATCGCTCCGCGACGCGCTGATCCAGGCCGGCCGCGCCGCCGCACTGAGCACCGAACGCGCCGGCGCCGCCGTCGCGATGCCGACCCTCGCCGAGGTACAGGCGCGTTTCGGCTGAGCCGCCGCACGGCGCGCGCCGGCGCTATTCGTCGAAGCGGTTCGGGCCGAGTGATTCGACCAGATAGTCGATGAAGCAGTTGATCCGCGACGCCAGCGCCGTGTTGCGGTAGTAGACCGCGTTGACCGGCTGGCGCACGTCCTGGGTCCGGTCGGCGAACAGCTGCACGAGCCGGCCTTCTCGGCGGTCTTCGCCGGTCATGAAGTCGGACAGGCAGACCAGTCCTTCGCCGGCGAGCGCGAGCTGGCGCAGGGTCTCGCCGTTGGACGAAGCGATGTCGGGCCGCACGTGCAGCGGCGCGCCGGACGCGTCGCGCAGCGGCCAGGTGTTCAGCGATTCGGGCCGGTTGAAGCCGAGCAGCACGTGGCCGGACAGCGCCTCGACGCCGGCCGGCGCGCCGCGGCGCTGCAGATAGGCCGGGCTGGCCAGGATGCGCAGGCGGCTCGCGCCGATCGGCCGCGCGTGCAGGGTCGAATCCTTGAGCGCGCCGATGCGCAGCGCGACGTCGGTGCGCTTCTCGATCAGGTCGACGATGCCTTCGTTGCTGTCGAGCTCCAGCTGCACCTGCGGATAGCGCGCGCGGAAGCCGGCGACGCGCGGCACGATTACGTGCAGCATGAACGGCGTGGCCGCATCGACGCGCAGCCGTCCGGCCGGCACCTGGCGCCGCGCCGTCATGCGCTCCTCGGCGGCCTCGACCGCGCCGACGATCGCGCGCGCCTGCGTCAGGAATTCGGCGCCCTCCTCGGTCAGCTCCAGCCGCCGCGTCGTGCGCCGCAGCAGGGTCGTCTGCAGCTTTTCCTCGAGCCGCGTCAGGCTGCGGCTCGCCGCCGACACGGTCAGCTCCAGATGCTCGGCCGCGCGCGAGATCGCGCCCGTGTCGACCACGGCGATGAAGGCCTGCAGTTCGTCGAGCGTGATCTTCACATTTGCTCGCCACGCAAAAGTATTTCGCTTATAGCCGGCTTTTTCGGCAAATGTAAGCCGCCCAGACTGGCGCCCGTCTTTCCTGTCCGGATACCGCCATGCCTCTTGCCCTGCTCGCGCTGACGATCAGCGCGTTCGCCATCGGGACGACCGAGTTCGTGATCGTCGGCCTGATCCCGACCATCGCCGCCGACCTCGGCGTCAGCCTGCCGTCGGCCGGCCTGCTGGTCAGCCTCTATGCACTCGGCGTCGCGATCGGCGCGCCGCTGCTGACCGCCCTGACCGGCAAGCTGCCGCGCAAGCAGCTGCTGCTCGGCCTGATGGCGCTGTTCACGGTCGGCAACCTCGTCGCCTGGCTGTCGCCGGGCTATGCATCGCTGATCGTCGCGCGCGTGCTGACCGGCCTCGCCCACGGCGTGTTCTTCTCGATCGGATCGATCATCGCGACCAATCTGGTGGCCAGGGACAAGGCGGCCAGCGCGATCGCGGTCATGTTCAGCGGGCTGACCGTGGCCCTGGTCACCGGCGTGCCGCTCGGCACCTTCATCGGCCAGCACTTCGGCTGGCGCACGACCTTCCTCGCCGTGTCGGCGCTCGGCGTGATCGCCCTGCTCGGCAGCCTGCTGTTCGTGCCGCGCAACCTCCATCACAGCGCGCCGGCGACCCTGCGCCAGCAGATGCAGGTGCTCGCCCGGCCGCGCCTGCTGCTCGTCTACGCGATGACCGCGGCCGGCTACGGCGGCACCTTCATCGCCTTCACGTTCCTCGCGCCGCTGCTGCAGCAGCTCGGCGGCTACTCGGCCGATGCGGTCAGCCTGGTGCTGCTGGTCTACGGCGTGTCGGTCGCCATCGGCAATATCTGGGGCGGCAAGCTCGCCGACCGCCTCGGCCCGGTCGCCGCGCTCAAGCGCATCTTCCTGCTGCTGGCCGCCGTGCTGCTCGTGCTCGGCGTCACCGCGACGAGCAAGCCGCTCGTGCTGCTGACCGTGCTGGCCTGGGGTGCCGTCGCGTTCGGCAACGTGCCGGGCCTGCAGGTCTACGTGGTCAAGCAGGCGCAGATCCATGCGCCGCAGGCCGTGGACGTCGCCTCGGGCCTGAATATCGCCGCGTTCAACCTCGGCATCGCCGGCGGCGCCTGGTGCGGCGGCCGGATCGTCGCGCGGCTCGGCCTGATCCATACGACCTGGATCGGCGCGCTCGTCGTGTTCGCCGCGTTCCTGCTGACCGCCTGGAGCGGCCGCCTCGACCGCCGCGCCGGCTACACGGCGCACGCCGACGGCATCGCGGTCGCGGCGCATTGACCGCCGCCGGCCATTTGTATAGTCGTTGAAAATATCCACGCACCGGAGCATTCCATGAGCATTCCCGCTTTCGGCCTCGGCACGTTTCACCTGCAGGGCCAGGTCGTCGTCGACGCGGTCCGCGACGTGCTCGGCCTGGGCTACCGCGCGATCGACACCGCGCAGATCTGCAGCTGCAGCTCGACGACGGCGACATGGCGCGCATCGCGACCCTGGACCGCAACGCGCGCCTCGCGAATCCGGCCGGCATCGCGCCGGTCTGGGATTGAGCGCAGTCCCGCCACCTGAGGAGAACGCGCATGAACACGACACGAGCGCGGGCCGCGACGCCGGCGCGCGATGCCGAGCGCGAGTCCTGCGATGAGCGCCGACTGCCGCCGTTCGCCGGCAAGGTCGTCGAGGTCGTCTACGACGGCCTCGCCGCGATCGACGACTATGCCGAAGACGGACGCACCGGCCGCTACGAAATAACAGCCGGCCCGCTGCGCGGAACGCGCGGCGAGGCCCGGTACGAATGGCGCGAGATCGCCGGGCAGGTCCAAGCGATCTCCTGGCAGGAAGCCGACGGCGCGAGCGTCGTCCATGTCGACGATTTCGCGCGCGGCACGTCGCCGTCGTTCTTCACGACGCCGGCCCTGGCGTTCTATCGGCTGTCCGGCACCGTGCGGCCGGCCGCCGCCGCGGCCGGCTGACGCGGCGGACGTTCGCGCCACGCGGCGGGCAACGGCTCTCCGGGCCGCTCGAGCGCGTAGTAAAGCGCGACGATGCGCCAGCGGCCGTCCTGCTCGACGAGGTGCAGGCTGTTGACGCCGGTGAAATCGGCGGCCGCGGCGGCGGCGCCGGTGCGCGATTCCACGGTCGAGAACACCTCGGCGAACGCGCCGTAGCGGCGCACCTCGCGATGCACTTCGCGTTCCTCGAACGGTTTTGTGTCGGGCTCGGCCTGGGCCGCGACGAAGTCGGCCGCGCTGCGCTGGCGCAGCGCCGCGGCGCCGTCGCGGCCGAGGCCGTAGACCTGCGCCGTCGGCAGGAACAGAGACTCCAGCGCCGCGCGGTCGGCGCCGGCGCCGGGGCCGTGCGACAGCGCGCGCCAGAGCGCATCCGCAGCCGCTTCGGGACTGTCTTGCGCCGTCGCCGCCGCAGTCCAGCCCAGCGCCGCCAGCATCAGCCATCGTTTCATCGCGTTCTCCGGATCCTCGGTCCGCAGCGGACCGGACCGGCGCTGCCCTGCTTTCACGCCGCGGCGCTGCCGTACAATCCGCGCCCTATGCACATCGGTCCGCACCTCATCTCGCCGCCGCTGATCCTCGCGCCCATGGCCGGCGTGACCGACAAGCCGTTCCGCCTGCTGTGCAAGCGCCTCGGCGCCGGGCTGGCCGTGTCGGAGATGACGACGAGCGATCCGCGCCTGTGGCAGACGCGCAAGTCGCTCGCGCGCATGGACCACATCGGCGAGCCCGCGCCGGTCAGCGTGCAGATCGCCGGCTACGATCCGGTCATGCTGGCCGAAGCCGCACGCTACAACGTCGCGCACGGCGCGCAGATCGTCGACATCAACATGGGCTGCCCGGCCAAGAAGGTCTGCAACGTCTACGCGGGCTCGGCGCTGCTGCAGGACGAGCCGATGGTCGCGCGCATCGTGCAGGCCGTCGTCGCCGCAGTCGACGTGCCCGTCACACTGAAGATCCGCACCGGCTGGAACCGCGACAACCGCAACGGCCTGCGCATCGCGCGGATCGCCGAGGACGCCGGCATCGCCGCGCTCGCCGTGCACGGCCGCACGCGTGCCGACCTGTACGAAGGCGACGCCGAATACGACACGATTGCGGCGATCAAGAGCGCGGTGCGGATTCCGGTGCTCGCCAACGGCGACATCGATTCGCCGCGCAAGGCGCAGGCCGTGCTGCGTCACACGGGCGCCGACGGCCTGCTGATCGGCCGCGCCGCGCAGGGACGGCCGTGGATCTTCCGCGAGATCGCCCATTACCTCGCGACCGGCGAAGTGCTGCCGGCGCCGGAACTGATCGACGTGCGCGACATCCTGGTCGGCCATCTGCAGGCGTTGCATGCGTTCTACGGCGAGGTGCAGGGCGTGCGCATCGCGCGCAAGCACCTGGGCTGGTACGCCAAGGACAGGCCCGAGAACGCGGCGTTCCGCGCCGTCGTCAACCGCGCCGAAACCGCCGAGGCGCAGCTGCGCCTGACCCGCGACTATTTCGACGCGCTGGCCTCCGGCGCACGGGCCCTGTCCGCCGCCGCCTGAGCCGCGCCGGCGCGCTTGACGCTCAGCCCGGCAGCGGATATTCAGAACGCCGACCCGACGCTGTCACTGCGAGCCGCCATGAGCGACACGGAAACGTCCGCCGCCGCCAACCGCCGCCCGATCGCCGCCCGCAGCAACGCGCTGATCCAGCGCATCGCCGCGGCGCTCGTGCGCAGCGGCGTCTCGCCGAATGCGATTTCCGTCGTCAGCATCGTCTTCGCCGCGGCCGGCGCGGCGGCGCTGCTGTACCTGCCGTCGCCGTGGAACGCCTGGCTGTGCGCGACCGGCATCGTGCTGCGCCTGCTCTGCAACCTGTTCGACGGCATGGTCGCCGTCGAAGGCGGCCGGCAGACGCCGGCCGGCGCGCTGTACAACGAAGTGCCCGACCGCATCGCCGACAGCCTGTTCATTGTCGCGCTCGGCGTCGCCGCGGGCCAGCCGTGGCTCGGCTGGCTCGGCGCATTGCTCGCGGCACTGACCGCCTACATCCGCGCGCTCGGCGGCGCGCAGGGCCTGGCACAGGATTTCCGCGGCCCGATGGCCAAGCCTCATCGCATGTGGCTGATGGTGCTGGCCTGCCTGCTCGCGCCGCTCGAACTGTGGTTCCTGCACAGCGGCTACGCGCTGCTGGCCGCCGCCGCGGCGATCGCCGCGGGTTCGGCGCTGACCTGCTTCACGCGCCTGCGCGCGATCGCCGTGCAGCTGGAGGCGCGCCGATGATGGAGCGCGCCGCCGCGGCCGGGCTGGTCGGACTCACGCGCCTGCTCGTCGGCGCGCGCGCGCAGTGGCGCGCCGAGCCCGGCGCCGGGCAGAGCCTGTATTTCGCGAACCATTGCAGCCATCTCGACACCCTAGCGATCTGGAGCGCGCTGGCCCCGGCGCAGCGCGCCGTCACGCGGCCGGTCGCCGCGCGCGACTACTGGAACAAGCCCGGCCTGCGCACCTATCTGTCCGGCCGCGTGCTGCGCGCGATCCTGATCGAGCGCCGCCGCGACGAGCGCGCCGGCGACCCGCTCGAACCGGTATTCGCGGCACTGGCCGGGGGTGACTCGCTGATCCTGTTCCCCGAAGGCACGCGCACGGCCGACCGCCTGCCGCAGCCGTTCCGCGGCGGCCTGTTCCGCATCGCCGAGACGTTCCCGGCGCTGAACCTCGTGCCGGCCTATCTCGACACCCTGCACCGCAGCCTGCCCAAGGGTTCGCACGTGCCGCTGCCGCTGTACTGCACGGTGCGCTTCGGCGCGCCGCTCGCGCGGCAGACCGGCGAGGCGCGCGACGGGTTCCTCGCGCGCGCCCACGCGGCGGTCTGCGCGCTCGCCGATCCGGCCCGCGGAGCCGCCGCATGAGCGCGTCGCAGAAGCTGCTCTGGGTGTTCGGCGGCATAGTCGCGCTGCTGAGCGTCGCCTCGGCCACAGGCTGGCTGCTGCAGCGGCGCAAGGGCGACACCGCGGTCATCCGCAATCTCAACGAACGCGTGCGCGCCTGGTGGCTCATGGTCGCCGTGCTCGGCGCCTGCTTCTGGGCCGGCGCCGCGGCGACCCTGATCGTGTTCGCGCTGATTTCGTTCTTCGCCTTGCGCGAGTTCATCACCTTGACGCCGACGCGGGCCAGCGACCACAAGCCGCTCGCGATCGCGTTCTACGTGCTCGTGCCGCTGCAGTACTGGCTGATCCACCTGCAGTGGTACGGCCTGTTCTCGATCTTCATTCCGGTCTACGCGTTCCTCGGCCTGCCGGCGATCGCCGTGTTCGCCGGCGACACCGAGCAGTTCCTCGAGCGCATCACGAAGATCCAGTGGGGTGTGATGATCGCGGTCTACTGCATCAGCTACGCGCCGGCGCTGCTCGTGCTGGACCTGCGCGGCTTCCACGGCCAGGGCGCGCTGCTGTTGCTGTATCTCATGCTCGTCGTGCAGATCAGCGACGTCATGCAGTACGTGTTCGGCAAGCTGTTCGGACGGCACAAGCTCGCGCCGCTGGTCAGTCCGTCCAAGACCGTCGAAGGCCTGGTCGGCGGCGGCCTCGCCGCGACCGCGATCGGCGCGGCCATGTGGTGGATCACGCCGTTCACGCCGCTGCAGTCGGCGCTGATGTCGCTGCTGATCGTCGCCTGCGGCGTGCTCGGCGGCCTGGCGCTGTCGGCGGTCAAGCGCAGCCTCGGCGCGAAGGACTGGGGCAGCATGATCGAAGGCCACGGCGGCATGATGGACCGCATGGACTCGGTCAGCTTCGCCGCGCCGATCTTCTTCCACATCACGCGCTTCTTCTTTTCCGGCTGAAGCCTCGACGAATGGACTTCCGATGAACCTGCCGACCCGCTGCCTGCTCGCGCTGCCGCTGGCTGCCGCCGCCGGCCTGAGCGCCGCCGCCGACACGCGCCTCGAACAGATGTGACCCGAACATCGAACCCGCCTGCAGGAACAGCAGCGCCGCGTCGACGCACTCAACGCGAGTCCCGAGATTCCGCGCAGCGACGCCGATGCCAAGGCCACGGTCGAGGAACTGCTGGCCGAGCCGCACCTGCCGCTCGATGCGTCCGCGCTGACCGGCGACTGGAAAGTGCGCTCGCTGCAGGGCGCGCGCTACGGCGTGTTCCCGTATCCGTGGTTCAAGGCGCGCATCGCACAACGCGACGGCCGCCTGTTCTTCGAGAAGCTGACCGGCTCGCAGCGCCGCAGCGGCTGGCTGCTGCCGCCGGAAAATGGCAACGGCGACTGGTATTTCGTCGGCGGCGCCAGCGTCAACGACGACCCGCAGGTGCCCTACAGCAAGGCCGCCGGCGCGGCCGCGCGCGACAGCGATACGGTCGGCACGGCCTGGGGCATCGGCGAGGACCGCGTGCTGATGCTGCTGGACGTCAGCGACGAGAGCTACGAGGTGTATCAGCTCAAGCGCTGAGCGCGCTGCCGCCCGGTCCCCCGCAGCGCCGCCAGGCAGCCGCCCCCCGCCCTACGGGAAACACCGCGGCAGATGCAATATGCCCGGGCAGCCGCTATCATCCGCGGTTCCGTTTTTCCATCCCTTTATCCGAATTGAAGGATATGCCGCGATGAGCAGCTACCTGTTCACCTCCGAATCCGTGTCCGAAGGCCATCCGGACAAGGTCGCCGACCAGATTTCCGACGCCGTCCTCGACGCGATCCTGCTGCAGGACAAGCGCGCGCGCGTGGCCTGCGAAACGCTGGTCAAGACGGGCGTGGCCATCGTCGCCGGCGAAATCACGACCTCGGCCTGGATCGACCTCGAAGCGCTGACGCGCAAGGTCATCCTCGACATCGGCTACGACTCGTCCGAGGTCGGCTTCGACGGCGCGACCTGCGGCATCCTCAACCTGATCGGCAAGCAGTCGCCCGACATCAACCAGGGCGTCGACCGCAAGAAGCCCGAGGAACAGGGCGCCGGCGACCAGGGCCTGATGTTCGGCTACGCGACCAACGAAACCAAGGACATGATGCCGGCGGCGATCTACTACTCGCACCGCCTCGTCGAGCAGCAGGCCAAGGTCCGCAAGAAGAAGAATTCTCCGCTGCCGTGGCTGCGTCCGGACGCCAAGAGCCAGGTCACGCTGCGCTATGAAGACGGCAAGGCCACGGCGATCGACGCCGTCGTACTGTCGACCCAGCACGATCCGGGCGTCAAGCAGAAGGACCTGGTCGAAGCCGTCATGGAATCGATCATCAAGCCCGTGCTGCCGACCAAGTGGATCCACAAGGGCACCAAGTTCCACATCAATCCGACCGGCAAGTTCGTGATCGGCGGCCCGGTCGGCGACTGCGGCCTGACCGGCCGCAAGATCATCGTAGACACCTACGGCGGCTGGGCCCGTCACGGCGGCGGCGCGTTCTCGGGCAAGGATCCTTCGAAGGTCGACCGTTCGGCCGCCTATGCGGCGCGCTACGTCGCGAAGAACGTCGTCGCCGCGGGCCTGGCCGACCGCTGCGAGATCCAGGTCTCCTACGCGATCGGCGTGGCCGAGCCGACCTCGATCTCGGTGACGACGTTCGGCACCGGCAAGATCAGCGACGACAAGATCGAGAAGCTGATCCGCAAGCACTTCGACCTGCGTCCGTACGGCATCATCAAGATGCTCGACCTGGTGCACCCGATGTACCAGCAGACCGCGAGCTACGGCCACTTCGGCCGCACGCCGTACGACGTGAAGCTCGACAATGGCGAGACCTTCACCGCGTTCTCGTGGGAAAAGACCGACCGTGCCGAAGCGCTGCGCGCCGACGCCAAGCTGAAGTAAGCCGGTTCCGGACATGCTGCATCGACAAGGGCCGCGCACGCGGCCCTTGTCATGTCCGGGCCCGCCGGGCGCGCCTGCGGCCCTCGTCGCCCCGGCCGGCTGCGGCCGTCGTTGGCCGGTCCGCACCGAGCCGGCTCGTTCGGTCCGCAGGCTGCCGGCGCGTCGGCCGCGTTGCCGAAATTGCGCGCCCGACTTCGGCGCCGCCGCGCGAATAGGGGGTACTGCCTCCTGCCGCGTCTGATCAAGACTGCGCCTGTTTTCCGTAATGGTTTTCGTTCGACAGGGAATTCCGCATGCACCGTCCCCAGCACCCCGCCTCCGGCCGCGTCGGCCGGCTCTCCGTCCTGCTGTCCTGCAGCCTGCTCGCTTCGGCAGCAGCTGCCTCGAACTGGGATCAGACCCTGACCGCCAGCGGCTCGGCCGCGGCCCAGGTCGTCGACGTCGCCGCCGTACCGGGCGCGCGCTGGCTGCTGCTGCAGCGCGGCGACGAAACGGTGCTGCAGCGCGAAGCGGGCGGCCAGCTCACGGTCGCGACGACGACGGCCGCGAGCTCGCGCCTGATCGCCATGCCCGACGGCGGCGTGCTGCTGGCCGAAACCGACGCCGGCCGCCTGCGCCGCTACGACGCTCAGGGCCGGCCGGTCTGGCAGCGCGACGCGGCAACCCTGCTCGTGTTGCCCGACGCCGCCGGCGGCAGCTGGGTCGAGACGCTCGATGATTTCCAGCGCCTGGCCGCCGACGGCAGCCTGCGCGTGCGCCTGAGCCGCAACGCGTTTCCGGTGCTCGCGCGCACCGTCGCCGACGAACCCGCGCCGCTGCGCTATCAGCGGCCGCAGCGCGCCGTCGACACGGCCAGCGGCGACCTGCTCGTCGCCGGCCGCAGCAGCGTCACGGCCAGCCAGGGCAGCGCGCAGCTCGCGCGCTTCGACCGCCAGGGCCGCCAGCGCTGGGCCTGGACCGATGCGGGCGCGCAGCCCGGCCTCGAATTCAGCGCCGTCGCCGTGTCCGGCGAACTGAGCTGCGCGGCCGCGCGCGAATCCGACGGCAGCACCGTCGTGCGCCTGTGCCTCGACAACGCCGGCCGGCAGCGCTGGATCGCGACGCAGCAGCTGGGCCCGAACTCGGCCACCGCGGTCGTCGCGCTCGGCGCCGACGGCAGCCTGTACGCGCTCGACACGATCAACCGCAGCAACGCCCAGCTCGCGCTGCTCGGCCCCGACGGCGCTCCGCGATGGACGCAGCCGCTGCCGGCCGGCATCGCCGACGCCTGCGAAGGCCCCGGCGCCGGCTGTTCGCTGCAGGTCGCCGCGAACGGCGACGCGACCGTGCTGACCTCGGTCCCGAGCGGCACGGCGCAGCGCCTGCGCCTGCTCGGCTTCGGCGCCGACGGCAGCCTGCGCTACGACCGCGAGCTGCCGGTGTCGGTGGTCTCCTCACTCGCGCGCGAGAGCAACGGCCACGTGCTGCTGGTCGGCACGCGCCAGGCCGGCGCACGCCGCCTCGTCGAGCTCGACGCGCAGGGCAGCGTGCTTTCCGAAGTCGGCGACCTGCCGACGCCGCTGCGCCCGAAGGCGCGCGCCGTCGCCGGCAACGCACTCGGCGACAGCTTCATCGTCAGCGCCGCCGACGGCGCCGGCAGCTATCGCGTGCGCCGCGTCACGGCCGACGGCAACGTCGCCTGGGACGTCGAAATTCCGGGCAGCTTCGATCTCGCCCAGGCCACCGCCTCCGACGACCGCGTCTGCATTTCCGAGGTGCAGGCCGTGCAGGGCGAGCCGAACAACCGCGTGCGCTGCCTGGCCGCCGGCGACGGCCGCACCCTGTGGTCGCGCCCGATCGAGGAACCGCTGAACTTCCGCTCGCGCACGCCGCTGCCGGCCAGCACGTTCCGCCTGCGCGAAGACAACGCGCTGGTGCTGTCCTACCTTTACAACGGCGTGCAGCTGTACGGCGCCGCGGGCACCTCGCAGCGCCACTATCCGACCACCGAGCGCACGCCGCTCGGCGACTTCAACGACCGCGGCGACGCGATCGTCGTCGAGCGCCCGGCCAGCGAGCCGTCGACCAGCGACCAGGGCGAGCTGATCCTGCGCAGCAACACCGCGCGCGAGGTCTACCGGCTCGATCTCGCCGCGCTCGGCATCCAGCCGCAGCAGCTGCGCCTCGACGACGAGGACAATGCGTACATCGTCGGCAGCGCGACGCAATCGTCCTCGACGATGTACGCCTGGATGCTCGACCGCGACGGCAACGTGCGCTGGCGGCGCCAGCTCGACGACATTTCCGGCACGACGCCGTTCCTCTACCTGACCGGCGACTCGGTCGTGGTCGAGCGCCGCTACAGCCGCAACCAGGGCGGCGCGCGCGTCGCGGTCGAAGTGCTGCGCCGCGAAGGCGGCAACCGCCGCTGGCGCAAGACCTTCGTCGCCGACCAGATCGACGTGGACGAAGCCGGCCAGCGCGTCGTCGTGTTCGGCGCCGGCGAAGGGCGCTGGACCCTGCGCGCGCTGACCATCGCCGACGGCGACGAAGCCTCGACGGTCACGGCGGCCTGCGCGGCCGACGACTGCGGCTTCGGCGGCGCCGCGGCGCGCAACGGCATCGGGCGCATGGCCGGCGCCGACCGCGCCGCCGCGCGCAGCTATCTCGACACTGCCGCGATCCGCGTCGACCAGATCGGCATCGCCGGCGCCTGGGGTTCGCACTACGGCGAAGGCGAAGGCCTCGTGCTCGACTGGCTGCCGCGGGCGCGCCTGATCTTCATGCCGTGGTTCACCTACTCGCGCGACGGCGGCAACGACACCTCGCAGCTGCGCTGGTACGTGGTCCAGGCCGCGAACGTGCCCAACGGCGCGCGCAGCGCCGAGGTCGAGATCTATTCGGTCACCAACGGCGCGTTCGACTCGGCCGAGCCGCGCATCACGACGCGCGTCGGCCGCGGCACCCTGCGCTTCAGCGACTGCGCGAACGGCAGCTTCGACTACGTGTTCGACCCGATCTACAACAGCGGCGCGACCGGTACGATCACCTTGTCGCGCCTGTCGCCGGCGACGCAGTCGTGCGAGCTCGCCGACGGCAGCGTGCAGCCGGCCGGCGGCGCCCGTCCGCCGGGCAAGGGCTTCGATGCGCGCCAGAGCGGCTCCTGGTACGAACCGGCGACCGGCGGCCAGGGTATGCAGCTGACCGTGCAGCCCGACGGCGTGTTCTTCGCGGCGTGGTTCGCCTACGACATCGCCGGCGCCAACAACGACGGCGGCAAGCAGCACTGGTTCACCCTGCAGGGCAATCTCGCCGAGGCGGTCAACGGCAAGATCGATCTCGTCGTCGTGCAGACGCTCGGCGGCGCGTTCGACAGCCGCGCGACGCGCAACCGCTACGTCGCCGGCCAGGCCACGCTGCAGATGCACGGCTGCGACCGCGCGACCCTGACCTACGCGTTCGCCGACGACGAACGCGTCGGCGCGTTCGCCGGCCGCCGCGGCGAGCTCGAGATGATCAAGGAAGGCGGCTGCGCGCCGTAGCGGCGGCAGCCGTTGCGGCACAACGGGCGAGAATCCGCAACACGTTAAAATTCCCGTTAGAGATTTGTAAAATATGACGCACGAACGCCTGAACCGCGGGCGTTCGGCGTGTCCGAGTCGAACCGGCAGCAGAAACCGGGAAAAAACCGGACTTCGCTTGGGGGAGCGTCCCTGCCTCAGCGTCGTACAGGCTGCACTCGTAGATAAGGACGCTACCATGCTCGACCGCTTTTCCTTCGCCGCGCAGCGCCGTCTTCGCACGGCGCTGCTGCTGACACTGGTTCCGTTCGTCGCGACGCAGGCGGCCGAATGGCGACATCTCGAACCGCAGCAGGATCTGCCGTACGAGCCCACTTTCTTCGCGCCCGGCGCCGACGATGTCGTCTGGAGTTTCGACGGCGCCGTCGTGCGCCGCAGCGGCGGCGACGGCTCGGACACGACACCGTATCGCAACGTGTTCGCTGCGGGACTCGATGCGCAGGTCTATGTGCAAGGCACCGCGACCGCCGACGGCGGCCTCGTCGCCGACGACGGCGACTGCGGGCTGCTGCGCATCACGCCGGACCAGCGCGCGACCTGGCGCGTGCGGCCGCCGGTGCAGAGCTGCCGCGGCGTGCGCGTCGCCGCCGACGGCAGCAGCTGGGTCGCCGGCACACGGGGAAGCGACGGCGAGGCGCTGTATCAGCTCGGCCTCGACGGCGTCACCCTCGCGAAGCGCCGGCCCGGCGCGAACGAGCTCGCGCTGTTCACGATGAACCGCCTCGTCGACTTCGCCGCCCTGCCGGGCGGCGGCGATCTGGAGCTCAGCCACAGCCTGCAGAACACCGATGTCTCGCTGATCCGGCGCGACGCCGATGCGCGCATCGCCTGGACCTTCGCGCTGCCGTCCGCACGCGACCGCACGCGTCTGCTCGCCGCTGCCGACGACGGCGGCGCCGACGTCGTCGGCTCGACCGGCAACAACCTCTGGGTCTCGCGCGTCGACGCGCAAGGTCAGCCCGTATTTGCACGCCAGCTCGCGATGGACACCGCGGCGGCCGTGCTGGCCGCGCGGCGCGCGCCCGCCGGCGCGCTCTACGTCGTCGCCGGCGACGAGACTTCCGCCGGCCAGGTTCCGCGCCGCGTGCTGCGCATCGAC
>NZ_JANFVR010000094.1 GCF_024609805.1 Tahibacter caeni | reverse complement strand
CGGTGCCGGCAGCCAGCGCGAGCACGGCGACGGCGCCGAGCGCGGTCGCGGCCGCATGCCGCTGCAGGAAACGCGCCGTGCGGTAGCGCCAGTTGCCGCGGCGCGCGGCCACGGGCTGGCGCTGCAGATAGCGGCGCACGTCGGCGACGAGCTCGCCGACGCTCGCATAGCGCTGCTGCGGCTGCTTGCGCAGCGCCTTGAGCACGATCGCATCGAGATCGCCGCGCAGTTCGCGGCGCAGACGCTGCGGCGTCAGGTGACGGTTCGCGGCGACCGCATCGGCCTGGGCTGCGTCGCGCGTGAGGCTCAGGCTGGGCCGGGTCGGTTCCTGGTCGAGGATCGCGCGCTCGTAGGCGGCCGGCGTCGGCCGGTCGACCTTGTACGGACGCTGGCCGCTGAGCAGCTCGTAGAGCAGCAGGCCGAGCGCGTAGATGTCCACCGCGGTCGTGACGAGCTCGCCGCGCACCTGCTCGGGCGCGGCGTATTCGGGCGTGAACAGGCGCATCGTGCTGATCGAGGCCGACTGCGGATCGAGCAGTTTGGCGATGCCGAAGTCCAGCAGCTTCACGACGCCGTCGCGGCGCACGAGGATGTTCGACGGCTTGAGGTCGCGATGCACGACCAGGTGCTGGTGCGCATGCGCGACCGCGTCGCAGACGTTGAGGAACAGATCCAGGCGCTGGCGCAGATCCAGCTGGCGCGCATCGCACCAGCTGTGCAGGTCGACGCCGTCGACATAGTCCAGCGCAAGCCACGGCCGGCCGTCGGCGCCGACGCCGCCGTCGACGAGATGGGCGATGTGCGGATGCTGCAGACTCGCGAGTATCTGCCGCTCGGCGCGAAAGCGCGCCTGCGCCTCGGCCGCGTCCCAGCCGCCGCGGATCAGCTTGATCGCGACCTGCTGCGCGAATTCGCCGTCGGCGCGCTCGGCCAGCCAGACCGCGCCCATGCCGCCGCGGCCGATCTCGCGCACGAGCGCGAACGGGCCGAGCCGCTCGCCGGTGCACGCGCCGGATGCGGCCGGGCCGTGGCGTCCGGTCAGCTCCTGCGCCAATCCGGCGACGATGTCGGGCGCCTGCTCCAGCATGCCGGTCGCACGCGTGGCGGCCGCGTCGGCGTGCAGCAGCCCGAGCACTTCCACGCGCAGCGCCGCATCGTCGGGCGCATGGCGCAGCAATTGGGCTTCCCAGTCCTGCGGGTCGAGATCGACGACGGTTTCGAACAGATCGCGCACGAGGCGCCAGCGCTGTGCATCCATGATTCCCCCCGGGTCGCGGCGTCACGTTAGCGCAGCGGCGGCCGGGTTGGCAGCCGCGCGCGTCGCAGTGAACTCGCGGCCGCTTAATCCGACGTACGGCGTCGGGACGACGGGAGATCACGCGACGGCGAAGACGGTTCCGCACGGACGAGTGCCGGCGGCGCTTCGCGCCGCCGGCGTCGTTACCCGGTCAGGGGGAGAATGGAGTCCGCGTTGCCCGCATGCGGCGCGGCAACGGGGATTTCCGTGCCGTCGCGAGTCCTTCCTGGATCGCGATGGAGGCCCGGGTGTCGCGCGTCGTCAGAAGCCGAGATCGGCGCAGGTCACGCCGACGTTGCCCTGCGTGTAGTTCCAGCTGACGTCATCCGGCGACGTCGTGCCCGGATGGGGCGGCGCATAGTCGACGTTGTAGTCGGCGACGATGGCCGTGCCCGAGCCGCTGTCCTTGCAGAGCACGATGGTGTCGTTGACCGCGGCGAAGTTGGCGTACGAGACGTCGGCGGCGGCCTGCCGCCAGACCGTGCCGGTCGGGCCGCCGGTACACGACGGACAGGCGGCGCCGTAGGTCGCGGCCATCGCCTGCGCGCTGAGCAGAACGCTGCCGATGGCGGCCAGGATGAGCGGTGCTTTCATGTGGTTTCTCCGATTGGGATGGAAGCCCGCGGCTGCGGGCCTGGAGCTGGACGGCCGGGCGCCGACAGGCGACCGGCCTCGGGGACGCCTGCGTCGATTCAGGCGCGCGCCGAACACGTATACCGTGTGACAGATTTGTTATTGCCACAAACAGTACATTGCCCATAACGCAGCGACAGAATAGTCCCCGTCGATCTCACAACCAGAGATGCCGCGCACAGGTTTGCGGGAAATTTCGCCGGTCGGCGCGCTCGCGCCGTCTCGGCTAGCGAGACCGGTTCAGCACGACGGCGCCGGCCGCGACGGCGGCGGCTTCGTCGCAGCGCGTGCCGAGCGCGGACTTCAGCCGCGGGCAGCGCGCCGCGAGCGCGTCGAGCTCCAGGTTCTCGGGCACGCGCACGTGGTTGACGCAGACTGCGCCGTCGCGGGTCCAGCCGGCCTCGAAGCGGAAGCTCGCGTCGTCGGCCGGCTGCTGCACGCCGTGGCGGTCGTAGACGTCGATGGCCATGCCGTCGCGCGTGGTCGCCGTACCGTCGCCGCAATAATCGGCGCGGACCATGCGCACGCAGGCCGCATACAAGTCGGCGAGATCCCGGCCGTCGCTGGCCTGCGCCCAGGGCCGGTAGCCCCAGCGCACGCATTTGGCCTGCGCGCCGCCGGTGCAGGTCAGCGCGAAATGCGCCGCGTCGCGCTCGTAGCGCGCGCCGACGAAGCGCCCCGGCACCGGAAAGCCCTCGTGACGCCCTTCGCGATCGGCCTCGCAGACCTCGATCCACGGACCGTCGCCGCTGCGCCGGCTGAAGCGATGCAGCAGCACTTCGCCGCCGCGGCTGTCGGGGTCCGGCCGCACCGCGTCGATGCGCAGCTGCTCGCCGCCGCCGAGGTCGAGCTCGGCGCCGATCAGGTCGGCGCTGCGCAGCACGCGGCCGTCGCTGCGGTAGAGCACGAACTGCGTGCCGTCGACAGCCAGCCGCTGGGCCGGCTCCGCCGGGGCGGCGGGCTGGGCCGCGGTCATCGTCGGAGCGGCACCGGCCACGCCGAACAATGCGACGAGCGCGAACCGGAACATGCTCAGCGGCCGGCCGCGACGCAGACGCGGACGCTCTGCAACGGCACGGCCGACCAGTCCGGCGCCGTCGTCGCGGCCTCGGCCACGCCGTTCATGCGCATGCCGTTCATGCGCATGCCGTTGAGGTTCCAGCCATTGAGGTTCCAGCCGTTGAACGCGACACCGTTGAGCCGCACGCCGTTGAAATTGATGCCGTTGAAATTGACGCCATTGATGCGGAAGTCGTTGAGCTGGACGCCGTTGAACGCGATGCCGTTGAACCGGGTTCCGTTGAGGGTCCAGCCGTTCAGCGCTATGCCGTTGAGGCTGAGACCGTTGAGGCTCAGGCCGTTGAGACTGACGCCGTTGAGCACGGGGCCGGAATCGACCGGGGCGGCGGCAGCGGAAAGGTCGGCCGCACCGGCGGAGCAGGCGGCGGCGAGCAGGGTCAGCGCGATCAGGCAACGTTTCATGGGTGTACTCCGTCAGTGGGGATGGATTGGCGTGGGCATCTCCACGTACGCAGCCGCAGCAGGCCAGGGATCATCGGCCGCGGGCCGCGCCGCGGCGCACCGTCGGCGCGGCGCGGCCGTGGTAAAACTGGCACGGCAGGGTCGGCCGCCTGACGGCCGCGCAGCCGGTTCCGGGGAGCAGCGCATGAACGACAACGAGATCACCGCGCACATCGCGGCGGCCAACCACAGCCCGGCCGAGCGCGACAAGGCGCTGAACCTGGTCTACGACGACCTGCTGCGCATCGCACGCGCCGAGCTCGCGCGGCATCGGCGCGGCGACACGCTGAACACGCGCGCGCTCGTCAACGAGGCCTATCTCAAGCTGTTCGACCGCAACGGCGGCCAGTACGAGAACCGCAAGCACTTCTTCGCGACCGCGGCGCGCGCGATGCGCCAGGTCGTCATCGACTATGCGCGCGCGCGCCTGGCCGAACGCCGCGGCGCTGGCGCCGAACACGTCGAGCTTGACGCGCTCGAAGGCATGCCGCTGCCCGTGGACGAACAGGCCGAACAGCTCGTCGGCATGGATCGCGCGCTCGAAAAACTCGCGGCGCTCGACGAGCGCCTCGTGACCGTCATCGAGATGCGCTTCTTCGCCGGGCTCGAGGTCAAGGACATCGCCGAACTGCTCGGCGTGTCGGAGCCGACGATCAAGCGCGACACGCGCGCGGCCAAGGCGTTCCTGCAGAAAGAGCTCGCGCTGGGCCGCTGAACTCGCCGGAAGAGCCGTGAATCACGGCATTTCGTCGCCGCGTCGTTCTTCACGACGCTGAATCGCCGATGTTCCTGTGACGCCGTCGACACGGCGCAGCCGCGCCGCGTCGCAGTTCGCGCAATAAGCCCGGAAATTTCTCTCCGACGCGTGTTCGCTTTTGTGGACATGCTCCGTTCGTATACCCGTTGCGTTTTCCCGCCAAGGAACGGGGACGGCAACGGCAGGCGAGCACAGCGCCGCGATGTCGCGGCGCGCTCCGCAGGCTCGTCACTCATCGACATGGAGCATTCAATGAAAGCGATACGCAAGACACTGCTGTGCGCGGGCTTCGCGCTCGCGGCGCTGGCCGCCGGCGCCGCCTCGGCGGATTCGGTCTGGAGCTCGGCCATCACCAAGTGGGACGGCGACTGCTCGGGCGCGCAGCGCGACTGGTGGGACGACATGTGCATGGCCTGGCGCCATGAAATGGCCGACCGCGGTTTCGTGCCGGTCTGGCAGAACTTCTCGCTGGTCAAGGTCAGCAAGTTCGTCGACCCGTCGATCTCGGCCTGGGGCACCGACAACAGCCGCATCGACGCGCAGGACGCGGGCCTGATCTGCACGCACGGCACCGTCGACTCGGTCGGCTGGGCCGGCAGCATGCACACCAAGGACCAGGGCGAATGCAAGCTCAACGTCGATCAGATGAAGATCGGCAAGGCCTCGGGCGGCCGCCTGCGCTTCTTCCACATGTCCTCGTGCCAGAGCATGCAGTGGGACAAGCGCACGGCCTGGTTCGGCCCGGCCAAGGGCGGCGCACACGTGATCGCCGGTTTCCACGGCCTCATGTACATCGGTTCGCAGTACGTCGACGAGTACGAGGATCTCGCGGCCGACGGCACGGCGTCCAAGGGCGTCGCGAAGGCCTGGGTCGACGACATGCATCACGTGGACCACTGGTACAACAGCTACAAGACGATCTGCCCGGTCGCCATGGGCTTCGGCAACACCGCGGCGCGCTCGACCGACGTGCTCAACGAGCGCTATGCGAGCAAGTGGGCCGACACCAGCCCGAACTGGGCGACCACGCGCTACGTCAGCCAATGCGATCCCTCCTCGGGCGGCGGCGCCCTGCCCCAATGAACGGACTCACGAACATGAAAAAATCCACTTTCCGCACCCGTGCCGGCTTCGCCGGCCTGATCGGCCTGCTGCTGCTGGCTCCGCTCGCGGCGAGCAACGCCGCCGACACGAACGACCTGGGCTCGCCGGCCGAGACCGCTCAGCTGTATTCCGAGGACTACGCCCGCCTCGTCGACGCCGCGCTGCCGCGCTTCGACGGCGAGGTGCTCGGACGCCGCCTCGCCGCCGTCCGCGCGAAGTATCCCGGCGGCCACGATCCGCTGCGTCTGCGCAAGATCTCCGACATCGAGGCGCTGCTGGGCCTGCCGCATGGAGAAACCGGCGGCACCGACTACGTCGCGACGAAGACGGAAACCTACGGCATCAGCGCCGCGTCGGCCCGCGTGCACTACGCGCGCAACCTCGAAGGCGAGAAGCCGATGGACTTCGCCGAAGCGGAGCGCTCGCAGCGCGAACTCGAGGCGCGGCATCTCGACCTGCTCGGCCGCGCCGGCATCGACGCCGGCCAGGTGCTGTTCGCGAAGACCGGCATCATGTCGCTGCGCACGCAGGCGGCAGGCATGCCCGACGAGAGCGCGACGCTCGCGGCCGATTCGGTGTTCACCTACGCGCTGCGCAACATCGACGGCCTGCAGGTCGAAGGCAGCGAGGCCAGGATCGCGTCGCGCGGCGCCGGCGACATCGTCAGCCTGAGCCTGCGCTGGCCCGCCGTGCTGCTGCATCCGCAGCTCACGAGCTTCAAGCTCAAGAGCACCGACGAGCTCAAACGCGAGGCGCTGGCCGAGGTCGCGCGCGCGGCGAACGGCGCCGTCGTCAACGTGCAGATGGCCGTCGTGCTGCGGCCGGTCAAACTCGACGGACGCCGCGTGTTCGTGCCGTCGCTGAAGGTCGGCGTGCTGCCGCGCGAGGAAGCCGGCGCGATGTTCTACGTCGACCTGCCGCAGCAGCAGCTGGCCTACGACGAAGGCGAGATCGCGGATCGCTGAACGTGATGGCTCGGCCGGCGACGAGCTTCACGGTCGCGCCGCCGGTCGAGGCGCAACCCGTCCCCACCCGCGCCCTCCCCGTCAAGGGGAGGGTCTTCGGGGCCGGGACATTCAAAAGGATTGCAGCGTCGACCACGTCCGTGTCGCTGCTTTGAAGCGCTCCCGTTCAGGGGGCTGAGGACACCAGCCCGGAGCCACCGCTCCCGGGCGCCCCGAACGTCCAACGGACTGGACGGGCCGGTGGGGATGGTTTTCGAGCCGGATTCCACATTCCGTTCCGCTGCTGCAGCGATCGTCCGGCGCTGGCGGATCGGCTCACGCGTCGAGCGTCGCGTCCATGGTGATCTCGGCATTGAGCAGGCGCGAGACCGGGCAACCGGCCTTGGCCTTGCCAGCCAGCTCCGCGAACGCGGCGGCGTCGGTGCCGGGCACTTTCGCGTTGACGACCAGGTGCACGGCGTTGATCGTGAAGCCCGCGTCGGTCTTGACCAGGCTGACTTCGGCGCGCGTGCGGATGTAGTCGGCGGTCAGTCCGCTCTGGCCGAGGATGTTCGACAGCGCCATCGAGAAGCAGGCCGCATGCGCGGCGCCGATCAGTTCCTCGGGATTCGTGCCGGGGCCGTCCTCGAAGCGCGACTTGAAGCCGTACGGCGCGTCGCGCAGTACGCCGGTCTCCGTCGATATCGTACCGCCGCCTTCGCGGATACTGCCCTTCCACTCCGCCGATCCGGACTTCTTCATGGTCTTTCCTCGTCTTGGTGGGAAACGAATTACGGCGCAGGCGCGGTTAGCGCGGCGTGAGTCCACGCCCCGGCGCGGTGCGCTCGCGCCTCCGGTATCGGCGTCATTCGACGCGCAGCCGGGCGTTGCGGCGGCTCCAGTCCGCAGTTGACCGGCGACTTCCCGCTGCGCGATCCGTTCGCGCCGGCCGCATCCGCGCCATCCGGCACGCAGCCGCGCGACGCGGCGGCGTCAGCCCTGCAGTTCCTTGGCGACTTCCTGCAGCGCCTCGGTATTGCTGATGCGCGAAATCTGCTGCAGCAGGTAGTCGGTCACGCCTTCCTCGATCTGACGCAGCTCGTCGGCCGGCACGGCCAGCGCGTCGGCGAACGCCTGCACCTTGGCGCGCTCGGTCGCGGAATATTCGCCGTCCGCATGCGCGAGCAGCAGGCAGGAATGCAGCAGCGCGAGCTTCTGCGCCGGCTGGCGGAAATCCTCGACGATCGCGGCGAGATCGAACGGCATCGCGACGAGGTCGTCGAACGAGGCCAGTGCCGCGGCGTCGCGCTGGCAGGCTTCGTAGAAGCCGCGCAGCATCACGCGTTCGGCGTCGTGAACGCCGTCGGTCAGCGCGACGTCGTGCATCGCGCGGACGATGGCCTGCAGATGGTGGAGTTCCAGGGTGGTCGTCGGTGTCGCAGTCATGGTCGGCTCCGGCTGGATGTTGCTGCCTTTCCGCGAACGGGTACGCAGAGGGCTCGGCGAATTAACGGTCCACGCGGCCCCACGGCAGGCCGGGAGAGGCCGTCGATGCATTTCTCCCTCTGCCCCAGGCGAGCTTGGAGGGCTTGTCTCGTTCCCCCTCCACCGGGCGAGCGGCGAGAGAGAACTATCTTGTCGCTGCGTCGGACCGGCGCGTCGGGTTTTCGCACCGGCCGTCGCCTCAGATCCGCAGCTCGCGCTTGAGCTCGCGAAGCCGGACGTTGAAGTCGTCCTGGCTCATGTCGCGGTAGCGTTGCGGCAGCAGGCTGCGACGCGAGGCCTCGAACACGGCGAGCATTTCCATGTATTCGAGCATGCCCGCGTCGCGCGCCGGCACGTAGTCGGCGACGGCGCGCTCGAAGCAGGCCTGGTCGACCGTGCTGCCTTCGCCGGCGAAGCTCAGCGCGAGCAGGCAGACCGCTTCGAGATCGGCGTTGGAATAACCGACGAGCCTGGCGCTCGTCGCGGCGCGCGCCGCGGTCCAGTCGATCGCCTCGCCGAGCCTGTAGCGCGCGAAGATCGCGCGCAGCACCGCTTCGACGTCCTCGGCCGTGTCCGGATAGAAGAAAGGGATCTTGCGGTCGATGCGGCCGGCGCGCTTGATGTCGATGTCGAGCTTGTCGGGCCGGTTCGTCATCAGGATGAACAGCACCTGCCCGCGGTTGTCGGGCTCGCTCATGAACTCCTTGAGCCGCGCGATCACGCGCGAGGACGTGCCGCCGTCGGTGTCCTCGGACTGGCCGCCGAAGCTGCGGTCGCCTTCGTCGATGATCAGGATGATCGGCCCGAGCGCCTTGACCATGCCGAGCACTTTTTCGAGATTCGCCTCGGTCGAGCCGACCCACTTGGAGCGGAAGTTCTTCAGGGTCACCGCGCTCAGGCCCGAGTCCTTGACGAAGGCCTTCGCGATGAAGGTCTTGCCGGTGCCCATCGGGCCGACGAACAGCAGGCCCATCGGCACGCGGTGGCGGTCGCCGCTCCTGATCGCCGCAGCGACCTGCAGCAGCTCCTGCTTGATGCCGTCGTTGCCGCCTACGGCTTCGAGGCCGTGGCGCGCATCGACGAACTCGATCAGGCCGGCGCATTCCTTCTCGATGATCTCGCGCTTGCGCCGGTGCACGAGCTCGATGACGGCGGCATACGGATCGCCGGCGTCGGTCTCGGGCAGCGGATGATCGGGATTGATCAGGTGGCGGATCTCGTCGGTATCCATGCCGCGCGTCAGCGCGGCGAGCTTGCCGGCGCGCTGTTCGGCGTCGGCGCTCGCGCCGAGCAGGGAGCGGATGAGCTCGAGCCGCTCGCGCTCGCCGAGCGCGTTATCGGTGGAACGCGGCGTCAGCAGTTGGGCGATCTGCACCGCGCGCAGGCCGGCGCTGTGCGCGGCCAGGCGGCCGACGTCGTGCTCGGGCATGGCCGGATCGATCTGGCGGATGGCCGCGGCGCGCTCGTCGAGGTCCGGCAGCGGAATCTCGATCGCGGCCACGCGCGGGTTCGCGACGAGCTTGGCGTTGAGCTCGGCCAGCGACTCGCTGAGCAGGAACACGACGTTGTCCTTGCTCTCGAGCTCGGGACTCATCGACCAGCGGTGCAGGCGTATCGCGGCCATGCGGTCGGCATGAGCGAGGAAATTCTCCTCGCCCGGCGGCGCGATGCTGCCGGCGTAGCTGATGATCAGTGCGGCGCTGTGGCGCAGCAGTATCTCGTGCTCGATGTCGGCGAGCGCGTCCTCGGGCGCGCGGTTGGGCCGCACCGGCTCGGTGCCGAGCGTGCTCGTGCGCTTGGCGTAGCGCACGCCGGCCGACGGGTCGTAGACGATGATCGTGTCCTTGTTGTCCTTGAGCAGCACCTCGGACAGGAAGTCGATCAGCGAAAGGAACTTGCCGCCGTGCAGGATCTCGTCGAACACGTTGCGGTGCAGGATGAACATCGACGCCTCGCCGCCGATGTACTTGCGCCGGACCGACTCGGCCCAGCGCGGCAGCGGTGCGGCTTCAGGTCGCGCGGCGGCCATGGCGGCTCCTCACATCTGCTTGCCGGCGGCCGCCTGGGCGGCGCGCTGGCGCTTGAGCTCGTCGAGCTGCGCGCGGGCGGTGATCGTACCGGACTGCTGGCGCAGCTTGTCCAGGCGCACGTCGAGGTCCGAATCGCGCAGCTCCTTGCCGAGGTTGGCTTCGGAGATCGTGTTCTTGATGTGGTCGCGGACCTTGTCGAGCGCCTGCACGTCGGCCTCGACCGACAGGCCGTCGAGCTGCGACTGGATCTGGATGCGCGCCTGCGCGCTCTGCATCTTCGCGAGCATGCGGTCGCGCTCGGCCTTGAGCTTGTCGATCTCGCTCTTGACCGCGAGCAGCGCGTTCTTCGCGTCGTCGGCGTCGACCTTGGCCTGCTCGGCCTCGCTCGCAAGACCGGCCAGCTCGGCCTCGACCGCGCTCTTCTTCTGCAGCAGCACGAGCGCGAGGTCGTCCTGGTTCGTCGCGAGCGCGGCTTCGAGGTCGCGCGCGACCGCGGCCAGCGACTGGCGCTCGGCCTCGACGCGATGGTCGATCTCGTCGCGGCGGCGGATGATGGCGGCCGTCGCGCTCTTGAGTTTGGCGTACTTGCCGATCAGGCTGTTGATCGCGTTCTCGTAGGCGATCTCCGGATGCTTCTTTTCCACGTCGGCGATCCACAGCGACACGAAGCCGCGCCAGAGGTTGCCGAGTCGGTCGAAGAAATTGATGCTGGCCATGGTGCACGGGTCTCCGTTGCAGATGCGGAAGCGGGAATCCGGCGGCTGCCCGCCGCGGTCAGGTGTTCACGAGGTCGAAGAAACGGCGGTGGTCCTGGGCGAACGCGATGAAGCCGCGCGTGAGTTCGCGCTTGAGCGCGGCGTGCTCGGTCTCGGGCGTGAAGCGCAGCGCCAGGCGCGCTCCCTGCGTCGCCCATTCGAAATGGTCGGCCTCGGCCGCGCCGCCGTGACCGGAGTGGATCGCGATCCAGTGATAGGCGACGTGTTCCTGGCCGGCGATGCTGATGCGCTGCGTCAGCAGTTCCTGCACGAGCGCCGGCGCGGCGTGGCGCAGGGTCTCGTCGATGATGGAGAACTCGCGGTCGGCCAGCAGCTCCGAACCTAGGTGATAGCCGATCGCGTGGAAGATCGCCGGCAGGTCGTCGGCGCTCGTCACGCCGTAGCCCTGGGCCACGCGCGCGTTGAGCTCGGTCAGCCAGTCGGGCTCGGCCAGCAGCGCGTTGAGCCCGCGCCGGTCGGCGAGCGCGGGCAGGTTCGGCGCCTCGATGCCGATCAGGCCCTTGAGCGTGGCCTGGGCCAGGCAGCGGTGCGTATCGCGGTGCACCGACTCGTGATCGTCGAACTCGTCGCGCGCGGCGTCGAAGAAGAAGCTCGCGACGTAGACGCTGCGGTCGGCCAGCGCCAGGATCGGTTCGTCTGGATCGAGGAACAGCCGGCGCGAGCGGCCGATCTTGCCGGCCAGCGCCGCAACGCCGGAGCCGAACAGGCCGTTCCAGCTCGTGTAGCGGCCGAGAAACCGCACGCGCCTGAGCGGATCGGCCAGCGCCGCGCGTATGGCTTCGTGCACCATGCGCTCGTGGGCGCTGAAGTTGACCAGCGATTCGAGGTCGCCGCGGCTGATCTTGTGGACGTTCACGACTTGACTCCCTGGCGCGCGGCGCCCAGCGCGCGCGCGGCGGCCGGCTGGACGATGCTCTGGATCTCGGCGCCGTAGCTCGACTCGAGTTCCTCTTCCAGCCGCAGACGCTCTATCGCCTCGGACAGGCGCGCGCCGCCTTCGGCGGCCGAGGAATTCGTGATGATGGCCTGGTAGATCTCTTCGACCGCGTCGGGCAGCGACAGCAGCGCGGCTTCGACGGCCGCCTTGCGGCTGGCCAGGCGCCGATGCCGCAGCAGCAGCTCTTCGAGGTCGGCACGCGCCTTGCGCAGGCTGCGTCCGTCCTCGGCGCCGGCGTCCAGGCGCTTGCCGATGTCGGCGATGCGTCGCTCGACGTCGCGCTCGTTGACCGAGTCCTGGCGTTCGTCCATCGACAGCTCGGCGAGCCACAGGCCGAGGTAGTCGATCGCCGTGTCCTCGATGCGCTCGAGCTCGCGCTCGCCGAGCGCGCTGCGCCGGTGGCTGCCCATCTCGCGCAGGCTGCGCACGCGCTCCTGCAGGTTGCGGTAGACCTCCCAGCGCGGATCGTGCTCGGTGCAGCGGCGCGCGATTTCGCCGCGCAGGTGCATCGCGGCCGCGTCGCGGCGCTGCAGCTTGAGCTTGCGGTCGACTTTCGCGCGAAACGTCGAGGAGGCCGGAATGAACATCGACGCGATCGCCTCGCCGGCCGCGAACGCGAGCAGCGGCAGGATCGCGCCGGGCGCGCCGTACGGAATCGACAGGAACGTGCTGCCGGCCAGGGTCGCGAGGAACAGGTTCACGTTCAGCGGCGCGGTCAGCATCGCCCAGAGGTAGGACGGCTGTTCCTGCTCGCTGCCGCGGTTCCAGGCCGGGTCCAGGGTCACGGGGCTGTCCTCTTACACCGACACGCGCAGGCTGGCACGGCCGGCGCTGGCCGCATGCAGCTGGGCCAGGATGCGCTCTTCCATGCGCACGGCCTCGGTCGAACGCTGCCAGGTCGCCGAGCGCGGCCGCGGCTCGAGAATTGCGAAGTCGTCGGCGATCTTGGCCGGCTGCGTCGACAGCACGATGACGCGGTCGCCGAGCGCCAGCGCCTCGGTCACGTCGTGGGTCACGAACACGACGAGGCAGGGATTCTGCTCGTAGATCTGCACGAGGAGCTGCTGCATCTCGCCGCGGGTCTGCGCGTCGAGCGCGCCGAACGGTTCGTCCATGAGCAGGATGCGCGGCCGCAGCACGAGCGCGCGGGCCAGCGCGACGCGCTGGTTCTGGCCGCCCGACAGCTGCGACGGCAGATGCTTGCGGTGCGCGGCCAGGCCGACCGCCGCGAGCGTCTCCTCGATGCGGCGGCGCGCCTCGGCCTCGCTGACGCGCGCGCGCCAGTGGGCGAGGCGGAACGGAAACGCGACGTTCTGCTCGACCGTGAGATCGGGCCGGTTCGCGTAGCGCTGGAACACCATGACGGCGTCGTCGTGCGCCTCGACGCAGGGCTTGCCGTCGATGAGAACCGTGCCCGAGGTCGGCGTCGGCACGCCGATCGGACGCACGCCGCCCATCATGTGCAGGATCGTCGACTTGCCGCAGCCCGAAGGGCCCAGCAGCATGTTGATGCCCGGCGACAGGGTCAGGCTGATGCCGTCGACGACGCGCAGCACGCCGTTGCCGTCCTTGTTCGGGTATTCCTGGACGATGTCCTTGAGTTCGATGCTGACCGGTTCGGCGGACGCGCTCACAGCTTGGTCTCCCACGGATACATCCTGGCCTTGAGATAGCGCATCAGCTGGTAGCTCAGCAGAGCGAACGCAATGATGACGATGATGCCGGCGAAGACCTGGTCCATCGCCGAGAAGCGGCGCGCATTCTGGATCAGCTGGCCCAGGCCTTCGCGCGCGTTCACGTACTCGGCCACGGTGATGTAGGTCCACATGACCGAGACGCCGACGATGACCGCGTCGGCGATGCGCGGCATCGCGAGCGGCAGCACCGCGTGGCGCACGGCCTCGAACGGCGTCGCGCCGAGATCGCGCGCCGAGATCCAGTAGGCCTGCGGCACCGCGCGCACGGCGTCGCGCACCATCGGTATCAGATAGACGACCGCGCCGACGAACAGGAACAGCACCTTCATCCATTCGCCGATGCCGAACCACATGACCATGATCGGCAGCAGCGCGACGACCGGCGCCGAACGGAACGGGTCGACCAGCGGCGACAGCGCCGCGTTGACCTTCGGCGATGCGCCCATGAACACGCCGATCGGAATGCCGATCGCGACGACGAGCGCGCCGGCCGCGACGACACGGCCCACCGACCACAGGGTCGCGTTGAGCAGCAGGCTGCGGCCGTTCTCGCCGTCCCAGGCCAGATAGGCGAACGCCTTGGCGACCTGCCACGGCGCCGGCAGCTTGTTCGGACTGACCAGGCCGGTCGCGCTGATCAGCGCCCACAGCACGAGCACCGCGACGACGGCGCCGATACCGAGCGTCCGCGTGGTCTGCGCGCTCAGCGGCGCATAGGGATTCCAGCTAGTCGTTTCGGCCATGTCGCTACCTTGCGCTGATGTGTCGCGTTACGGGGTCCCGTCATGGCTGAAGCACAACCCCATCCCTGCCCCCTACCGGGCAAAGCTTACCGCCTCAGCACCGCCGCACGCGTCGTGCGGTTCATCGCGCGGCAGTCTTCGAGGCTGAGGTTTTCGTTCTGCGGCGCGGCTTCGTTGCAGAGCGGCTTGTCGGGGCCGTTGCCGCTGACGACGAAGCGCGCGCGATCGAATTCCCATTGCGTCACGAGATAGTCGACGACGGCCTGCGCGCGCGCGCGCGAGATGCGCATGTTGGCCTCGCGCGAACCGGTCGAGTCGCTGTTGCCGGAGATGTCGAAGTAGGCGGAACCGTTGTTCTCGATGAACGGCACCATTTCGTCGTCGATGGTCTTCTGCGAACGCTTGGTCAGCTCGGCCGAACCGCTCGCGAAACTGACGATCACGGGCTTGGTCACGGCCGGTTCCTGCTTGGCGACCTGTTGGCGCTCCTGCTCGGTGAACGTGAATTCGGGCTTGGCCGCCGCCTGCTGCGCGGCCTGGCTCTTGGCCAGCAGGTTGCGGATGTAGCGCAGGTCGACCGAATCCTGCGGCGCGATGACCGGCGAATTCGGGTTGGCCAGCGCGCCGGCCTTGCGGTAGATGCCGTCGAAGCGGCGGTAGACGCGGTCGTAGTGGTTGGTGCCGCCGGCCAGACCGAAGATGCGCGCGTTGTCCTCCAGGCCGGTCCAGACCAGATTGTCGAACAGTCCCTTGACGAAGCCGCGCCCCTGGTCCTTGGCCAGCAGCGAGAAGAACTCCTCGGTGCGCACCAGCGCGTCGACGGCTTCGTCGGGCGCCTTGCGGGCGGCGTCGACGCCGCTCATCCAGCCGGCGACGAAGGACTGGACCGCGCCCTCGTTGGCCGGATCGGACAGCACGCGGTTATCGCAGACGATGACGTCGTAGATCAGGTTGGTCGCCGTGCGCGTGGAGTAGACGACGTGCGCGCCGGGGATGTTCTTCAGCGCGAGCGACAGGTCCGGATCCCACAGTGCGGCCGCATCGACGTTGCCGCTCTCGAGCGCCGCACGCACGCCGGCCGTGCCTTCCTCGGCGTTGATGTAGACGAAGCGCACCGACTGTTTCTTGCGCGCAGTCAGGCTGGAGTTCTCCAGCGCATCGATGGTCATGCCGTCCGACGGCGTGAACTGCAGCAGCGCGACGCTGTGGTCGGCCAGGTCCTCCACGCGCGTGATCGCCGGATTGCGCGCGATGATCGCGTCGCCGCCCTGGGTGTTGTCGACGGCCATGATCGCGCGGCCGTCGAGCCCGGCGTTGCGCAGGTTCGGCTGTTCCTGGGCCCAGAAGTCCGAGGTGCGCCAGGCGCAGTGCGCGGTCTTCGACTCGAAGATCGTCGACAGGGTCGGGATGTCGTCCTGGATCACGAACTCGACGTTGACGCCGTTCTGCGCGAACAGCGAGCCGGGCTGTGTCTTCAGCGCCTTGCCGTTCGCGACGAGCGCCGGCGCATAGCCGTGGAAGCTCACGATGCTGACCTTCAGCGGATTGCCGGCGCTGCCGAGCGCGCCGCCGGCGGCCGGCGGCGCCGCGGGCCTGGCCGGAGCGGTCGTCGCG
>NZ_JANFVR010000093.1 GCF_024609805.1 Tahibacter caeni | reverse complement strand
CGACCGTCGTCGCGGAACACCGGGCGCCGCCCGAGGCCGGCGGCGACAGGCCGGAGCCGCGGCCATGAAGCCGTCCATCCCGCCCGCCGGCGACGAACGCCGCCGGCTGCTGCAGGGCATGGCCGCCGGCGCACTGGGCGCCTGGCTGGGCCCGCCGTTCGCCGCCACCGCATCCCGGAGCACCGACATGAGCACGCAGAAAGCCGACCTGATCCTGCACAACGCGAAGATCACGACACTGGACCCGCGCAAGCCGCAGGCCGGCGCCGTCGCGATCGCGGACGGACGCTTCCTCGCCGTCGGCGACGATGCCGAAATCATGGCATTGCGCGGCCCCGGCACGCGCGTCGTCGACGCGCGCCGCCGGCGTCTCGTGCCCGGGCTGATCGACTCGCACATGCACATCATCCGCGGCGGCCTGAACTACAACCTCGAACTGCGCTGGGACGGCGTGCCGACCCTGGCCGAAGCGATGGAGCGCCTGAAGCAGCAGGTCGCCGTGACGCCGGCGCCGCAGTGGGTGCGCGTGGTAGGCGGCTTCACCGAGCACCAGTTCGCCGAGAAGCGCCTGCCGACCCTGGAAGAGATCAACGGGATCGCGCCGGACACGCCGGTGTTCATCCTGCACCTCTACGACCGCGCGCTGCTCAACGGCGCGGCGCTGCGCGCGGCCGGCTACGACCGCAACACGCCGAATCCGCCGGGTGGCTGGATCGTCAAGGACAGCCGCGGCGAACCCACGGGCCTGCTGCTGGCCGAGCCCAATGCGCTGTTGCTGTATTCGGCGCTGGCCAAGGGCCCGAAGCTGCCCTACGACTACCAGCTCAATTCCACGCGCCATTTCATGCGCGAAATGAACCGGCTCGGCGTGACCAGCGTCATCGACGCCGGGGGCGGCTTCCAGAACTACCCCGACGACTACAAGGTCATCGAGGACCTGCACGCGAAGAACGAGCTGACCCTGCGCATCGCCTACAACCTGTTCACGCAGAAGCCCAAGGAAGAACTGGCCGACTTCCGGCGCTGGAGCGGCCTGGTCGCGCCCGGCCAGGGCGACGGCTTCTATCGCCACAACGGCGCCGGCGAGATGCTGGTGTTCTCCGCCGCGGACTTCGAGGACTTCCGCCAGCCGCGGCCCGAGATGCCGCCGAACATGGAAGGCGATCTCGAAGGCGTCGTGCGCCATCTCGTCACGCAGCGCTGGCCGTTCCGCCTGCATGCGACCTACGACGAGACCATAGCCCGGGCACTGAACGTGTTCGAGAAGGTGAACCGCGACATTCCGTTCGACGGCCTGCACTGGTTCTTCGACCACGCCGAGACCGTCAGCGACGCGAATCTCGACCGCATCGCAAAGCTCGGCGGCGGCATCGCGATCCAGCATCGCATGGCCTACCAGGGCGAATACTTCGTGCAGCGCTACGGCATCCAGGCCGTCGAACGCACGCCGCCGTTCAAGCGCATGCTCGAGAAGGGCGTGCACGTCGGCGCCGGCACCGATGCGACGCGCGTGGCCAGCTACGATCCGTGGAACGCGCTGTACTGGATGGTCACCGGCAAAACCGTAGGCGGGCTCACCTTGTATCCGCCGGCCAACCGCGTCGACCGCGAGACCGCGCTGCGGCTGTACACCCAGTCCAACACCTGGTTCTCGAACGAAGAAGGCGTCAAAGGCCAGATCGTCGCGGGCCAGTACGCCGATCTCGCAGTGCTGTCGGCGGACTATTTCGCGGTCGACGAATCCGAGATCCGCAACCTCGTGTCGGTGCTGACCGTCGTCGGCGGCCGCATCGTCTACGGCGACGAGGAATTCTCCTCGCTGGCGCCGCCGCTGCCGCCGGCGATGCCGGACTGGTCGCCGGCGCGGCGCAAGGACAGCGGCTACTGGAAGCCCGCCACGGCGGCCGCGCTCAGCGCGATGCATGCGGTCGCCCAGGCGTCCTGCGGCTGCGACAGCGCCTGCACCGTGCACGGCCACGCGCACGGCAAGGCGCAGAGCGCGGCCGTGTCCGACGGCGAGCAGCGCGGCTTCTGGGGCGCGCTCGGCTGTTCGTGCTGGGCCTTCTGAGGAGCGCGTCATGCAGAGCCTCGAAACCCTGTTCGCAAAAGCGTTCTGGTATCCGCTCGCGCGCTGGGCATTGGCCGCGGTGTTCCTCTACAGCGGCATCGACAAGCTCGCGCATGTCGATGCGGCCGTGGCCGAAGTCGCCGGCTTCGGCTTCCGGCCGGCCGGACTGCTGGCCGCGATCACGATCGCGAGCCAGCTGCTCGGCGCCGGCCTGTTGATCGCCGGCGGGCGCGCGGCCATCGCCGGCGCGCTGCTGCTGGCCGGCTTCACGGCTGCGGTGACCGTGCTCGTGCATCAGTTCTGGCTGTCGAGCGGCGTCGACCAGGTGCGCACGGCGAGCACGTTCCTCGAACACGTCGGACTGGTCGGCGGCTTCCTGCTGATCGCGCATCATCAGGCGAAGCTGTGCCGTGGCGCCTCGGCCGCATAAGCGACCCAGGCTGCCGCGCCTTGCGCTCGCGACGGCCGCGGCGATCCTGCCGGCGTTGGCGCCGCACGCCGCCGCCGCGGACTGCGGCGCCGCGACGGCGCACTGCCTCGACCTCGGTGGCGGCGACCGCGTGACCTTCGGCGCCAGCGTGCGCGTACGCACGATGGACTACGCGCCCGTGCGCTTCGGCATCGGCGCGGACGACGACGCCTACACGTTCTACCGCGGCCTGTTCCGCGCCGACCTGCGCCGCGGCGCGCATTGGCAGGGCTTCGTCGAACTCGGCGCGCACGACGTCGGCGGACGCCGCGGCGGCGCCGGCGCGACCGATCGCGACGGACTCGACGTGCAGCAGGCCTACCTGGGCTGGAGCGACGCCGCGACGGCGATCCGCATCGGACGGCAGGAAGTCAGCTTCGGCTCGTCGCGGCTCGTGTCGGTGCGCGACGGCCCGAACATCCGCCTCGCATTCGACGGCCTGCGCGCGAGCCGCTTCGACGGCGACAAACGCGTCGACCTGTTCGCGCTGCGGCCCGTACGCCCGGAGCCCGGCGCATTCAACGACGAGGGCGACCGCTCGCAGGCGTTCTGGGGACTGCATGCGGCGCTGGCGCCGGCGGGTTTGGCGCCGTCGAAGATCGACGCCTACGGATTCGGCTACCGGCGCGACGTCGCGCGCTTCGCGGCCGGCAGCGGCCGCGAATACCGCCAGTCGTTCGGCGCCCGGCTGTACGGCCGCGGCGGCGGCTGGGACTGGAACACCGAGGCGGTCTACCAGCGCGGCCGCTTCGGTGCAGGATCGATCAGGGCGTGGACCGTCGCGAGCGACACGGGCTACACGTTCGCGTCGCTGCGCGGCACGCCGCGCCTGAGCCTAAAGGCCGACGTCGCGAGCGGCGACGGCGATCTCCGCGACGGCCGTCTCGGCACCTTCAACGCGCTGTACCCGAACGCGTCCTACTTCAGCGAATCATCCTTGCTCGCGCCGGCCAACCTGATCGACCTGCAGCCGGCGCTGACCCTCGCGCCGACCGGCACGCTCAGGCTGATCCTCGGCTGGGATTTCGTCTGGAAGCACCGCGTCGCCGACGCGGTCTACACGACGCCGACGCCGCTCGTGGCGGTGCCCGGCACGGCCGGCACCGCACGCCGCATCGGCGACCAGCTCAAGCTCGAAAGCAGCTGGCGCTTCGCGCCGGACTGGGAAGCGCGCCTGCAGCTCGCCCATTTCAACGCCGGCCCCGCGCTGCGCGAAGCCGGCGGCCGCGACGTGCGCTTCGTGTCGACGGCACTCGTCTACGCCTGGTAGGCGCCGCGATAGCCACGGCACCCGCTTTGCGCTTGTGCGCCTAATGTACATAGCTACATTAGTGAAACGCACGATCACGAGGGGATTGCCATGGACCGCCATACGCTGCGCCGCCGTCTGTTCGCCTTGTTCTTCGCCCTGCCCGCCCTGCCCGCCGCCGCGGCCCTGCCGTTGCAGGCGGGATCACCGCAGCCCACCGACCGGCTCGACGAGATCTACTACGCCCAGCCGCACAACACCTATCTGCACAGCGACAAGCTGACGAACTGGCTCGACGCCGGCTACCGCACGGTCGAGATCGACGTGATCGACAACGGTGACTGGGAGAAGGAACCGAAGGGGCCCTACGTCGCGCACGGCATCGGCCCGACCAACAGCAACTGCAGCGCGGCGAGCGACGACCGGCTCGGCGACTGTCTCGACGACGTGACCGGCTGGCTCGACACGCATGCCGTCGACGTGCCGCTGCTGGTCTTCGTCGACATGAAGGCAAACTCCGATCCGGCCAGCGCCTGGAAACCCGACGAGATCGCCCAGCTCGACGATTTCATCCGCGGCTATCTCGGCAGCCGGCTCTACAGCTACCGCGACCTGCTCGGCTATCTCGCGCCGAACGGCAATCGCACGGGGCTGAAGAACAAAGGCTTCCCGACGATAGACACCCTGAAGGGCAAGATCATCGTCGTGTTCACCGGCGGCTACCTCGGCGACGTCAACGCGCGCATGAACAGCGCGCGCAAGCTGCTCGAGGCGCAGACGCCGGCCGGACCGGTCTCGTTCCTGTGCCCCGACGTCGACAGCGACGACCCGAACGAGATCTCCGGCGCGATCGACGGCATCAGCGCCGCCGACTCGGCCTATTTCTTCTGCGGCAACATGAATGCCGGCGACAACGACCAGTACGTGCTGAACCGCTCGGCCGAATACCGCCAGCTGATCCACCAGTGGGGCGCGGCCGGCGACTTCAGCAGCCTGGACTACGCCTGGAGCTACATCTCGGTCGCCCACGGCGCGAGCGCGATCGGCTGGGACGTGACCGAGTCGCTGACCGACGCCAGCGTGTTCCGGCCGAACTGGCTCGGCAGCATTCCGCTGAACGGCAAGCGCCGCAGCCTGCCCGGCTACTTCGAGCTGCACACGACGTTCGCCGGCCAGTGCGTCGACGTCAGCGGCAGCAACTGGAAGAACGGCACGGCGCTGCAGCAGTACACCTGCAACGGCAGCGACGCGCAGCGCTTCGTCTATACGGCCGAAGGCCAGCTGCGGCCCAAGGGCGACACCGACTATTGCGCCGACGTCGACGGCGGCAAGGGCAAGCAGGGCGCCAAGCTCAATATCTGGGACTGCGACGGCGGCGAATCGGAGAAATGGGCGATCTCCTCGGCCGGCCTGTTCGCCAACCGCGCCGGCAACTGGGGCTATTGCATGGACGTGACCGGCGGCAGCCCGTCGTCCGGCACGCGGCTGCAGCTCTGGGGCTGCAGCGCTTCCAATCGCAATCAGCAGTTCGATCCCGTCCGCGTGCCGGACTTCTGATCGTCCGGCGGCGCGCCTGCGCTCCGCTCGCGGAGGCAGGCGCGCCCGGCGTCAGCGCCAGCGGCGGTCGACGACGAACTCCGCGTCGCAGCCCCGGTCGACCCAGATGCCGGCGCGGTTCCAGCCCCAGGTGCGGCCTTCGACGCAAGCCGAGCCGGAGATCTGGCGTGACAGGCGCACGTCGCTGCCGCGGCCCGTGTCGACCTGGCACAGGTTGTAGTGGAAGTTCTGGCTGCCGCAGCGCACGACGATGCGCTGGTCGAAGTCGTTGCCGGGACGCCAGTCGCCCCGGCGGTCGTCGTCGCGGTAGTCGCCGCGCCGGTCGTCGTCGCGGTAGCCGCCGTGGCGGTCGTCGGCCCAGCGGCGCTCGATGCGGAATACGCCGGCGCAGCCGTTGTCGACCCAGACGCCCGCGCGGTTGTAGCCCCAGGTGCGGCCTTCGATGCAGTCGCTGCCGGAGGTCTGATCGACGAGGTCGACGCGTCCGCCGCGGCCGATGTCGACCTGGCAGAGGTTGTAGCCGTAGCCGCGGCTCTCGCAGCGAACATCGATGTCGCGGTCCCAGCCCGGACCCGGGCGCCAGTCGTCGCGCGCTGACGCGGCCGACGCACCCAACAACAAAGCCACGGCTGCCGCCACTGTTCCGGTGCGCGGGAAAATACTCATCGCAAGCGTCCTCTCGTCGATTGCCGGGGCCATGCCCGGCGGGCACGGTAGCCGGCTGCGATCGCGGGGCGCGGCAAGCCTTGCCGATCGTCCGCCTCCCCGCGGCCGTGCGCGCGTTGTACCACTGCCGCGGCCGCCACGCTGTACCAGAATGAAAACACGTGCGCCAGGTCGCAGGCGCGGTCGCCGCAGCGAGCGAGCCGCCGCCGTCGGCGGACGGAATTCGCCACGGCCGCCGTGCCAGCCGGATCGTTTGCAGGCATCATGCGTCGCGGCAAGGGGACGCGAACGATGGACGACGAGCAGCTCGACACCCTGTTTGACGAGGCGACGCGGGCGCTCGACGCCAAGCAGGCATTTCTCGAACGCGAATTCGCGATCGGGCGACACGAGGAATGGAAAGCGGACCTGGCCCGCTCCGAGATACGCTTCCTGCAGCACGGACGCGAAGCCGTCACCGCCGACGTGCTCGTCGTCGGCACGCTCGGGCACGACGGCATCTGGCTCTGGGGATGGGCCAACCGGCGGCTGCCGGACGACGTGCGCGCCGCCGGCGAAGGACTGAAGTCCTTCGCGAGCCTGACCGGCCTCGACATCTTCGAACAGCGTGCCTGGGAAGCGGACGAACAGCAGGCCTGGGAGATGACGGCACTCGCCTGCCGTCATTTCGATGCCAATGGTGCGTACTGCATGCCGTCGGCCAGCGCCGACGTCTACGTGCTGCTGCGCCATGTGCGGGCCGTGGGCGCCGGTTGAACGACCGTCGTCCGCCTCGTCGTCAGTACGGAGACTCGGCGAACGGGTTCAGCGGCTCGCAGAGCCCGACCTTCTTCGAGGTGCAGGCAATCTGGAAATGATGGCTCGCGACGATCGCGCCGGCGAGCAGCAGGCCGAGCGCGCAGGGCCACAGCAGCGTACGGCGCCGCCGCGCCAGCAGCGCCCAGGTCGCCGCGCCGGTCAATGAGGCGGCGATGCCGTATCGCAGGATGTCGGTACCGAGCTTGGCGAAGCGCGCGCCGAAACCGCTCTTGAGCGCGATCAGCGCGACGACGGCCAGACCGAGGAACAGGCAGGCGCCGGCGAACAGCATCGCGACGGCCGCGCTGCGCGTCGACCCGGCCTGCGCCCGGAACAGCGGGGGCCGCCGACAAATTCCGTGTGGTCGACCCGTCACGGATGCAGTGCGGACAGCCATCGTTACGGCCGCGCCCGAGACGATCGCCTCAGCCGCGCCTTCACGTAGCCGCGGCTGGCGAGATTCACGTGAACGGCGGGCAGGTCACCCGCACTGAGGCCGAGCCAGCACAGGCCGCGCGACAGGCGTTCGACGTGGCATCGGCAGGCGGCGGTCTCGAGCCGTTCGACCGCGCCGTCGACCTGCCACAGCACGAGCCCGAGAACGCCGCCCACCTGCTCGTCCGCATCGACCGACACCTGCAGACTGCCTTTGCGCGACGTCCAGAAATCGATTTCGCTGACGACACCGTCGGCGGCTTCCAGCTGCAGGCGATACCGCGCGAGGCCGGTCCGCTCCAGGCGCAGCTGCGCGGCGTCGACGAACAACTCATCGAGGTCGGCGGATTCAGGCTGCGAATGCAGCCGGCCCGTCGCAGCGACACCGTCCGTCATCGACGTCGGCCGCCGACGCGGATGAACGTCGCTGCCGCCGTCAAGCCGGCCTCACGTCGTGCAGCTTCCAGACGCGGCCGGCCAGCAGGTTCAGGCGGTGCTTGACTACAGAGTGCGGCAGGGTCGTGACGACTTCGACCTCGGTGTGCAGGTCGGACTGCTCGGCGCTGACTTCGGCGCCGACATCGCTCGCGCCGAGCGCGGGGTCCACGGCATCGGGGTCCGGCTGCAGCGCTTTCCAGCGCCGCCAGAGTGCCGGCTCGCGCAGGGCGGCCTGCAGGGTGTTGGCGAAGCTGTCGGGGCTGATGCCGTGGAAGGACAGTTCGGCGTGCTCGCCGCGGGCCTGGGACAGATCGCCGATGCTGATGAAATAGCGCTGGGCTGCGGGCATCCGGGTCTCCTGAGAGTGGCGCGGAGCCGGGCTCCGCCGTGCCCGCAGTCTACCGCCATCGTCCGTGACGACGGCATGAGGCGTTGCACCGGTTGCCGGCTCGCGGCCGCACCGGCGCCGCGGCGGCCGGCGCGCGTCCATCCGGGACTTTTGTCCTGGGCCGCGGATCGGCCCGCTGCCCTAGGATGCAGGTCTGACCACTGGGAGTGACCTATGCTGCGCCATCCTCTGGCCCTCGCCCTGGGCCTGCTGCTCGCCGTGCCCGGCTTCGCCGCGGACAAGAAGGACGACAAGAAAGCCGACAAGTGGGATGTGAATGCGGCGCACGGTCCGACGAAGACGGTCGCGTTCACGACCGACGAGGGCACCTGGATGGATCTCGACGTCAGCCGCGACGGCAAGCAGATCGTCTTCAGCCTGCTCGGCGACCTCTATCTGCTGCCGATCGACGGCGGCAAGGCCAAGCGCATCACCAGCGGCGCAGCCTGGGACGTGCAGCCGCGCTTCTCGCCCGACGGCCGCGAGATCGCGTTCACGTCCGACCGCGGCGGCGGCAACAACATCTGGCGCATCCGCGCCGACGGCAGCAGTCCGTCGCAGGTCAGCAAGGAAGATTTCCGCCTGCTCAACAACGCGGCCTGGACGCCCGACGGCGAATACCTGATCGGCCGCAAGCACTTCACCGGCCAGCGCTCGCTCGGCGCCGGCGAACTCTGGCTCTATCACAAGTCCGGCGGCGCCGGCCTGCAGCTGACCAAGCAGAAGAACGACCAGCAGGACCAGGGCGAACCGGCGGTCAGTCCCGACGGCCGCTATGTCTACTACTCCGAGGACGTCACGCAGGGTCCGTTCTTCCAGTACAACAAGAACGCGCACGACACGATCTACGCGATCAAGCGCCTGGACCGCGAAAGCGGCGAGATCATCGACGTGGTCTCCACGCCGGGCGGCGCGGTGCGGCCGCAGCCCTCGCCCGACGGCAAGTCGCTGGCCTTCGTCAAGCGCGTGCGCGACAAGAGCGTGCTGCACAAGCTCGATCTCGCCAGCGGCGAAGTCACGCCGCTCTGGGACGGCCTGTCGCACGACATGCAGGAAGCCTGGGCCGTGTTCGGCCCGTACGCGAACTACGCCTGGACGCCGGACTCCAGGAGCCTCGTGATCTGGGCCAAGGGCAAGCTCTGGCGCGTGGATGCGGCCAGCGGCAAGCCCGCGGCGATTCCGTTCAGCGCCGACGTGCAGCAGACCGTCGCCGCACCGCTGCGCTTCGAGCAGCCCCTGGAGAAAGGCAACTTCGCACCGAAGATGATCCGCGACGCCGCAACGAGCCCGGACGGCAAGAGCGTGGTGTTCCATGCGATCGGCCACCTGTGGCTCAAGACCTCCGGCGGCGCGCCGCAGCGACTGAGCCGGAACGACGCGGTGTTCGAATACCAGCCGAGCTTCAGCGCCGACGGACGCAAGCTGCTGTACACGACCTGGTCCGACGAGAAGCAGGGCGCCATCGTCGAGCGCGACCTGGCCAGCGGCAGCGAACGCGTGCTGACCACGGCGCCGGGCTTCTACTACGCGCCGAACTACTCGCGCGACGGCCGCTACGTGACCTGGTCGCGCCAGTCCGGCAACTCGCTGACCGGTTCGCTCAACAGCGGCGACGGCGGCATCTATGTGATGCCGGCCGCCGGCGGCACGCCCAAGCGCCTGGTCCATGACGGCGCACAGCCGCAGTTCAGCGCAGACGGCCAGCGCATCTATTTCCTGACCGGCGGCGGCCTGAAGAAGAAGCTGCAGAGCATCGGCGTCAGCGGCGAAGAGCCGCGCGACGTGTTCGATCTCAAGTACGTCGATTTCGTGCAGGTCAGCCCCGACGGCAAGTGGGTCGCGTTCACCGAGCTGTTCAACGCCTACGTCGCGCCGATGCCGCAGACCGGCAAATCGATCGAACTGAGCAAGGACACCACGGCGATTCCGGTCAGCAAGATTTCCGACTACGTCGGCTCCTACCTGCACTGGGGCAACGACAGCGCCAGCGTGCACTGGCTCGTCGGCAGCGAATACTTCACGCGCGAGCTCAAGGACGCCTTCGCGTTCGTGCCGGGCGCGCCGGGGGAGCTGCCGAAGCCGGCCGCGCTCAAGGGCCAGGATCTCGGCCTGCGCGTGCCGGCCGACACGCCGACCGACGTCGTCGCGTTCACCCATGCGCGCCTCGTCACGATGAACGGCGAGGAAGTCGTCGAGGACGGCACCCTGATCGTCGAAGGCGACACGATCAAGGCGCTCGGCAAGAACGTCGCCGTGCCGGCGAACGCGCGCGTCATCGACGCGAGCGGCAAGACCATCGTGCCGGGCTACGTCGACGTGCACGCGCACGCCAACCACTTCACGAACGGCGTGGTGCCGCAGCAGAACTGGGCCTACTACACCAACCTCGCGTTCGGCGTGACGACGATGCACGATCCGTCGGCCAACACCGAGGCGGTGTTCTCGCAGTCCGAGCTCGTCAAGACCGGCGATCTCGTCGGCCCGCGCGTGTTCTCCACCGGCACCATCCTTTACGGCGCCGACGGCGACTTCAAGGCGGTCGTGAACTCGCTCGACGACGCGCGCGCGCATCTGAAGCGCATGAAGGCCAACGGCGCGTTCAGCGTGAAGAGCTACAACCAGCCGCGCCGCGAGCAGCACCAGCAGATCAACCAGGCTGCGCGCGAACTCGGCATGCTCGTGGTCGAGGAAGGCGGCTCGACGTTCAACTTCAACATCCCGATGGTCCTCGACGGCGTCACGAGCATCGAGCACAACATCCCGGTCGCGCCGCTGTACAAGGACGTCGTCGATCTCTGGAAGCAGACCGACGTGCGCAACACGCCGACGCTCGTGGTCAGCTACGGCGGCCTGTCGGGCGAATACTGGTGGTACGCGCGCGACAACGTCTGGGAAGACAAGAAGCTCGCGCGCTTCTTCCCGCGCGAGACGCTCGATGCGCGTTCGATCCGCCGCGAGACCGCGCCGGACTGGGACTACTACCACATCGAAGTGGCCAAAGCGGCCAAGCACCTGCGCGACAACGGCATCAAGATCCAGGTCGGCGGCCACGGCCAGCTGCAGGGCCTGTCGCCGAACTGGGAAATCTGGATGCTGACCCAGGGCGGCTTCAGCAACCACGAAGCGCTGCGCGCCGCGACGATCGACGGCGCCGACCTGCTCGGCCTGTCGAAGCAGATCGGCTCGCTGGTGCCGGGCAAGCGCGCCGACCTCGTCGTGCTCAACAGCAATCCACTGGAGAACATCCGAGCCACGATCGACACGCGCTACGTCATGGTCAACGGCCGCCTGTTCGACGTCGACGCCGACATGGCCGAAGTCGGCGGCAAGCAGCGTCCGGCGCCGACCTTCTACTGGCAGCGCCACCGCGACGGCCATACCTTCGGCGCCGAATACGGCCCGACCGCGCCGTGCCACTGCCCGAAGTCGGGACTGGGGCATACGCACGACTGATCGGTCGTTCAGGCAGCCTGCGCAGGCGCGACGTCTGCGCAGGCTGCGGCCGAGGTCTTCCGGCGTTCTTCGCGGCGGTGAGACGGCGGTGCTGCGGTCAGCTTCGTTCGCCGCAACGCGCGTGTCGCGGCCTCACTCGCCGTTTCTCCCGCTCACTCGCCGTACGGATCGCTCTCTGCGCGCAGACGCGCAACCCGATCGCGCAGCAGCGCGGTGTAGTCGGCTTCGGCTCGCCCACTGGCGAGATCCAGGAAGCGCCGTTCCGCGGCGGCCTGGGGACACCAGAGCGTGGTGACTCCGCGCAGCGATGCGGATTTCGTCGCATCCGCGCTGCCGACGAAGCCGCCAATCACGATGCAGGCCGACAGCATCGTCGCGTCGTCGCCGGCGAACACGGCGGCATGGCGCTGACGCAGCAGTTCGGCGATCCCGGCATCGAGGTTCGCGACGGACTGCCACTGCGCCAGCGGCAACAGCTGCATCGCCTGCAGTCCGTCGTGACGCCGATAGAGCGCGGCCAGCTCGTCGGGCAGCGGCGGGCCGAAGCGCGCAGCGACAGCGGCGATTTGCGACTCCTCCGCGGGACCCGGCCGGCTCAACTGCGGATTGAGCAGACGCTGCCACAGCGGCGGACGCGGCAGCGCATCCAGCAGTTGCAGCGGCGTCTGGCCGGCCAGCGCCGCGGCTGCGCGCTCGCGCGCCGCGTCGATGCGCTTGCGCTGCTCCGCGTACATCGCATCCATCGCCCAGCGCTGACGCAGCCAGTCGATCAGCTGCGGGGCTGCCCGGCTGCCGCCTTCGAAATCCAGCCAGTAAAAACGCACGCCCGGGTTTTGCGGCGGCTCCCCGACGTCGTAGAACACGGCCGTCATCAGATCGGCATCGTGCCCCAGCAGCAGAAATCGACCCACCTGCGCCGGAGCCAGATCCACGCTGGCGCCCTCGTCCGCTCCAGTGTCGACCTCCTGCAGCCTGCTCAAGCGATAGAACGGAATCTTTCCGTCGATCGCGTGACTGTCCAGATCCAGGTCGCGAACGTCGGCCACGCGCTGCACCCGGGCCAGCGGCGCGAGCCCCAAGGAGCTGGCGCCGTCGACGATGCGATAGAACGCAGCCAGCTCGTCGGGCAGCGCAATCCCCAGGCGAGCCTGCGCGGCGGCGATTTCCGTCTCGCCGGCCGGAATCAGCACGGCCGCTGCCGAATCTTCCCGCTCCGCGGCAAGCACGGCGCTGACGAGCGCGTGCAGGCCGAGCTTCGCGGCGTCGGCTTCCAGGCGCGCGCGGTCCTGCATGCCGCGCTGAATCGTCGTGTCGAAATCGTTCGTCCGCATCGATTGCCAGACTCCGAATCCGATCACCGCCGCAGCGAGCGGCCCGGCCAGCAGCGCGAGGTAAGTGCCGCCGACGAGCACGCGCTGCAGCAGGCGCATCGGCGCGACGTCAAGGCTGCGCAGCGCTTCGGCCGCCAGCGCCAGTCGCGGCGGCGCGAGCGCGGTCGTGCCGGCGATGCGGTCGAAGGCGTCGAACACGCGGCGCTGGCGCAACGCTTCGTTTTGCGACTTGTCCATCTGTGGATCATTTCGCAATGCATGCAGCACGCTGCCGAGCCGCCAGCGGCTGCGCACGGTCGGCAGTTGCAGCAGCGCGATGAACGCGAGCAGGAGGAAGCCGAACCAGAATGCGAGCGCGGCGCCGAGCAGGCTCGCGATCGCGACGAACACGGCGCTGAGCCGCGCGGACCCCACGGGCAGCAGCTCCTGCACCACGTGCGCGCCGTCCAGCGGCGGCACCGGCAGCACGTTGAGGTAGTTGACGAACAGGAACACGAGCGCGGCCTCGACGGCGAGGCCGGCGCCGCCGAACGCGATTCCTCCGTTGAAGAACGCATAGGCCAGCAGCGCCCAGCCGATCAGGATGCCGGGCAGCGGTCCCATCAGGCTCATCCAGGCGCGCCGCGCGGCGTCGGGTTTGGCTTCGTGGCCGATGGTCACGCCGCCGACCAGCGGCAGGGCCAGCATTTGCACGTTGCGATAGCCCGACAGGCGCATCGCGAGGTAGTGGCCGAACTCGTGGATCGCGACGACGACGAGCAGGATCGCCGCGAAGCGCCAGCCCCAGATCCAGCCGCCGAGCAGCAGGAACAGCGCGACGCTGAACGCGAACAGCCCGGCCTGCACGCGGCGCGGCACGGTCAGCTGGGTCTGGCGCTTCGCCAGCCCCGCGAGCCAGGCCAGTCGCGCCGGCGGCACCGGCTGCGTGTTCGCCGGCGGCTTGGGCTGGCGCCAGAACGCCTTGTAGATGGTCCAGGCGAAACCTAACCGCGGCCGCAGCAGGCCGCTGCTGTCGCGATAGACCTTGCCGCGCTGCTGCAGCGAGGCCAGGCGCTGTTCGGTCAGGCCGCCGGCCTGCCACTCCAGCGCCGCGTCGTCGACGCCGGCCGTGTCGGCGGCGCCCTGGCGCGCGGCCCAGTCGCGATGCCGTTTCCACTGCGCGGCGAAGTCCGCCCCGGCTATCGTCTGGCCGAGCACCTGCGCGTTCGCGCAAACCTCGGCGTAGCAGTCGAACGCTTCGCTGACGCAATGGCGGCCGTCGCCGAGGCGGCGCACGAACACACTGAGCAGACGATTCGCGAATTGCGGTCCCGGCGGCGCGAACAGCCAGAGCGCGTCGCCTTCCTCGCGCTGGCGCCAGACAGCGACGGGCTGCACCGGCATCGCACCGCCGACGCTCTCGACGAGGAACCACTGCGGCCCCTCGAAGCCCAGCGCCGCCAGTTCGGCGGCGGCCCGCGCATGCAGGTCGGCGATGGCCTCGGGAATGCGCGGCGCGGCGATGCGCCGCGCGCGCGCCGGCGCGAACACCAGCGACAGCAGCGCGCGCAGGCGCTGCAACTGCAGCAGCAGGAACACGGCGAGGACCAGGGCAGCCAGATCCAGCAGCGCGGCGTGATCGGTCATGCGGACTTCCGGCAGGGCGACGCGCGATTGTCGCCGCTGCGCCGGCGCGCTGCACGCCGCCGGCGTACGGGCCGCGCCGGCGCGATAGCCGCGGCGCCTGCCCTACGCTTGGCCTTTGCCGCAGAATCCACTACGCCGCATCGCCGGCCCGACCCCGAGGAAGCTCCGATGGCCAACGACACCCAGCCCACCGCCGTGAACAGCCAGATCACCGATGCGATCACCCAGGCCGCCGTGCCCGCCGTGAACGACCAGATCACCGACGCGGTCACGCAGAGCAACGTCAAAGTGGTCGGCGAAGCGCCGGCCTATGCCATGGGCACGATCTACCAGGCGCTCGCCCACTCCACCGGCATCCTGTTCCAGAACGCGGTCAGCCAGCAGCAACAGCAGAACATCCTGGCCCAGGCCGCGGCAACGCAAGGCGTCATGCTGATCTACACCCTGGACACGGCCGCGGAGGCCCGCGCGGCCGAAGGGAGCACCGGCTTCACGCCGGCGCAGCTCTCGGCGCGCGCCGTCGACGCCGCCGCGTCGACCCAGGCGAACGGCAGCAGCAAGGTCCTCGGCTCGGTCAACGACCAGATCACGCAGGCGGTCAAGCTGGCGCTGGACACGACGCTGTCGCACAGCGGCGACGTGGCCTACGGCGTGCGCGCAGCCGCCGACGCGCTGGCCTCGGCGATCGAACGCGTGAACCGCGCGAGCCAGGAAAACCTGCTGCAGACCATCAAGAACTCGGCCATCGCGGCGTGCCTCGCGGGGATGATCAGCGAGCCGGACAAGGCCGATGCGTACGAGGACGTCATCGACGTGATCCGCAAGCTCGGCAGTTACTGAACGATCCGGCGCAAGGTCCTTCGCCGCGCGCCGGCCTCGGGCGCGCGGCGGGGAATTCCCGCGAAGCCGGACACATCCGGCCGAAGCCTGTCGCCGCGTCACGACGGCCGCGACCGCCGCTGCTACGCTCGCCGGATACGGCAGCGGGGGCGGCTTCGGTGAAACACGGAATGCGGTTGCGGCGCGCATTCGGCATCGGGCTGCTGCTGGCGGCGCCGGTTGCCCTCGCCGCCGCGGATCTGGACGCCTGCAGTGCCGCACTCAAGCGTTCGCCGGCCGAGGCGATGACGGTCTGCCGCGACGCGCAGGAGCGGGCCGGCGCGGCCGGCCGCCGGCGCGACAGCGCGATCGCCCAGCTCGAACGCGCATCCGCAGCCGTCGCGCTGGCCCGCTATGACGAGGCCCAGGCCGACATCGACGCGGCCGAGCAGCGCCTC
>NZ_JANFVR010000092.1 GCF_024609805.1 Tahibacter caeni | reverse complement strand
CAACATCAAAATGAAGGTCACGCTGATCGCGCCGATCGCGATGGAAGAAGGTCTGCGCTTCGCGATCCGCGAAGGCGGCCGCACCGTCGGCGCCGGCGTCGTCGCCAAGATCTTCAAGTAAGAAAACGGTCCTGCGCGGCTTGAAATCGCGCAGGACGGCCGAAACTGGCCTTGGCGGCGCAAGCCGCCATCGCCGTTTTCGGGTGGTGAGGGTTTACGCGGTACGCCAGTAGCTCAATTGGCAGAGCAGCGGTCTCCAAAACCGCAGGTTGGGGGTTCGAGTCCCTCCTGGCGTGCCATTGATTGCAGGTCCGGCGCAGGCACCGGGCGCAGATGCGCCACCGCCGGGGCCGCTTCGGCAGCAGGAACATGAACGCGAAAGTCGAACAAGCTTCCGGCACCAACGCCGCCGATATCGCCAAGCTCGCGCTGGCTGCCGTCATCCTGGTCGGCGGTATCGCGGGCTTCTATTATTTCTCGGGCGCCGCGCAAGTGCTGCGCGTGCTCGGCCTGCTCGTCGCCGTCGTCGCGGCCGCGTTCGTCGGCAGCCAGACCGGCCCGGGCCGCACGCTGCGCTTCTTCCTGCGCGAGTCGAGCATCGAGCTGCGCAAGGTCGTCTGGCCGACGCGCGAAGAAACCATCCGCACCACCGGCGTCATCGTCGTGGTCGTCATCATCATCAGCCTGATCCTCGGCCTGATCGACCTGATCCTCAAGGTCGTCGTCATGGATTGGCTGCTCAAGCTGTAAGGCGGACCGTCATGGCCAAGCGTTGGTATGTCGTTCATGCCTATTCCGGTTTCGAACACCAGGTCGCCAAGGGCCTGCGTGATCGCGTGACCCGCGCCGGCATGGAAGACAAGTTCGGCGAGATCCTCGTCCCGACCGAAGAAGTCATCGAGATGCGCGGCGGCCAGAAGCGCCGCAGCGAGCGCAAGTTCTTCCCGGGCTACGTGCTGGTCCAGATCGAGACCGACACCGAGAACAAGGCGCCGAAGATCGACGACGAATCCTGGCATCTGGTCAAGGAGACCTCGAAGGTCATGGGCTTCATCGGCGGCACCGCCGACCGTCCGCTGCCGATCAAGGACTCCGAGGCCGACGCGATCCTGCGCCGTGTGCAGGAAGGCGTGGAGAAGCCCAAGCCCAAGGTGCTGTTCGAGCCGGGCGAGATGGTCCGCGTCACCGAAGGCCCGTTCAACGACTTCAACGGCGTCGTCGAGGAAGTCAACTACGAGAAGAGCCGTCTGCGTGTGGCCGTGCTGATCTTCGGCCGCTCCACGCCGGTCGAGCTCGAGTTCGGCCAGGTCGAAAAGGCCTGAGGCCGCCACAGGCCGAGCGCCGCGACGGCTGCTCGCCCGCGACGGGATTCAACAACGTGAAGCCGGGGCACGTGATTCCCCCGGCGCGATGGGGAGCCTGAAACCCAGGCGCTATACCCGGAGAAGACAATGGCAAAGAAAGTAGTCGGCTATATCAAGCTGCAGGTGAAGGCCGGTCAGGCCAACCCCTCGCCGCCGGTCGGTCCTGCGCTGGGTCAGCGCGGCCTGAACATCATGGAATTCTGCAAGGCCTTCAATGCGGCCACGCAGAAGCTGGAACCGGGCCTGCCGATTCCGGTCGTGATCACGGCCTATTCGGACCGTTCGTTCACCTTCATCACCAAGACGCCGCCGGCTTCGATCCTGCTGAAGAAGGCCGCGGGCATCCAGTCGGGCTCCAAGCGTCCGAACACCGAGAAGGTCGGCAAGGTGACGCGCAAGCAGCTCGAAGAGATCGCCACCACGAAGATGCCGGACCTCACCGCCGCTGACCTCGAGGCCGCCGTGCGCACGATCGCCGGCAGCGCGCGCAGCATGGGCCTGAATACGGAGATCTAAGGCAATGGCAATCACCAAGCGTTTCAAAGCAATGCAAGGCCTGGTCGAGCCGGGCAAGGCCTATCCGGTCGAAGCCGCGCTGAAGATCCTCAAGGACAACGCCAAGGCGAAGTTCGTCGAGTCCGTCGACGTGGCCGTGCGCCTCGGCATCGACGCGAAGAAGTCGGACCAGGGCGTGCGCGGCTCCAGCCTGCTGCCGCACGGCACCGGCAAGACGATCCGCGTCGCCGTGTTCTGCCCGCCGGGCGAGAAAGCCGAGGCCGCCAAGGCCGCCGGCGCCGATGCGGTCGGCATGGACGACCTCGCCGAGAAGATGCAGGCCGGTGAGCTGAACTTCGGCCGCGTGATCGCGACGCCGGACGCGATGCGCGTCGTCGGCAAGCTCGGTCAGTTGCTGGGTCCGCGCGGCCTGATGCCGAACCCGAAGGACGGCTCGGTCACGGCCGACGTCGCCACCGCGGTCAAGAACGCGAAGGCGGGTCAGGTCAAGTTCCGCAACGACAAGGCCGGCATCATTCACGCGACGATCGGCAAGGCCAACTTCGAAGCCGACGCGCTGAAGGACAACCTGACGGCGCTGCTGGCCGACCTGCTGAAGGCCAAGCCGGCCGCGGCGAAGGGTCAGTACCTGCAGAAGGTGTCGCTGTCCACGACGATGGGCCTCGGCGTCATCGTCGACCAGTCGACCCTGGGCCTGAAGCAGTAATTCGCAAGTGCGGCGCACGAGCGCCGCGGAAGAAATTTTGAGGGCTCCCGGCCACGACGGCCGGGCGCCGTCAAAGACCGCAGGCGACCGTAGCGGTACGTCCGGGAGAGCAGGGAAGCGCAGCAATGCGACGGAAGCTCCCGGCCGCGACGCGAAGGTCTTAAACCACCGGCCTGCGTAGATGGTGCCGCCCGTAACAGGTTTTCCTGGAACGGCCACCAAAACGGTATCGCGAGATACCAGCGGATCCGCACGGAAGAGGGATCCGTTTCGCTGATGGATGCGGACGTACAGGAGTACGTCGCGATCCGGTTCGGAGAACGCAATGGCGCTCAATCTTGCGCAAAAGAAAGAGGTCGTTGCCGAACTGGCGAATGTGGCTTCCTCGGCTTATTCCCTGGTCGCCGCCGAGTATGCGGGTCTTACCGTCGGGCAGCTCACCGAGCTGCGCAAGAAGGCGCGTCAGTCCGGTGTGTATCTGAAAGTTGCCAAGAACACGCTGGTCGCGCGCGCAGTGGAAGGTACCGATTACGAGTGCGTCAAGGACTCGCTGACCGGTCCGCTGCTGTACGCCTTCTCGAAGGAAGATCCGGGTGCTGCCGGCCGTCTGATCAAGGATTTCGCCAAGGGCGCGGACAAGCTGAAACCTGCATTGGTCGCCATCGGCGGCAAGGCATACCCGGGCTCGCACGTCGACGTGCTCGCCTCGCTGCCGACCCGCGAACAGGCGCTCAGCATGTTCCTCAGCGTGCTCGTCCAGCCTGCCACCATGCTCGTCCGCCTGCTGTCGGAACCCGCGTCGCAGATCGCGCGCGTTACCAAGGCAGCCGGTGAGAAGCAGGCGGCTTGAGCCACACGCCAGCCGGTCACGAAATTCACACCTTAGCCGTTATTTCCAGGAGTTAAAACAATGTCTCTCTCCAACGAGCAGATCATCGAAGCGATCGCCGGCAAGACCCTCATCGAAGTGATGGAGCTGGTCAAGGCGATGGAAGAAAAGTTCGGCGTGTCCGCCGCTGCCCCGGTCGCCGCTGCGGCCCCGGCCGCTGCCGCTGCCGCTCCGGTCGAAGAAAAGACCGAGTTCACCGTCGTCCTGAAGGCCGCCGGCGAGAAGAAGGTCGAAGTCATCAAGGCTGTCCGCGCGATCACGGGCCTGGGCCTCAAGGAAGCCAAGGACCTCGTCGAATCCGCTCCGTCGACCGTCAAGGACGCCGTCAGCAAGGACGACTCGGCCAAGTTCAAGAAGGAACTGGAAGCTGCCGGCGCCACTGTCGAGATCAAGTAAGCGACGCGTTGCGTCGCCTGCTAGTCCAGGCACGACGAAAGCCTGGGGGCGTAAGCTCCCGGGCTTTCACTGTTGTTCGCAGGGCCGCGGACATCGGCAAGCGGTAAAGCCCCACTTACTGTTTGCCGATGCCCGTTTTCCCTTCCACGCCGCTGTTTCCGCAGCGGCGGTTTTGACGACCCGAGGCGGTACCCGACCATGACCTACTCGTTCACCCAGAAGAAGCGTATCCGCAAGGATTTCGGCAAGCGCCCCGTCGTGCTTGACGTGCCTTTCCTGCTCGCCATCCAGGTGGATTCCTACCGGGAATTCCTCCAGCTCGACGCCGGCGGCGTGACCGCCCGCGAAGACAAAGGCCTGCACGCGGCGCTGAAGTCGGTGTTTCCGATCACGAGCTATTCGGGCAATGCGGCCCTCGAATACGTCAGCTACCGCCTGGGCGAACCGCCGTTCGACGAGCGCGAATGCCGCCAGCGCGGAATGAGCTACGGCGCGCCGTTGCGCGTGACCGTGCGCCTGGTCATCTACGACCGTGAGAGCCCGGCCAACAACAAGGCGATCAAGTACGTCAAGGAGCAGGAAGTCTACATGGGCGAACTGCCGCTCATGACCGACACCGGCACCTTCATTGTCAACGGCACCGAGCGCGTCATCGTCTCGCAGCTGCACCGCTCGCCGGGTGTGTTCTTCGACCACGACCGCGGCAAGACGCACAGCTCGGGCAAGCTGCTGTTCTCCGCGCGCGTGATTCCGTACCGCGGTTCGTGGCTCGACTTCGAGTTCGATCCGAAGGACTGTCTGTTCACGCGTATCGACCGCCGCCGCAAGCTGCCGGTCACCGTGCTGCTGCGCGCGCTCGGCTACACCAACGCGGAAATGCTCGACCTGTTCTTCGAGAAGAACGTGTTCACCCTCGGCAAGCAGGGCGGCGCGGAACTCGAACTCGTCGCCGAGCGTCTGCGCGGCGAAACGCTGAACTTCGACCTGCGCGTCGGCGACCGCGTCGTCGTCGAGGCCGGCAAGCGCATCACCGCGCGCCATGTGCGCGAGCTGCAGAAGGAAAACATCAGCTCGCTCGAGGTGCCGGACGACTATCTGCTCGGCCGCATCGTCGCGCACGACGTCGTCGACACCAAGACCGGCGAGCTGCTCGCGCTGGCCAACGAAGAGCTCAACGAAACCCTGCTCGAGAAGTTCCGCAAGGGCGGCGTCGAGAAGATAGCGACCCTGTGGGTCAACGACCTCGACCGCGGTCCGTACATCTCCTCGACCCTGCGCATCGACTCGACCAAGACGCCGCTCGAGGCGCTGGTAGAAATCTACCGCATGATGCGTCCGGGCGAGCCGCCGACCAAGGAAGCCGCGCAGAACCTGTTCTTCAACCTGTTCTTCACCTTCGAGCGCTACGACCTCGATCGCGTCGGCCGCATGAAGTTCAACCGCCGCGTCGGCCGCAAGGACGACAACGGTCCGGGCATCCTGTACGACCACAAGTACCTGTCCGAGCGCAACGACGAGAACTCGAAGTCGCTGGTCAAGGAGCTCGGCCAGACGTCCGACATCCTCGACGTCATCCGTACGCTGTGCGAGATCCGCAACGGCCGCGGCGTCGTCGACGACATCGACCATCTCGGCAACCGCCGCGTGCGTTCGGTCGGCGAAATGGCCGAGAACGTGTTCCGCATCGGTCTCGTGCGCGTCGAGCGCGCGGTCAAGGAGCGCCTGTCGCTGGCCGAGTCCGAAGGCCTGACGCCGCAGGAGCTCATCAACGCCAAGCCGGTCGCGGCCGCGATCAAGGAGTTCTTCGGCTCCTCGCAGCTGTCGCAGTTCATGGACCAGAACAACCCGCTGTCGGAAGTCACGCACAAGCGCCGCGTCTCGGCCCTAGGTCCGGGCGGCCTGACGCGCGAGCGCGCCGGTTTCGAAGTCCGCGACGTGCATCCGACCCACTACGGCCGCGTCTGCACGATCGAGACGCCGGAAGGTCCGAACATCGGTCTGATCAACTCGCTGGCCGTCTACGCGCGCACCAACGACTACGGCTTCCTCGAGACGCCGTACCGCCGCGTGACCAACGGCAAGATCACGAACGAGGTCGACTACCTGTCGGCGATCGGCGAGGGCGAGTTCGTGATCGCCCAGGCCAACTCGCCGCTGACCGAGGAAGGCCGCTTCATCGACGAATACGTGGCCTGCCGCTACCGCGGCGAGTCCGAGCTGCGTCTGGCCAGCGACGTGCACTATATGGACGTCTCGCCGATGCAGACCGTGTCGGTCGCCGCGGCGCTCGTGCCGTTCCTCGAGCACGACGACGCGAACCGCGCGCTGATGGGCGCGAACATGCAGCGCCAGGCCGTTCCGACCCTGCGCGCCGAGAAGCCGCTGGTCGGCACCGGCATCGAGCGCGCCGTGGCGCGCGACTCGGGCGTGCTCGTGCTGGCCAAGCGCGGCGGCGTCATCGACCAGGTCGACGCGGGCCGCATCGTCGTGCGCGCGCACGAGTCCGAGGTCGGCGACAACGACGCCGGCGTCGACATCTACACCCTGACCAAGTACACGCGCTCGAACCAGAACACCTGCATGAACCAGCGTCCGCTGGTCAAGGTGGGCGACATCGTCGCGACCGGCGACGCGCTCGCCGACGGTCCGTCGACCGACATCGGCGAGCTCGCGCTCGGCCAGAACATGCTGATCGCGTTCATGCCCTGGAACGGCTACAACTTCGAAGACTCGATCCTGATCTCCGAGCGCGTCGTCGAGGAAGACCGCTACACGACGATCCACATCGAAGAGCTGACCTGCGTCGCGCGCGACACCAAGCTCGGTCCGGAAGAAATCACGGCCGACATCCCGAACGTAGGCGAGCAGGCGCTGTCGCGTCTGGACGAATCCGGCGTCGTCTACATCGGCGCCGAGGTCAAGGCCGGCGACATCCTCGTCGGCAAGGTCACGCCGAAGGGCGAGTCGCAGCTGACGCCGGAAGAGAAGCTGCTGCGCGCGATCTTCGGCGAGAAGGCCTCCGACGTTAAGGACAGCTCGCTGCGCGTGCCGCCGGGCATGGACGGCACGGTCATCGACGTGCAGGTCTTCACGCGCGACGGCATCGAGAAGGACAAGCGCGCGCGCCAGATCGAGGAAATGGAAGTCAAGCGCGTCAAGAAGGACTTCGACGACCAGTTCCGCATCCTCGAAGGCGCGATCTACGCGCGTCTGCGCGCGGCCCTCGTCGGCAAGGCGGCCAACCACGGCCCGAACGGCCTGAAGAAGGGCGCCGAGATCACGAACGAGTATCTCGACGAGCTCAAGAAGGACGAGTGGTTCAAGCTCAGCGTCAAGGACGACGACGCCGCCGAGTTCCTCGAGCGCGCGGCCGAGCAGATCCGCCGCCACCGCGAGGAGTTCGACCGCCGCTTCAAGGAGAAGCAGGCCAAGATCACCCAGGGCGACGACCTCGCGCCTGGCGTGCTCAAGATGGTCAAGGTCTACCTGGCCGTGAAGCGCCGCATCCAGCCGGGCGACAAGATGGCCGGCCGCCACGGCAACAAGGGTGTCGTGTCGATGATCGTGCCGGTCGAGGACATGCCGTTCTCGGCCGACGGTCGACCCATCGACATCGTGCTGAATCCGCTCGGCGTGCCGTCGCGTATGAACATCGGTCAGGTGCTCGAAGTGCATCTGGGCTGGGCCGCCAAGGGCCTGGGCCACCGCATCGAGGCGATGCTCGCGGCGAACGAGAAGGCCGGCGAGCTGCGCAAGTTCATCGACCAGATCTACAACCACGACAAGCAGAGCTACGGCAGGGATCGCGTCGAACTCGACCAGTTCAACGACGACGAGCTCAAGGTGCTGGCCAAGAACCTGTCCAAGGGCGTGCCGATGGCCACGCCGGTGTTCGACGGCGCGTTCGAGGAAGAGATCAAGCACATGCTGAAGCTGGCCGGTCTGCCCGAATCGGGCCAGACCATCCTGATCGACGGCCGCACGGGCGAACCGTTCGATCGTCCGGTCACGGTCGGCTACATGCACATGCTCAAGCTGAACCACCTCGTCGACGACAAGATGCACGCGCGTTCGACCGGCCCGTACTCGCTGGTCACGCAGCAGCCGCTCGGCGGCAAGGCGCAGTTCGGCGGCCAGCGCTTCGGCGAAATGGAAGTCTGGGCGCTCGAAGCCTACGGCGCGGCCTACACGCTGCAGGAAATGCTGACGGTCAAGTCCGACGACGTGCCGGGCCGCAACCAGATGTACAAGAACATCGTCGACGGCAACCACGAGATGGTGGCGGGCATGCCGGAGTCCTTCAACGTGCTCGTGAAGGAAATCCGCTCGCTCGGCATCAACATCGAACTCGAAGAGTCGAAGTAAGCGGCCGGATCGGGAGATTACGAAATGAAAGACTTGCTCAATCTGTTCAACCAGCAGCGTCAGACGCTGGACTTCGATTCGATCCGCATCGGCCTGGCCTCGCCGGACCTGATCCGCTCCTGGTCGTTCGGCGAAGTCAAGAAGCCCGAGACGATCAACTACCGCACGTTCAAGCCGGAACGCGACGGCCTGTTCTGCGCGGCGATCTTCGGTCCGATCAAGGACTACGAGTGCCTCTGCGGCAAGTACAAGCGCATGAAGCACCGCGGCGTGGTCTGCGAGAAGTGCGGCACCGAGGTCACCCTGGCCAAGGTGCGCCGCGAGCGCATGGGCCACATCGAGCTGGCTTCGCCGACCGCGCACATCTGGTTCCTGAAGTCGCTGCCGTCGCGCATCGGCCTCATGCTGGACATGACGCTGCGCGACATCGAGCGCATCCTGTACTTCGAAGCCTACGTCGTCGTCGAGCCGGGCCTGACCGCGCTCGAGCGCGGCCAGCTGCTGACCGAGGAACAGTACCTGCAGGCGGTCGAGGAGCACGGTGACGAGTTCGACGCGCGCATGGGCGCCGAGGCCGTCTACGAGCTGCTCAAGGCCATCGACCTGAACCAGGAGTTGATCAAGCTGCGCGAGGAAATCGCCAGCACGAACTCCGAGACCAAGCTCAAGCGCCTGTCCAAGCGCATCAAGCTCGTCGAGAGCTTCCTCGAGTCGGGCAACCGTCCGGAATGGATGGTCATGACCGTGCTGCCGGTGCTGCCGCCGGACCTGCGTCCGCTGGTGCCGCTGGACGGCGGCCGCTTCGCGACCTCCGACCTCAACGACCTGTACCGCCGCGTCATCAACCGCAACAACCGCCTGAAGCGCCTGCTCGAACTCAACGCGCCCGACATCATCGTGCGCAACGAAAAGCGCATGCTGCAGGAATCGGTCGACGCGCTGATGGACAACGGCCGCCGCGGTCGCGCGATCACCGGCACGAACAAACGCCCGCTGAAGTCGCTGGCCGACATGATCAAGGGCAAGCAGGGCCGCTTCCGCCAGAACCTGCTCGGCAAGCGCGTCGACTACTCGGGCCGTTCGGTCATCGTGGTCGGCCCGACCCTGCGCCTGCACCAGTGCGGTCTGCCCAAGAAGATGGCGCTGGAGCTGTTCAAGCCGTTCATCTTCTCCAAGCTGCAGCGCCGCGGCCTGGCCACCACGATCAAGGCGGCCAAGAAGCTCGTCGAGCGTGAAGAAGCGCAGGTCTGGGACATCCTCGAAGAGGTGATCCGCGAGCATCCGGTCATGCTCAACCGCGCGCCGACCCTGCACCGTCTCGGCATCCAGGCGTTCGAGCCGGTGCTGATTGAAGGCAAGGCGATCCAGCTGCATCCGCTGGTCTGTACCGCGTTCAACGCCGACTTCGACGGCGACCAGATGGCCGTGCACGTGCCGCTGTCGCTCGAAGCGCAGCTCGAAGCACGCGCGCTGATGATGTCGACGAACAACATCCTGTCCCCGGCCAACGGCGATCCGATCATCGTGCCGACCCAGGACGTCGTTCTCGGCCTGTACTACATGACGCGCGAGCTCGTGAATGCGAAGGGCGAGGGCATGGTCTTCGCCAACGTCGCCGAAGTGCACCGCGCCTACCAGAACCGTGCGGTCGAGCTGCACGCGAAGGTCAAGGTGCGCCTGAAGCTGACCGACCGCGACGACCAGACCGGCGAGATCATCGAGCGCGTCAGCATCGTCGACACGACCGTCGGCCGTGCGCTGCTGCACGAGATCATTCCGCCGGGCCTGTCGTTCTCGCTGGTCAACACCGAGCTGACCAAGAAGAACATCTCGCGCCTGATCAACGCCTGCTACCGCCGCCTGGGTCTGAAGGACACCGTCGTGTTCGCCGACCAGCTGATGTACACGGGCTTCCACTACGCGACGCGCGCGGGCATCTCGATCGGCATCGACGACATGAAGATCCCGGGCGAGAAGAAGGCCATTCTCGAGGTCGCCGAGAAGGAAGTCGTCGAGATCCAGGAGCAGTTCCAGTCGGGCCTCGTGACCGCCGGCGAACGCTATAACAAGGTCGTCGACATCTGGTCGCGCACGAACGAACAGGTGGCCCAGGCGATGATGCGCGGCATCGGCACCGAGAAGGTGCTCAATGCCAAGGGCGAGACGGTCGAGCAGAAGTCGATGAACTCGATCTACATCATGGCCGACTCCGGCGCGCGCGGTAGCGCGGCGCAGATCCGCCAGCTCGCCGGCATGCGCGGCCTCATGGCCAAGCCGGACGGCTCGATCATCGAGACGCCGATCAAGGCGAACTTCCGCGAAGGCCTCGACGTCCTGCAGTACTTCATCTCGACCCACGGCGCGCGCAAAGGTCTGGCCGACACGGCGCTGAAGACGGCGAACTCGGGTTACCTGACGCGCCGTCTGGTCGACGTCGCCCAGGACATGGTCGTCACGAGCACCGACTGCGAGACCTACGAAGGCCTGACCATGACCGCGATCGTCGAAGGCGGCGACGTGGTCGAGCCGCTGCGCGACCGCGTGCTGGGCCGCGTCGTGGCCGAGGACGTCTATGCGCCGGGCAACGACGATCAGCCGATCGTCACGCGCAACACGCTGCTCGACGAAGCGCTGGTCGACAAGATGGACCAGGCCGGCGTGCAGTCGATCAAGGTGCGCTCGCCGATCACCTGCGAAACGCGCTTCGGCGTCTGCGCCAAGTGCTACGGCCGCGACCTCGCGCGCGGCCATCTCGTCAACCAGGGCGAGGCTGTCGGCGTCATCGCGGCCCAGTCCATCGGCGAGCCCGGCACGCAGCTGACCATGCGTACGTTCCACATCGGCGGCGCGGCTTCCCGTGCGGCTGCGGTCGACAACGTGCAGGTCAAGACCACCGGTGCGCTGCGCTTCAACAATCTCAAGACCGTGCAGCACTCCCAGGGCCACCTGGTCGCGGTGTCGCGTTCGGGCGAAGTGTCGGTGCTCGACACCCACGGCCGCGAGCGCGAGCGCTACAAGGTGCCCTACGGCGCGACGATCTCGGTCAAGGATGGCGCGCCGGTCAAGGCCGGCCAGGTCGTCGCGAACTGGGATCCGCATACCCATCCGATCGTCTCGGAGGTCGCCGGCGTGCTGCGCTTCATCGACTTCATCGACGGCGTGACCGTGCAGGCGCAGACCGACGAGCTGACCGGCCTGGAAAGCGCGGTCGTCACCGATCCGAAGCGCCGCGGCACGCAGGCCAAGGATCTGCGACCGACCGTGCGCATCGAGGACAAGAAGGGCAAGGAGCTCAAGCTGCCCGGCACGGACATCCCGGCGCAGTACTATCTGCCGGCCGGCGCGATCGTGTCGCTGCAGGACGGCGTGGAAGTCGGCGTCGGCGACGTGGTCGCGCGTATCCCGCAGGAAACGTCGAAGACCCGCGACATCACCGGCGGTCTGCCGCGCGTGGCCGACCTGTTCGAAGCGCGCAAGCCCAAGGAGCCGGCAATCCTCGCCGAGCGCTCGGGCATCATCAGCTTCGGCAAGGACACCAAGGGCAAGCAGCGTCTGATCATCAAGGACGTCGACGGCAACGAGCACGAGGAACTGATTCCGAAGTGGCGTCACGTCATCGTGTTCGAAGGCGAGCACGTGGAGAAGGGCGAGACCGTCGTCGACGGCGAACCCAATCCGCACGACATCCTGCGTCTGCTCGGCGTCGAGCCGCTGGCGGCCTACCTGGTCAAGGAAATCCAGGACGTCTACCGCCTGCAGGGCGTGCGCATCAACGACAAGCACATCGAAACGATCATTCGCCAGATGCTGCGCAAGGTCGAGATCACGGTCGCCGGCGACACGCGCTTCCTGCGCGGCGAGCAGGTCGACCGCATCCGCATGATCGAGGAGAACCGCCGGGCCGATGCGCGCGGCGAGCTGCCGGCGCAGTACGATCCGGTCCTGCTGGGCATCACCAAGGCCTCGCTCGCGACCGAGTCGTTCATCTCGGCGGCCTCGTTCCAGGAAACCACCCGCGTCCTCACGGAAGCGGCGGTCCGCGGCACGCGCGACACCTTGCGTGGCCTGAAGGAGAATGTTATCGTCGGCCGTCTTATTCCGGCCGGTACCGGCTTGGCTTACCACACCACACGTCGCCGCCTCGCGGCCGGTGGTCTGTCGGATTCGGATATCGAAACCCTGCGCGGTGGCGTGACCGAGTTCGTGGCCGATTCCGCCGACGACAACGGCTAAGTGCCGGCGCCCTTGCGGCGCAATAAACGACATCGAAATGAGGCACAGGATGTGCCTCGTGTTCGAAATACACGGATGTGAAGGCGGGGCGTCTTGTTGACGCCCTTGTCAACCGCTTGTTAAACTCTTGCGTCTTGGCAGGTCGATTTCTTTCGACCTGTTTTTTGTTTCCTAAGGCATCCACGAATGGCGACTATCAACCAGCTGGTGCGTAAACCGCGTAGCCCGAAGACTTACAAGAGCGCCTCGCCGGCCCTCCAAGAGTGCCCGCAGCGTCGCGGCGTCTGCACCCGCGTATACACGACCACCCCGAAGAAGCCGAACTCGGCTCTGCGCAAGGTGGCCAAGGTTCGTCTGACCAACAGCTACGAAGTCATCAGCTACATCGGCGGCGAAGGTCACAACCTGCAGGAACACTCGGTGGTCCTGATCCGCGGCGGCCGTGTCAAAGACCTGCCGGGCGTGCGCTACCACACGGTGCGTGGCTCGCTCGACGCCGCCGGCGTCGCGAAGCGCCGCCAGGGTCGTTCGAAGTACGGCGCCAAGCGCCCGAAGTCCTGATTAGAGAAGGCCTGAATCATGTCGCGTAAAGGTTCCGCCCCCACCCGCGTGCTGCTGTCCGATCCGAAGCACAACAGCCAGCTGATCGCCCGCTTCATCAACATGGTGATGAAGAGCGGTAAGAAGTCGGTCGCCGAAGGCATCGTCTACGGCGCGCTCGATCATATCGGCCAGAAGAACGCTGACTCGCTCGCTCTGGTCGAAAAGGCGCTCAACAACGTCGCGCCGGCCGTCGAAGTGAAGTCGCGCCGCGTCGGTGGCGCCACCTACCAGGTTCCGGTCGAAGTCCGTTCGGCTCGCCGCACTGCGCTGGCCATGCGCTGGGTCATCGACGCCGCGCGCAAGCGCAGCGAGAACTCGATGCCGCGCAAGCTCGCCGCCGAGCTGCTTGAAGCTGCCGAGAACCGCGGTTCCGCGGTCAAGAAGCGCGAAGAAACGCATCGTATGGCGGAAGCCAACAAGGCGTTCTCGCACTATCGCTGGTAAGAGTTGAGGGAACGACTGTGGCCCGTACTACCCCCATCGAGCGTTACCGCAACTTCGGCATCATGGCTCACATCGATGCCGGCAAGACGACGACGACCGAACGCATCCTTTTCTACACCGGCGTCAACCACAAGATCGGCGAAGTGCACGAAGGTGCTGCGACGATGGACTGGATGGAGCAGGAGCAAGAACGCGGCATCACGATCACGTCGGCCGCGACGACCTGCTTCTGGAAGGGCATGGACATGTCCTTCCCGGAGCACCGCTTCAACATCATCGACACCCCGGGACACGTCGACTTCACGATCGAAGTCGAGCGTTCACTGCGCGTGCTCGACGGCGCCGTGTTCGTGCTCTGCGCGGTCGGCGGCGTGCAGCCGCAGTCGGAAACCGTCTGGCGCCAGGCCAACAAGTACGGCGTGCCGCGTCTTGCGTTCGTCAACAAGATGGACCGCACCGGCGCCGACTTCGGCAAGGTCGTCTCGCAGCTGAAGGCTCGCCTCGGCGCCAACCCGGTGCCGATGCAGATGCCGATCGGCGCGGAAGAGAATTTCGAGGGCGTGGTCGACCTCATCAAGATGAAGGCGATCTACTGGGATCCGGAAGCCCAGGGCACGAAGTTCGAGTACCGCGACATCCCGGCGAACCTCGTGAAGGATTGCGAGACTGCTCGCAGCTTCATGGTCGAGGCCGCTGCCGAGACGTCCGAAGAGCTCATGAACAAGTACCTCGAAGAGGGGGAGCTCTCGGAAGAGGAAATCATGACGGGCATCCGCGCCGGCACCTTGGCGACGAGCCTCATCCCGGTATTCTGCGGCACGGCCTTCAAGAACAAGGGCGTGCAGGCGATGCTCGACGCGGTCATCCGCTACCTGCCGGCCCCGTCAGATCGTCCGCCGGTCAAGGGCATCGACGAGAACGAGAAGGAAGCGACGCGCGCGGCCGGTGACAACGAGCCGTTCTCGGCGCTCGCGTTCAAGATCATGACCGACCCGTTCGTCGGTTCGCTGTCGTTCTTCCGCGTCTACTCGGGCACGTTGAACTCCGGCGACACCGTGTACAACCCGGTCAAGAGCAAGAAGGAACGCGTCGGCCGCATCCTGCAGATGCACGCGAACCAGCGCGACGAAATCAAGGAAGTCCGCGCCGGCGACATCGCCGCGGCGGTCGGCCTGAAGGACGTCACGACCGGCGATACGCTGTGCGCCCCGGGCGACGTGATCACCCTGGAACGCATGGTCTTCCCGGAGCCCGTCATCGCGATGGCGGTCGAGCCGAAGACCAAGTCGGACCAGGAAAAGATGGGACTGGCGCTGTCGCGTCTCGCCCAGGAAGATCCGTCGCTGCGCGTGCGCACCGACGAGGAATCGGGCCAGACCATCATCGCCGGCATGGGCGAGCTGCACCTCGAAATCATCGTCGACCGCATGAAGCGCGAGTTCAACGTCGAGGCCAACGTCGGCAAGCCGCAGGTTGCGTATCGCGAAACGATCCGCAAGGCGGTCAAGCAGGACGGCAAGTTCGTGCGTCAGTCGGGCGGTAAGGGCCAGTACGGCCACGTCGTGCTCGAGATCGAACCGCAGGAACGCGGCGTCGGCTATCTGTTCGAGAACGCGACGGTCGGCGGTTCGGTGCCGAAGGAATACGTGCCGGCAGTCGACAAGGGCATTCGCGAAGCGATGCAAAACGGCATCCTCGCAGGCTTCCCCGTGGTCGACATCAAGGTCCGCCTGGTCGACGGTTCGTACCATGAAGTCGACTCGAACGAAATGGCGTTCAAGATCGCCGGTTCGATGGGCTTCAAGGAAGGCTTCCAGAAGGCCAACCCGGTGCTGCTCGAGCCGATCATGAAGGTCGAGGTCGTCACGCCGGAAGACTACATGGGCGACGTCATGGGCGATCTGTCCCGCCGTCGCGGCATCCTGCAGGGTTCCGATGACAGCCCGTCGGGCAAGGTCATCAACGCGCTGGTGCCGCTGGGCGAAATGTTCGGCTACGCCACGTCGATGCGCTCCATGTCTCAGGGCCGCGCCACGTTCACCATGGAATTCGATCACTACGCCGAAGCGCCGAATAACATCGCCGAACAGGTGATGAAGAAGGCCAGCTGAGTCATCGTCACCGCTATTCACTGTTTGAGGTTTTGAGTCATGGCTAAGGGTAAATTCGAGCGCACCAAGCCGCACGTCAACGTCGGCACGATCGGTCACGTGGACCACGGGAAGACGACGCTGACGGCAGCGCTGACGAAGATCGGCGCCGAGCGATTCGGTGGCG
>NZ_JANFVR010000091.1 GCF_024609805.1 Tahibacter caeni | reverse complement strand
GGCCGCGCGCACGGCGACGGCTTCGCGGCCGCGCTGGCCGAACGCGTGACCGTGCCGCTGCAGCTCACCGCCAGCGGCGTCGGCCGCGTCGGCATCGACACCGGCCGGCGCGACGGCCGCTTGGTGGCCGCGGCGACGGTCGAGACACCGCTGCCGGTTCATCTGCACAGCAGCACGCAGGACCTCGCGCGCCTGCTGCGCGCGATGCTGCGGCCCGGCGATTCGCCGCTGCGCGCGGCCCTGCTGCTGTCGCGCCAGCCGCGCGACGCGCAGCAGCGCTGGGGGCTGGGCTGGCGCGTGCGCAACGTCGAAGTCGACGGCCAGGAGTGGCCGCTGGTCTGGCAGAGCGGCGGCGCCGACGGCCATGCGGTGTTCTTCGGTTTCCGCACCGATCGCCAGCAGGCGCTCGCGCTGGCCGGCAACGCCGACGCGAGCCTGCAACCGCTGGGCCTGGCCGTGCTCGGCGACACGACCTTGCCGCCGTTCCCGACCATGCCGTCGGCGTCGGCGCCGGCCTTCGTCGCCGACGACTACACCGGCCTTTACGAATTTTCGCCGGGCAACCCGCTGCTGATACGCGCCGGCGAGCACGGCCTCGTCGCCCAGGCCAGCGGACGCCTCGGCATGAAGCTGCTGCCGCTGTCACCAGATCTGTTCGCGGTCGAGCGCTCGCCCATACGCCTGTCGTTCCAGCGCGACGCGCGCGGGCAGGTCGATACCCTGCGCTGGTCGGAGAACGGCGTGATCGTGCCGGTGCCGCGGCTGAGCCGCCGCGCGCCGAACCTCGCGCGTGCCGAAGTCGCGCTCGCGGCGGACAAGCTCGCCGGCTACTGCGGCGACTACGCCGTCGACGGCGACGTACTCGCGCGGCTGACCTGCGGCGACCGGATCGCCCTGCAATTCAGCGGCAGCGCCGCGCGCGAGGTGTATGCCTATGCCGAGGACCGCTTTGCGAGCCGCGACGGCGATCTCGAGCTCGTCGCACACCGCGACGGCGATGGCCGCGTGCGCGCGCTGAGCCTGATCCTGTTCGGCAGCGAGACCGAACTGCCGCGGGCACGCTGGATGCCGCTGCCGGCGTCGCTCGTCGCGACGCTCGAGCACGAACGCGACCTGCATGCGCAGGAAAAAGCCGCGGCAGCGGCGCAAGCACGCCGCGCGGGTGCGACATCGGCCGCGTCGGCGACAGCGGCGGCGACGGTCGTCGCGCCCTGGAACCTCGGCCTGCGGTTCGCGCCGCCGCCGGTGGCGGCCTATCGGGCGCCGGGCGTATCGCCATCGGCGCCGGCTGCCGTCGCTGCACCGGCGGCGTCCGGTTCCGTTTCCGCGTCGCGGCCGCCAGCCATGCCGGTCGCGCCGCCACCGGCCACACCCGTGACCGCCACACGATCCGCCGGCGCGCCCGCCTCGACCGCATCGCCTGCCGCGACGGCGCGCTCGACGACCGCGCCGAAAGTCCAGGCCGCGCCGCCGAAACCGCCGGCGCGCGTGGAGCCATTGCCGGAAAAATTCGAGCGGCCACGCTTCGCGCCGCCGCGCAGCGACGAGAAGATTCGCGACGAACCCAGCAAGGAGGCCGCCGATGACGGTGCTTAGCGTCAACTTGAACAAGATCGCCGTGCTGCGGAATTCGCGCGGCGAGGATGAGCCGGACATCGGCCGCGCCTGCGACTGCGTCATCGAGGCGGGCGCCGGCGGCGTCACCGTGCATCCGCGCCCGGACCAGCGCCACATACGCCCCGGCGACGTGCGCGCGCTGAGCGCGCGGATCGCGCGCCGCGTCGAGTTCAACATCGAAGGCAATGCGTTCGCCCCGGCGCGCGGCGGCTATCCGGGCCTCGTCGCGCTGGTCCGCGAGGTGAGGCCCGAGCAGGTCACCCTGGTCCCCGACAGCGACGCGCAGATCACGTCCGACCACGGCTTCGACCTGGCCGCCGCGGCCGCGAGCCTGCGTCCGATCGTCGCCGAGCTGCGCGAACTCGGCGCGCGCGTCAGCCTGTTCGTCGACGCCGGCGACACGCGCATGGATCAGGCGGCAGCGATCGGCGCCGACCGCGTGGAGATCTACACCGGACCCTTCGCGAAGGCGTTCGCGGCCGGCGACGTCAGCGCCGAACTCGCGCGCTGCGTCGCGACGGCGCGGGCCGCGCAGGCGGCCGGCCTCGGCGTCAACGCCGGGCACGATCTGAGTCAGGCCAACCTGGGCTGTCTCGTCGAGGCGATTCCATTCCTGGCCGAGGTCTCGATCGGCCACGCGCTGATCGGCGAGGCACTGTACGACGGCCTCGCGGCTACCGTGCGCAACTATCGGCGCATACTCGGCGACGGCTGATTTTTGGTATTTGTTACTTTCCGGCAATGTGGGAGTCGTTGCTTCACCCGACGTTCCGGGCGGAGCAGCCTCCGTCGTCGCGGAATCCGCGCGGGCTCCCGGCACCACCGCTCACGGACGGTCTCGACGATCCGGCGGCTGCAACAGCACGACGCCGCTGCAGCCGCTGAATCCGCTGCCGCTCAGCGCGGCGTTTCGATCGAAATGCCGTCCATGCCGGCCTGACGCGCCAGCGCGAGTACGTCGATGAGGTTCTGGTGCGTGGTCGCCTTGTCCGGATGCAGCTGCAGCACGGGCTTGTTCTCGCCCTGGCCGGCCCAGCTCAGCAGCTGCGCTTCGAGTTCGACGCGGCTCAGCGCCGCATCGTTGTAGATCACCTGTCCGTCCGCGGCGATGCGCAGATCAACCGTGCGCTGCGTCGCGATGCCCGTACGGCCGCCGAGCGGCAGCGGGATCTTGTTGGTCAACAACGGCGCCGAGATCATGAAGATCAGCAGCAGCGCCAGCATCACGTCGATCAGCGGCGTGATGTTGATCTCGGCCAGCGGCCGTTCGGTGGAGCGCACGGACAGAGCGGACATGCGGGTACTCCGGCTACGCCAAGGGTTGGCGGGTCCAGAATACCGTTGCGGCGGGTCTTGCCTAGCCGTTGGTCATGGAAGGGTGTTGCGGGGAATCGTGAATTCACCGAAATGCTGAGCCCCGTAGCCATCCAACGGCCGCACCCCGGCCATTTCAGGTCGCGGTACTGCGACGTTTGCCTGAGCCGTTCTTCGCCGGGCGCCATGGGAATCGGCACCGGCAATCCGGCGGGCATCTGCATGGTCCAGAAAGAAAGGCGCCCCGGTTTCCCGAGGCGCCTTATCCGGCTCGCACCGGCAGGGTAGCGTTGGCGAGCTTGCGTTTACTGCATTACTGCTGGCCGCGTGGACCCGGCGTCGTCACGAAGCCGATCTTGACCATGCCCTGGTTCTTCGCGTCGGCCATCACCTTCGCCACGATTTCGTAGCGGGTGTTCTTTTCGGCGCGAATCTGCAGTTCCGGCTGCACCGTCTTCTGAGCGCTGACGGCGAGCTGGGCCTTGAGTTCCAGGTCGCTGATCTGGCTGTCGTTCCAGTACAGCGTGCCATCTTCCTTGATGGCCAGGTCGATCGGTTCCGGCGGAGGCTCGGGGTTCGTCACAATCGAGGCCTGCGGCAGGTCGATACGAATGCGGTGCTGCATCATCGGTGCCGTGATCATGAAGATGATCAGCAGCACCAGCATCACGTCGACGAGCGGCGTGACGTTGATTTCGGCCATCGGCGCACCGCCGCTGCCGCCGCCACCTGAGCTGAATGCCATGGCTTACTTCCTCGCGGCAGGCGCCGCCGGAGCCGCAGTGCGAGCCGGTGCGGGAGCACCCGCTTCGACGCGCGAACCGGTAGCGAAGAAATCGTGCAGGTCGTGGGCGAACTCGTCGAAGCGCGCCAGGATCACGCGGTTGGAGCGCACGAAGAAGTTGTACGCGAGCACCGCCGGGATCGCGACGAACAGACCGAACGCGGTCATGATCAGCGCTTCGCCGACCGGGCCGGCCACCGCGGACATCGAGGCGTCGCCCGAAGCCGAGATGCGGATCAGCGCGTGGTAGATGCCCCACACCGTACCGAGCAGACCGACGAACGGACCGGTCGAACCCACCGTCGCGAGCACGGTCAGACCGCCTTCGAGACGGCCGCTTTCGCGGGCCACGGCCTGGCGCAGCGCACGGTCGATGAACTCCGAGCGGTTCAGCGCCTCGACGAGGCGGCTGCCTTCGTGACGCTGGTGGTGAGCCGCGGCCGACGCGCAGTCCAGCGCGATCTTCGAGAACGGCTCGGAAGCCGGCTGCTCTTCCATGAAGCGGATCGCTTCCTGAGCCGACGGCGTTTCCCAGAACGTGCGCATGATCGAGTTCATGCGGCTGCGGATCGCCGTGTTGCGGATCAGGTTCAGCACGATCCAGTAGATCGACATGATCGAGAACAGGCACAGCGTCACGAAGACGATCGCGCCGACCAGGTCGAAGTTCGGGTTCGCCGGGTTGTAGTTCTGGATCAGGTGGCTGAAGCCCATTTCCTTCAGGGCTGCGGCGTTGCTGTTGGTGCCGAGGCCGAGGGTCGGCGCAGCGGCAGCCGCTGCGTCAGCCGCCGGAGGAACGGACCCCGCCGGGGTCGAGGTGTCTTGAAACATGACGCTACCCTTGAATTGAGTGATACGGGTGGAAGTTACAGTTCGTTGAGGCTGAAGCGGAACGGAACCAGTGCCCAGCCCTCAACCGCAGCACCGTTTTTCTGACCCGGATTGAACACCCAAGTCTGCGCGGCATCAATCGCCGCACGATCCAGTTCGCGGAATCCGGACGATTTCTCGACCTGGATATCCTTGGGCTTGCCGTCCACGCCGACGAGCACGCGCAGCACGACTTCGCCTTCATGGCGCTGACGTACGGCCTGCGGCGGGTAGCGCGGCGGACGAGCCTTGCGATAGCTGATGTTTTCGCTCGGCGCGATGTCGGCCGGAGGGGCCGGCGGCGCCGGGGGAGCCGGCGGCGGCGCCGGCACTGCCATGGGCGAGGCTTCCTCGACCACGACGGCCGGCGGCGGCTCCGGTGGCGGAGTCGGCGGCGGCTTGACCTTTTCGACGATCTTCGGAGGCGGCTTCTTCGGCGGCTCCGGCGGCGGGGGCGGCGGCGGCGGCGGCGGCGGCGGGGGCTCGACGAATTCGACCGAAACGATGGTCTCCTTCTTCTTCTCCTTCGCCTGCGGCGGCGCCACCGGCGCAATCATCATGATGAAAGCGAGTCCATGCACGGCCATGGCGGCGGCCAGCGCTGAGGTGCGCCTCCAACTGTACGTTTCGCGCTGGTCTTCTGTCGTCAACGCCATTTGCTTTTGAACCAAAGTTCGCTGTGTGTGGATCTGAGGGCTTGTGGCAGTGGGCACCGCGCCGCTTTAGGCGGCGGGGGCTGGCACCGTACACGAGGCCAACTCGACGCTCAAGGTCGTAGTCGAGATGGCTATATTAACCCGGCCTGAAGGTTTCCGAATACCGCGCGATTATTGCGAGGAGTGCGGAATGACTTACTTTTTCTTCGGCGCGCCTCCGCCCTTGATCATCTTGAGCCACGTACCGGCCATCTGGCGGGTTTCTTCGTAGCCCTGCGCCTTTTCCATGGCAGCGATGGCGGCACTCTTGTTGCCGAGTTCGTTCTCGGCGTTGCCGAGCAGCACATAAGCCGCGCCCTGGCGCTTGACGCCGCGCGACAGCGCCTTGGTCAGGGATTCCTTCGCGGGAGCCCACTGTTGATTGTTGATCTGGAGCTGGCCGCGCAGCAGGTCGGCTTCGCCGTCCTTGGCCAGCGGCGAGGCCTTGCCGTAGGCGTCGATGGCCTTGGGCTCGTTCTCGGCCAGCGCATAGGAATCGCCGAGCAGCTTGTACATCTCGTAGCTCGGCTGGATCGCGCCCTTCTGGAAGCCCTCTTCCAGCAGCGCGGCGCCCTCTGCCGGCTTTTCGGCCTGGCCGTAGAGCTGGGCCAGCAGCTTGTAATCGTCGGCGGTGGTGATCAGACCACGACCCTTCGCATCGCTCAGCAGCTTCAGCGCCTTGTCGTTCTTGTCGTCGTTGACGTAGATCGAGGCGAGCTGCTGGATCAGCTTCTTGTCGTTCGGATTCTTGGCGAGCTGTTCTTCGGACAGCTTGGCCGCTTCGCCGTACTGGTTCAGCTCGAAGTAGCTGGCCATCAGGATCTGGTTCCAGCTCTCCTGCGGCTTGTCGCTGGCCGCGATGGCGAGCTTCATCGCGTCGATCGCGTCCTGGAACTTGTCCGCGCGGTACAGCGCGTTGGCCTTGACGGCGAGCGCCTCCGGCTTCTTGTCGCCGCTGAGCTCGATGTACTGGTCGACGGTCTTGGCCGCGTCGGCGTATTGCTCTTCCTGCAGCTGGAACTGCGCCAGCGTGTAGATCGCCGGGAACTGGTTGGAATTCGGCAGCGCGTCGAGAGCGATCGCTTCCTTGAGGTCGGCGATGGCACCGGCGCCGTCTTCCTTTTCCCACTTCGCGTTGGAGCGCAGGTACAGCGAGAAGGCCTTAGCGTAAGGTGTCAGTTTCTTGTCAGCCAGCACTTCGTCGATGAGGTTCAGCGCCTTGTCGGTGTCGCCGTCGGACGCTGCTTCCTGCGCCTTGTTCAGCTTGGTGCCGAGTGCGCCCGGCATGTCCGTCTTCGGATCGTTGCGCTTGGCGTTCGGGTACGCGTTCTCGGTCTGCTTGCTGCTGCTGCGGCTCGAGCGCTGCTGCTCGCTGTTGCGTTCACCCGGAATGCGCGACGCGGAAGCGACGCCGGCCGCGAGCAGCGTGGCTGCACCGAGACAAAGGACAAGCTTCTTGACGGTGGGAGCATGCATGGATGTGGCGCCTCGGCTGGTTTTTCGCAGCTTGCGGTTCAGGCAAGCGGTAAAGGGGTCGCAGAGGTTAATCCGCGACTGTGCAAACTACAAGCACACGACTTTGCTCGTTCGTTATCGCGGCGTTAAAAAGAAACCTAGATATTCCAGCCGCTTGCAACGAGTTGTTACAGCGCGCTCTGGCGCGCGGCGAGTCGCCGGAAACCCGGCTGATTTACGGGGTTTTTCGTAGTACGGGTGTTTTTTTTTACTTGGCCACTCGGCTCGATTTCCAAATGGGTAAATAGGGAATCGGCGGGGTTGCCGGATGCGGGTTGCGGCCGCGCCGGATCCGTAAATTTCGCCGCGGATTTGCGCAGCCCGGCGTCGCCGGGAAATCGTCTGCCGGCCGCTCGGAGCCGGCATCGAAGGCAGCTTCGCGCAGCGCAGGTGAATACCGCATGGATGCACGGCGGCCGTGGCGGCCGCCGTGGCGCGAACGTCAGACGTCGAGATTGGCCACGCGCAGCGCGTTGGACTCGATGAACTCGCGGCGCGGCTCGACCACGTCGCCCATCAGGGTCGAGAAGATCTGGTCGGCGGCGACCGCGTCCTCGATGCTGACCTGCAGCAGGCGGCGCGTTTCCGGATTGACCGTGGTTTCCCAGAGCTGGTCCGGATTCATTTCGCCGAGGCCCTTGAAGCGCTGGATCGTGCGCCCTTTCTTGGCCTCGTCCATGAGCCAGGTGCGTGCCCGGGCGAATGACTCGACGACTGCGACCGAGTTGCCGCGGCGGATTTCCGCGCCGGGCTGGATCAGATCCGCGAGATGGCGCGCGACGTCGAGTATCGGCTTCATCTCGGTGCTCGCGATGAAGCTGGCCGGCAGGATCTGGGTATGCGTCAGACCGTGCTGGCTGCGCTCGACGACGAGAGCGGCCGGATGATCCGGCGTCGCCGTCTGCACCCGCAGGCGGTACTGGGCGCGGCCGAGGCCGACATCGTTGAGTCGCCCGGTCACGCGTGCGAGCCAGGCAGCCGTCGCCTGTTCGTCGTTCCAGATGCTCTCGTCCAGCGGCGGCAGCTCGAGCATGGCCGTCAGCAGGTTCGCGTCGCAGCGATGGCTCAGGCGGTCGATCTGGTCCAGCGCGGATTGGTACTCGGCGAGCAGCTTTTCGAGCGCGACGCCGCTGATCGGAGGCGCCTCGGTGTTGTAGCGCAGCTCGGCCTGGTCCACGGCGTTGCCGATCAGGTACTGGTTCAGCGCGTTGTCGTCTTTCAGGTAGAGCTCGGTCTTGCCCTGCTTGAGCTTGTACAGCGGCGGCAGGCCGATGTAGACGTAGCCGCGCTCGATCAGCTCAGGCATCTGCCGATAGAAGAACGTCAGCAGCAGGGTGCGGATGTGCGAACCGTCCACGTCCGCGTCGGTCATGATGATGATGCGGTGGTAGCGCAGCTTGTCCGGGTTGTACTCGTCCTTGCCGATGCCGCAGCCCAGCGCCGTGATCAGGGTGCCGACCTCGGCAGACGACAGCATTTTGTCGAAACGCGCGCGCTCGACATTGAGGATCTTGCCCTTGAGCGGCAGGATGGCCTGGGTCTTGCGGTTGCGGCCCTGCTTGGCCGAGCCGCCGGCGGAGTCGCCCTCGACGATGAACAGCTCGGACAGTGCCGGATCCTTTTCCTGGCAGTCGGCGAGCTTGCCCGGCAGGCCGGCGATGTCCAGCGCACCCTTGCGCCGCGTCATTTCGCGCGCCTTGCGCGCCGCTTCGCGGGCGCGCGCGGCGTCGACGACCTTGCTCGCGATCGCACGCGCTTCGGCCGGATTCTCGAGCAGGAATTCCTCGAGCTTGGCGTTGACCACTTGCTCGACGATGCCCTTGACCTCGGACGAGACGAGCTTGTCCTTGGTTTGCGACGAGAACTTCGGATCCGGCACCTTTACCGACAGCACGGCGATCATGCCTTCGCGCATGTCGTCGCCGGCCAGCGCGACCTTGGCGTTCTTGCCGATGCCCGAGTTCTCGATGTAGTTGCTGATGCAGCGCGTGAGCGCCGCGCGGAAGCCGGTCAGGTGAGTGCCGCCGTCACGCTGCGGAATGTTGTTCGTGAAGCAGAAGCAGGTTTCCTGGTACGCGTCGGTCCACTGCAGCGCCGCTTCGACGGTGATGCCGTCCTGCTGCGCATTGAAGGTCACGACATTTGCGTGCAGCGGCGTCTTGAGCTGGGCCAGGTGCTGGACGAAGGATCTGATGCCGCCTTCGTACTGGAACACGTCGTGCTTGTCGTGGCGCTCGTCGATGATCTCGATCTTGACGCCGGAATTCAGGAACGACAGTTCGCGCAGGCGCTTGGCCAGGATGTCGTAGTGGAACTCGATGTTGCTGAAGGTCTGGGTGCTCGGCAGGAAGCGCACGGTCGTTCCGCGCCGCGTCGAGACCGCGGCCTGTTTCAGCGGATAGAGCGGTTCGCCGTGGGTGTATTCCTGGACGAACTCGTGACCGTCGCGATAGATGTTGAGCCAGAGATGCTCGGACAGCGCGTTGACGACCGAGACGCCGACGCCGTGCAGGCCGCCGGAAACCTTGTAGGAGTTGTCGTCGAACTTGCCGCCGGCATGCAGCACGGTCATGACGACTTCGGCCGTCGACCTGCCCTCTTCCGGATGGATGCCGACCGGAATGCCGCGGCCGTTGTCGGCGACGCTGACCGAACCGTCATGGTGAATCGTGACGATGACGTGGTCGCAGTAGCCGGCCAGGGCCTCGTCGATGGCGTTGTCGACGACTTCGAAGACCATGTGATGCAGGCCGGTCCCGTCGTCGGTATCGCCGATGTACATGCCGGGGCGCTTGCGCACCGCTTCCAGGCCCTTGAGGACTTTGATGTTGCTGTCGTCGTACTGATTGCTCATGCATCTCGCCAGACGAGGCCGCTCCCGCAAGCGGGCACGGCGATGGGTAAACGGAAGGATGTGGAATTATAGCAGTGTCGTGACCGCGCCTTGTTCCACGTGGAACATCGTGTGGAACCGACGGCGCAGGACAGGAGCGGGTAGCGCCGCCGTTCCCGTGATCAGCACTTGGGCTTCGATGCTGTCCAGCCATTCGAGTACGCGAGTCTGATGACCCACGTCGAGCTCGGATGCGAGGTCGTCGAGGCAGACGATAGGCCACTCACCGGTCTGGCGATGGAACAGCTCAGCTTGCGCCAGCAGGCAGACCAGCGCCGACAGCTTTTCCTGCCCGCGCGACAGGTGCTCGCGCTCGGGTGCCGCGACGAAGCTGATCCGCCAATCGCCGCGGTGCGGACCTACGCTCGTATGGCCCCGCTCCCGATCACGCTCGCGACGCTGAGTGAGTGCGTCGATCAACGTCAGCCCAACGGTCCAGCCGCGCTGGTATGCCAGGCTCGGCATTCCGAGCTCAGGTATGAAAATCGCCGACAGTTCCTCGACCACGGGTTCGACCTGTTCGAGATAGCTGCGGCGCCATCCGTCGATGGCCAGTCCGGACTTAGCGAGTTCCAGGTCCCAGGCTTCGAGATCCCGCTCAGCGCCCCCGCCGCCACGCAACAGCACATTGCGTTGCTTCAGCGCGCGCCGGTAACGCCGCACCTGTTCGGCGAACTCCGGTTCCACGTGGAACAATGCCCAATCGACGTAGTGTCGACGCTCCTCTGCCCCCCCCGAAATCAGCGCGTGCGAGCCGGGCTCGAAGCAGACGACGGCTACCTCGCGCAGCAGCTCAGCCAGTGACTGGATCTCCGCGCCGTCCACTCGGGCAGCCCAGTCGCCCCGGCGACGGGACAGGCCAAGCCGCCGCGTCCGGCCGCGGCGATCGACAACGGCAAAGACATCGAGCGACTCGCAACCGAACCGGATCAGACTTTCGCGTTTGACCGGCCGGAACGAGCGACCGTGCGACAGCATGTAGGCGGCTTCGAGTATCGACGTCTTGCCGGCACCGTTTTCCCCGACGAACTCACTGACGCCAGGCCGCAGCGCGATCCCCGCCTGCGCGACGTTGCGCACGTTGGTCAACCGAAGCTCAACCAGCTGCATGACCTGTCCGCCCGCTCGTCCATCAAAAAAAAAACCTGCGGCACCGTCGCGCCGCAGGCTTTGTTCACCCCGCCTCTGTCGCGCCGGTCAAAGACGCAGCGGCATGACCACGTGACGCGACTCGTCGGAATCCACGGCCTTGATCAGGCAGCTCGACTGCCCATCGCGCAGACAGACGACGACGTTTTCGCCCGTCAGCGCGCCCAGCGCATCGAGCAGGTAATTCACGTTGAAGCCGACGCTCAGATCGCCGACCGTCGTATCGGCCTCGAGCTCTTCATGCGCCTCCTCCTGCTCCGGGTTGTGCGCAACGATGCCGAGGCGTCCCGGACTGACGTCGAGCTTCACGCCACGGTATTTCTCGTTCGACAGGATCGCCGCGCGCTGCAGAGCCGTACGCAAGGTCTCACGACCGATGCGAACTTCCTTGTCGGCGCCGATCGGAATGACGGCTTCGTAATCCGGGAAGCGGCCGTCGATGAGCTTGGACGTGAACTGCACGTCGCCGCGGCGCACGCGCAGGTGGTTCTTACCAAACTCGAGGCTCACGACACCGTCCCCGCTCTCGAACAACCCTTGCAGCTCGAGCACACCCTTGCGCGGAATGATGATCTGGCGACGCTGCAAAACCTTCGCTTGCACGACGGTTTCGGCCAGTGCAAGACGATGGCCGTCAGTGGCAACGCAACGCAGCGCGTCCTCGCGCAGATCCACGAGCATGCCGTTCAAGTAATAACGCACGTCCTGATGGGCCATCGCGAAGGCCGTGCGATCCATTAGGTTCTTCAACGTCGCTTCGGGCAGCTCGACCTTGTCGACCGTCTCTATGCTTTCGATGACCGGGAATTCACTGGCCGGCAAGGTCGCCAAGGTGAAGCGGCTGCGCCCCGCGTTGACGACGACACGGTCGCCGTTCAGACGCACATCGATGTTCGCGCCGTCCGGCAATGCACGGCAGATGTCGAACAGCTTGCGCGCCGGAATCGTGATCTCGCCGGCTTCGATGCCACCCGCAGCGACCGCAGCGACCATCTCGACTTCCAGATCGGTACCCGTGAACGACACACGACCGTCGGAAACGTTCACCAGCAGGTTGGCCAGCACCGGCAGCGTCTGCCGTCGCTCCACCACGCCGACGACTTGTTGCAGAGGCTTGAGCAGAGCTTCGCGTTGGAGACTGAATCGCATGATCAGGGATTCCCAGGGTTCGCTAACGAACGCTTTTGTTCTTTTAGGAAGATTACGGTAGTTGAAGCAACGCGAAAAACTGGGGATTACCCCGAATTTCACTTAAAAATCAAAAACCTGCCGAAACTCAAACCTGCGGGATTCGCGGGCTGGGGCTTGTCGACGAACTGTGGATAACTTCGTTCCCCAGCTCTGCCCCCTGTTTATCCACAGGCAATCACCCGGTCAAGATCCGCACCAGCTTTTCGTAGTCCTGGCGCAGCTTTCCGTCGGTTTCGGTGAGCTCGCGTATGGTCCGGCACGCATGCAGCACGGTCGTATGGTCGCGACCGCCGAAGGCTTCGCCGATCTCGGGCAGGCTGTGCTCGGTCAACTCCTTAGACAGCGCCATCGCGACCTGGCGTGGGCGTGCCAGCGAGCGCGAGCGGCGCTTGGACAGCAAATCCTGCAGGCGCAGCTGATAGAAGTCGGCCACGGTCTTCTGGATGTTCGGCACCGTGATCGCCTGGGCATGCACGGTCAGCAGGTCGCGCAAGGTCTCCTGGGCGAACTCCAGCGTGATCGCGCGGCCGAGGAAGTTCGCGCGAGCCGCCAGGGTGTTCAGCGCGCCCTCGAGGTCGCGCACGTTGGAGCGCATGCGCTTGGCCACGAGCAGCGCGACCTCCTCCGGCAGGTTCATGCCCTTGGACTGGGCCTTGGACAGCAGGATCGCCGCGCGCGTCTCGAAGTCGGGCGGCTCGATCGCGACCGACAGCCCCCAGCCCAGGCGCGACTTCAGCCGCGGCTCGAGGTTCTCGACCTCCTTGGGATAGCGGTCGCAGGTCAGGATGATCTGCTGCTTGCCCTCGAACAGCGCGTTGAAAGTATGGAAGAACTCTTCCTGGGTCGTGTTCTTGCCGGCGAAGAACTGGATGTCGTCGATCAGCAGCGCATCGACCTCGCGGAAGCGACGCTTGAACTCGTCCATGTTCTTGTTGCGCAGCGCGTCGATCATCGCGGACACGAACTGCTCGGAACGCAGGTACATGACCTTGGTCCGTGGGTTGTTCTCGCGGATCAGGTTGCCGGCCGCATGCATCAGATGCGTCTTGCCCAGGCCGGTGCCGCCGTACAGCAGCAGCGGGTTGTAGGCGCGGCCCGGATTCGTCGCGACCTGGATGGCCGCAGCCTTGCCGAGCTGGTTCGACTTGCCTTCGACGAAGCTGTCGAAGGTGTAGTTCGGATCGAGGTTGCCGTCGAACTCCACCGCGGCCGGCGCGGTTTCGACGATGGCTGCGACTGCTGCGCCGTTGCGCGGCGCCGCGGCTCGCGGCGCCGTCGCGCGGCGCGCATTCAGGGTACCGACTTCGAGTCGTACCGGTATGGTCCGGCCGGACAGGTGCGCGAGAATCGCCCGGATGCGCGGCAGGAACTCCTGCTCGATGCGTTCCAGCGTGTACGCGTTCGGTGCGAGCAAACGCAGCCCGTCATCGCCCTCCGCCGGCTGCAGCGGCTTCAGGTAGGTGTGGATGTCTTCAGCGCCGAACTCGCCTTCGAGGCGTTCCAGACAGCGCCGCCAGAGTTCGCTCATTACTTCCTCGTCGACGGGCGGGGGTGCCGGGGCTGCCCGGCAGGGCGCGGAAGTCTACGCCGACGCTGGTTTTTCCGCCACGCGCGGCTTGACACTGCCGCCTGCGCGCCGCTAATCTCCCGCCCCTTTTCTCACCCTTCCGACCGGAGACGACGCCATGAAGCGTACGTATCAGCCCAGCCGCATCAAGCGCGCCCGCGATCATGGCTTCCGCGCCCGCATGAAGACCAAGAACGGCCGCAAGATCATCAACGCTCGCCGCGCCAAGGGCCGCAAGCGCCTGGCCGTCTGAATCACGCCACGCGCGGCGAGATGGGAGCATTCCGCTTCCCGCGCGCCGCGCGGATGCTCAAGCCGGGCGACTTCGCCCGGTTGCGCGGGGCTAGCCGACGCGTCGGCAGCCGCTACTTCAGCGCCGAATACCGCATTACCGACGACACCGCCGCCCGAATCGGGCTCGCGGTGTCTCGTCGCGTCTCGAAACTGGCGGTACAGCGCAATCGCCTCAAGCGTCTGGTCCGCGAGAGCTTCCGTCGGCACCGCTCGGCGTTGGCGCCGCTCGACGTGCTGGTCATCGCACGCAGTGCCGCCGTCGTCGTGCCAGGCCGCGAACTGCTGGCTGACCTCGATCTGCTCTGGAGCAAATTGCCGCGCGCGCAGCGTTGAAGCCGCAACAGCCGCCCGGCACAATGCGCGGTCGACCCGCGGCCAGCGGCCGCCCGTCTTGATCCGCCTTCGTTTCGTCCCCATCCGCGTCGGGCCCCGGCCCGCGCCAGCCCTTGCCTAGCCCATGAATAATCCGCGTTCCATCCTGTTGATCGCCCTGCTGCTGGTGTCGTATCTGGTCTGGAACCAGTGGCAGCAGGACTACGCGCGGCCGGCCGCCGCAACCGGCACAGAAACGCCGGCCGTCGCCGACGGTTCCGCTGCACTGGGTTCGACGACCGCGGCCGGCAGCGAAGTGCCGAATGCGAATGCGAGCGCGGCAACGAGCGAAACGCCCGCCGCCGCCGTTCCCGGCGCGACGGCCGAGAACAAGGGAGAGCTCGTCGAAGTCAGCAACGACGTGCTCAAGCTCTGGATCGACACGCGCGGCGCGAGCATCGTGCGCGCCGACCTGCTCGCCTATCCGCAGCAGCCCAAGGACTACGCGAATCCGGTCCGCCTGCTCGACGACGGCGCCGATCACTATTTCGTGGCGCAGTCCGGCCTGGCCAGCGCCGCCGATTCGACCAAAGCCGCCAGCCATCAGGACCTGTTCGCGGCGGAACAAAAGAGCTACGCGCTGGCCGCCGGCGAGAACAAGCTCGAAGTTCCGCTGACCTGGACCGACGCCGCGAGCGGCCTGACCGTGCGCAAGGTGTTCGTGCTCGAACGCGGCAGCTACGTGCTCGGCACACGCCAGGAAATCAAGAACGACGGCACGGCGGCCTGGCGCGGCAATGCCTATCGCCAGCTGCAGCGCGTGATTCCGCCGGCAGTGGCCAAGAAAGGCTTCTTCAGCTCGATCACGAATCCGCAGACCTACAGCTTCACCGGCGCGGCCTGGTACTCGCCCGAAGACAAGTTCCAGAAGATCGCGTTCGACAAGTTTCTCAAGACGCCGCTGCAGAACCGTGCCGTGACCGGTGGCTGGGTCGCGATGCTGCAGCACTACTTCTTCGCCGCCTGGCTGCCGCCGTCGAACTCGGCCGAGACCTACACGACCGAAGTCCGCGACGGCGCGCATGCGCGCTTCACGATCCGCGCGATGGGACCGGGACTGAATGTGCCGCCCGGCGGCAGCGCGACCAGCGAGGCGCGTCTCTACGTCGGTCCCAAGCTGCAGTCCACCTTGAATGACGTCGCGCCGGGCCTCGCGCTGACGATCGACTACGGCGTGCTGACCTTCATCTCCGAGCCGCTGCACTGGGTGCTCGCCAAGTTCTACGCACTGACCGGCAACTGGGGCTTCGCGATCATCCTGCTCGTGCTGCTGATCAAGGCGCTGTTCTTCAAGCTCAGCGAAGCGCAGTACCGCTCCATGGCCAAGATGCGCAAGCTGCAGCCGCGCATCCAGGCGCTCAAGGACCGCTACGGCGACGATCGCCAGAAGCTCGGCCAGGCACAGATGGAGCTGTTCCAGAAGGAGAAGATCAACCCGCTCGGCAGCTGCCTGCCGATGCTGGTGCAGATCCCGGTGTTCTTCGCGCTGTACTGGGTGCTCGTCGAGAGCGTCGAACTGCGCCAGGCGCCGTTCATTCTGTGGATCCAGAACCTGACCGCGCCGGACCCGTACTTCGTGCTGCCGGTGCTCAATGCGGCGACGATGATCGCGACCCAGTACCTCACGCCGACGACCGGCATGGACCCGGTGCAAGCGCGCATGATGAAGATCATGCCGGTGGTGTTCTCGGTGCTGTTCGCGTTCTTCCCGGCCGGCCTCGTGCTGTACTGGACCGTCAACGGCATGACCTCGCTGCTGCAGCAGTGGATCATCACGCGCCGCATCGAAGCCGCCGACAAGGCCTGAATTCGCAACGGCGGGCGGACCCGGGGGCCGTCCGCCGCGTCCGCTCGCGGCCCCGCCGCCGCATCGCTATCGCAGGTCCGCCATGACCGCCGCCGCCGAAACCATCGCCGCGATCGCGACCGCGCCGGGCGCCGGCGGCAT
>NZ_JANFVR010000090.1 GCF_024609805.1 Tahibacter caeni | reverse complement strand
TGTCCGCTTGCGCTTGCTCGCGTACTCCCCGTCGCCAAAGCTCATCTGGTCCATCGCGCGCGGTCCTCGTCGGGTAGTGGCACTATCTCAGCACAATGGGGCGGACTTGTTCAGACCTTCCATAGCTGCGGCCTCGTTGAAGCTCGGCCACGGCCGAAAAAATATCGCGAACGGCCTGGGTGATCCGCAGCGAATAGCTGCGGCCTCGTTGAAGCATGAGCGCGGCGTGCGTTTCCTGCGGCACGTCGTAGGTGATCCGCAGCGAATAGCTGCGGCCTCGTTGAAGCGATCTCATGCCCGCAGCGTGTGCAGGCGAGGATCTTGTGATCCGCAGCGAATAGCTGCGGCCTCGTTGAAGCGGTCACGCCGCTTTCGGCGTGACGTAGCTGTCGTCGTGATCCGCAGCAAATAGCTGCGGCCTCGTTTCCCCGCCCGATCCCGCACTTACATCCACAATTCCGACAACCCCGCAAAGGTCGCAAGCAGCGCGGCCTTGCATAGCCTTGCCGCACGCGGAAACCAATGCAACGGCCTGTTTTCGGCGAACGACAAACCAACTCGTCTGGCCTACGGATTTTGCGGCGTGATGAATTGACGTATTTCGATTTATCGGCTGCGAAAGACCGCACGACATGTTGCGAGGGAAGGCTGCCGGAGCTGGAGATTGCGGCCTTCCGCTCGGATTTATCCCACCGCCCCTGCGGCCGCCACGGTAAGCCGCGGTCCCCGCCGCGCGGCTCCGCAATGCGTCGCCATACGGATACGACCCGCAGATGCCGCCTCCGAACGCGACCAGCCCGGACCTCGGGCGCGGCGCCGGCGTCGCGCAGCCTGGCCGGGGTGAGAGGTTCCGCGCCGTCACAGCAGTCGCTTCCCAACAGCTGCACGCCACGCGGCGGTCAACGGGCCGCCGGGTGCGAGGCGCCGCTACGACAACAATCGTAATGGGGTGACCCATGTAGCATGACTGCACTGGCACAGACCCGCCGTCGGAGACAGGACGCGCGTTCCCGGCCGCGGGCGTTCGCGCCGGCGTCGACGAATACCCGCCCTGTTCCGGCCATCCCTCGCGAGGCATCACGCGGAGAAGGAAATGCCCGTCGAACCCCAACGCGTTCACATCGAGCTGCAGCGTGTGCAGACCTGGCTGTTCGCCGCGCCGCGATTGCGCGCGATGGTCGGCGCCAACACGCTGCTCGGCGAAACCCTGCGCATCGCGCTGCCGGCGCTGGCCCGCGAATCCGGGCGCGGATGGACGGCGGCGCCGAGCATGGAAGTCTGTCCCGGCGCCGATGAAGACGATCCGCTGAAGGCGTACGACGATCCCGCCGTCGATGCGAAGGCCGGCATCCTCGCTCGCGACGGGGGCCATTTCGAAGCATGGTTCTCGACCGGCGCGGACGCGTTCGCCGACGAAGCGCGGCGTCTGTTGCGGACAGGCCTGCCGGGGCTGCGTTTCCGCATTACCGTCGGCATGCTGGAGCGAAGCAGAACGCAGACGCATGTTTCCACCGAACTCCCCGTCCTCGCGCCCTGCGAGTGGACCGGACGCGGACTGGCATCCGACATCGTGGAGCAAGGCGACGACAGACCCGCCGTGTCGCTCGACGTCGCGCTCCGGCACGCGGCGGCTAGGCGTGCCGAAGACGGCCCCGCGACCGATGTTGCCAGCCTGCTCCGCACGACGACGAAGCTTGCCGCATTGCCTCGTCCCCAGGAGCTGGAGGAACTCGTCGGCGACGGCTATCTCGCGCTCATCCATGCCGACGGCAACGGCGTCGGCGCCGGCAGCGGCGCGGACAAGACCGACGGCGAACGCGCGGCGTTCTTCCATCGCAATCGCGTGCTTCTGCGCCGGGCAGTGCAGAAGGCCATCGACGCGCACTGTCCCGACGAAGGAAAGGCGCCACTGGTCCTGCTCATGCTCGGCGGGGACGACCTGTTGCTCGTGTGCCGCGCCGAAATCGCGTTGCCGTTCGTCGTCACGCTGTGCGACGCGCTTGCGTCGTTCCAGGAAAACGCGAACGGCTTCGCGCTGACGCTCGGTGTCGGCGTGGTCATCGCCAAGCACACCATCCCTATCCATCGCCTGCACGACGTCGCCGAGCAACTCGCCGGCTCGGCGAAGCGGCGCGTGCGCGGCCTTCTCGACGCCGACAAGCCGGCCTGCTCCGTCGTCGACTGGGCCGTCTACAGCACTGCATGGGTCGATGATCCCGAGGACGTGCGCCGGCGCGACTGGGTGCGCGGCACCGGCGCGGAACGGCGCGTGCTATCGCAGCGCCCCGTCGACGTACTCGGCCAGGGACTGGACACGCTGCAAGGCCTGGTCGGCCGCGCGGCGCAGCTCGAATGCGCGCCGCGCTCGCAGCTGCGCTATCTCGTCGACCAGCTTGCGCGCGGACGCGCGCTCTCCGAGCTGGCCTTTGCGGAGTTGTCCAGCGAAGCGAGGAAAGCGCTCGAAAAAGCCGGCGTAGATACGCCGTGGCCACCCGCGCAGGGCGGGCCGCGGCGCACCGCGCTGCTCGACCTCGTCGAGATCCTGGAGATCGCCCGCCTCGGGCAGCACAGTAACGTCGCGCGCACCGAGGAGAAGCCCGCCCATGGCTAAGAAATACAAGTCCGCGAAGGTGAAGCGCCCGCCGGTCGGCGGTCCGGGCCGAGCGCCCATCGCAACGTCCGGCAATGGCAACGAACGGATTCGTCGTGTGATCACGGCGGAGTTCCTCTCCGACGCGCACCCTGGCTCGGGATCCGGCGGCGGCGGCATCGACGCGCTGATCGCGCGCGACCGCCATGGCCGCCCCGTCATCTGGGCCTCGCATCTCGAAGGCGTGCTGCGCGACGCCGCGCGCCGGCTGCGGGGCGACGAAGAAGCCGAGGCGTTCTTCGGCCGCGCCGGCGGCGACTTTGCGCGCAACGACCGGCAACGCGCCGTGTTCACGTCGCTCTATGCGAAAGACGATCGCACAAGTCATATCTGGCGCTCGAGCGCCCGCGCAGCGTTCGACAACCGCGCGCCGAAGGACGACACGCTGCGCGTCGTCGAATATGTACCGAAAGGCACCCGGCTCGCCGGCGAGGTCGAGCTGCCTGCCAACGAGCTACCTGTGTTGCAGCGGCTCCTGCAGGAAGTGGACGCGCTAGGAGGCGGCCGTGCCAGCGGAGCAGGCCGGGTGAGATTCGCACTGTCGGAAACCCCGGCCACGATGCCGCAACCGGGACTTCCGGCCGGCCGCCTCGTACTCGTGCTCAAGAACCTCGACCCGCTCTGCATCACGGCGACGGCCACGCCCGGCAATCTGATTCCGAGCCTCGCCTTCGTGCCGGGACGCACCTTGCTCGGCGCCGTGGCCGCGTGGCTCATCGCCGAAGGGAATCGCGAAGCGGCTTCGCTGCTGACCTCCGGGCGCATCTCGGTCAGCGACGCGTTGCCGCTGCCGCAGGCGCCGGCGAACCTCGCCGGCGTCGCGGTCCTGCCCGCACCGCTCACGCTCCAGAGCACGAAGCCGCAAGGTGTCGCCGGCGATGTTCCCTGGTGGGCGCAGGCCCACACCGGGACGCCGCGGCTGGACGCCTGGAATACAAACCGCGAGAAGCTCAAGCGGCCTGCGGACGATCTCTTCGTCTACCGCGCGGGCCCCGGCGCGCCATGGACAGCCTTCCGCCCCCCCCGCCGCGTACGCCTTCGCAACGGACGGCCGGACCCAGCCCAGGCCGACACATCACTGTTCGCCATCGAACAGATCGCCGAGGAAACGTATTTCCTCGCCGAGCTTCGGGGCGAGCAGGAGGACATGACGAGACTCGCACAGAAACTGCGGCCGGTCCTGGAGGAGCGGCGCTGGCTGCGCGTGGGTCGCGGAGGCGCGCCTGTCGCGGTGGCGCAGCTGGCCTGGTCCGCTGCTCCAACAGCGGAGAAGACCGGCGACCGGGCACTGCTGACGCTCACCGCCGACCTGCTCGTTCGCGACGAACACCTGCGCTGGCGCACTGTGCTCGACCACGCCGCGCTGCAAGCGCTGGTCGGCGGCGACATCCGGCTCGGCAGATCATTGCAGGACAGCGTGATGGTGCATGGCTTCAACGGCACCTCGCGGCTGTGGCGCATGCCGGCGGCGGCGATCCGGCGCGGCTCCGTCTTCGAAATCTCGGGACCAGGCGTCGCCGCGCTCGCGGCGCGCGCGGCACAAGGGCGCTGGCTCGGCGAACGCATACACGAAGGCTTCGGGCGATTCCGGCTCGACACGACGCTGCCCGGCGCGGCCGGCGAGGCAGGCGCATCCGCTGCGCTCGCACCGCCCGCCGACGCCGGCGAAGAGACCGCCGCTGCGACCACGTGCGATTGGTTCGCAGGCCACAGGACGCTCGCCAACGCCGGAGGAAGCGGCGACCGCAAGCCCAGCCTTTCGCAATGGCTGGACCTTGTGACCGAGCTCGACCGCAACGGCACGAACGCGCTCGAAAGCCGAATCAATCCGACGACGGCGGGCGGCCGGAGCTGGGGACATGCCGACGCGAACGCGATCCTGCTGAAGCTCGCCGCACTCCCGACCACGCAGCGTGCTGCGCATGCGCGCCTATTCGTCCGCTGGCTGCGTGCCGAAATGCGCAAGGAGGCCAAATGATCACGAAGCTGACGCTCTTCACCGCCACGCTGGTGCAGGATTCCGCGCTCTCGGTCTCGGGCCTGGATCGGGAAACCAGCGCCGACCAGGCGTTCACGCTCGTCGACGGCGTGCCGACGCTGGTCGGACGAGGACTCAAAGGGGCGGCCGTCGCGATGGCGAAGCGCTGCTTCGATCCGCTGCCGCGCGCCATCAGCGACGACATCAGGCATGGCGCGCTGCGCCGCTCCGCCTGGGAGTTCGTCGACGCCGTCACGGACGGCGCTCCCCGCCTACGCGCCGGCGTCGGCATTCGCCAGAAGACGAGCGCGCGCGCGGAACGCGTGCTTTACGACCGCGAGGTCATCCCTGCCGGCACGAAATGGCAAGTCAGCTTCCGCGTCGACTGGTCGCATGTCCGAAGCGATGACGAAGGCCGTGAGGCGGAAGGCATTCTCGGCTACGTCCTGGCCGAGCACTGGGCCAAGGGGCGCTGCTGGCTCGGCGGCGGTGCCGCGCGCGGGCTCGGCTGGTGTCACCTCGAGGATCTAAAAGCGCATCGCCTCGACGCGGCGAGCTACGAGTCGTGGGTGAAATCCGGGCGCATCCTGCTGCCGGCCGCGCTTGGCGACGTGCCGGTCGTCGAACCGACGCGCTCGTGGTGCTTTCGCACGCTCGACCTCGACATCGCGTTCGGCGAATACACGCCGGAGAGCGACGAGCCTGCCTGGGGCCTGGACATGTTCGCCGTGGGGCCGCACGACGCCGAGCGCACCGTGCAGCCGGCCGGCGACGGCCAGTGGGCCGCGCCGGCCTGGGCGACGGACGCGAAGAAGCCCGCGGAGTTCAGCACCGACCGCGCGCTGCTGATGGACGGCGGTCATCCGCTGCTGCCGGGCGCGAGCCTACGCGGCCCGTTGCGCCATGCGTTCTCCCGCGCCGAACGCGCGGCGGGCCGCCCTGTCGCCGACCCAAACTTCAAGCAGGAGGATGTCGGCGCCGACGATGTCGCGGGCCAGGCCTTCGGCACGGTGAGTGCGAGCAGCCGCATTCTGATCCGCGACGCACGTGCGGAGAAGGACTGGGTGGCCGCGAAACTGCACATGCATGCCGAGGACGAGTTCTCGGCCAGTTCCTACCGCAACGCCAAGCGTGATGCCGTGCGCCTGCTCCGGGGAGTATTTCCCGTGCGCATCGCGATCGAAGCCGAAACGCCCGAAGCCGCCGATCGTCTGGCCAGGCTTGTGGATCGCCAGGTCGCACTCGGCGCACTCGGCCATCTGCCCGTCGGCGGCCACAAGACGCGCGGCGCCGGCTGGGGAGTCTGGCGGGCCAAGCCCTGGGCTGTCGACGATGTCGGCAAAGTGCGGGACTGGAAACCGCCGAGCGAGCCCACTGCCGAACCGCCGGGCAGAAAACACCCGACGCCGCGCTTCATCGAACGCTCCGCCCAAGCCGATGCCTGGGTGCGGACGGAATACGGCGCACTGGGCACCACGGCGATCACGCTCGGCGAGGCCTCGGCACTCGCCAGGGCGGCGCTCGGCGGCGACCTCGTCGCGTGGTGGTGCGATCCGACGATCGACCTTGCCTTGGCCTCGCCGCCCGCGACATTCGGGCGCGACTGGCCGCAGGACGGCGACGCGCTCCAGGTCGACGAGGTCGCGTTCTATGCCGCGCATGCAGTCTGGCGCGCCGCGCGCACGTCGGGAGGTGCGCGCTTCGTGCGCATCGAGGAAGTTCCCGAGCACGAGGACGGCGCCACGCGGACGAGTGTGGTCCATACGCCGGCGCGCCTGCATGGCTTCTCGCGCTTCTCCTCGGCGAACACCGGAGACGGCAACGTGCTGCTGCGCGAGTGGCACGTCGGCGACGAGATGCTCGGCTTCACCCTCACCAAGGAGCAGCGCTGATGCCCGGCAAACCCGACAAGACCCATCGCATCCGCGTACGCACTCTCGACGGCAAGCCACGCGACCAGGGAGCGCTCAACAAGCTGAAGAGCAATCAGCTCGGCATGCCGCATCTGGACCTCGTCGGCACCACCATCGCTCACGAGTTCGTCATCTGCGCGACCAAGGAGACGCACATCGCGCAGGTACGCGACAAACTCGGCGCCGCCGGGCTCGAAGCGCTTCCTGACGGCGACACGGCCATCGCCGCGAGTGCGGCGCCCATACCAGCGCCCGCGCTACAGAACCGGCAAGGCGGCTTCCCGCAACGTGGAAATCCGCTGCGCGGCAGCGGCCCGTCGCGTGCGCAGGGCACCCGTGCGGCTGCGTCCTCCGGCAGACAGCCCCTGCCCGGCAAGCCTTATCGCTTCGTCGCGCTTCCCCGGGAACTGGCGAGCGCCCCGCCGATCTGGCATGACGGCACGAGCAGCGCGGGCCGCTTGTCCGGCGAGATCCGCTTCGAACTCGAGACGTTGACGCCGCTGCTCGTCGGCTGGGAACGGGGCCTGGCGGGCAGTGCTGACGGCGACTGGCCGCTGCCCCCGACGATCGGCGGCGCCGGACCGCTTGCCGCCAACAAGTCGGTGCTCTGCCCGCTGCGCGCTCCCTGGGGGGAACGCCCCGTCGTCATTCCCGGCGACACGCTCAAGGGCCTGCTGCGCCACGAGCTGGGCGCCCTGCTCGGCGCGCCGATGGAGCGCGTCGCCGAGCGGTCGTACTCGTATCGCCCTAACGCCGTTTACCCGATCGAGCCGGCGGGACGAGTCCTGGTCCCCCGACTGGCACGCGTTCCCGAGGACAGTGTCGAGGAGAGGTTGCTCTCCGGCGAGCACCACATTCGCGTGCCCACGCGCCTGGAGCTGTTCCCTGCCGAGCTGCAGTACAACAAGAAAGCCCGCAAGTTCGACTACAGCTTCGACGAGGGCAGCGGCGCCCCGTACCACGGCGGGCAAGGCGCCGGGCAACGGCTCAATTCGAAATTGAGAGTGCATAAATCGCTGACGCTTCTTCGCAAAGCGCAGACCGAAATCGCCGCTGTTCCGCCGATGGCGCAAGAAGGTTATCTGCAGACCGTCCGGCACCTCATCGACCTTGAACATGGCCACTTTTCCACGCGACACCCGGACATCCCCGGTACGATCACCGGCGAAACGGTGCGGGACCGCATCCTCGCTGCAGCGCAAACCGTAGTGTTCCAACCCGGCGATCTCGTCTGGGTGGAGTGGGACACCGAAAATCAGTGCATCGTCTCGCTGGGCTGGCACTACTACTACCGCTGGGCCTATACCGACTCGGTTCGCGGCCGCCGGCAGGGAACACGTGGCCGCAAGGAAGGCGGCTACGAGCGGTACGGGCTTTTTCCCCTGGACGACGAACTCGCGCAGGATACCGAGGGCGCGCCGAGAGCGCTGTCGGCGGTGCGCCGGCTTTTCGGCTACACCGGCGACAACGAGGGAAGCGCGGGCATCGGCAAGGACGATCACACACAGCTCATGGGGCGCATCTCGGTCAACGCGGCGCTGGAGATCGTCGGCGACGCAAAAAACGATGAGCAGCGTTTCCTTCCGCCGACATTCCTGCGCGAGCTCGGCATGCCGCGGCCGAGCGCCGTCGAGTTTTACCTGAAGCAGCCCTATCAACCGCAGCCGCGCCCCGCCGACATGGCGGCTCTCGTGACCTACGGCGACGCCGCGGGCTACGACGAACCCGGCGAGCTGGCCGGCCGCAAGTTCTACCTCGACCGGCGCGACGCCTATGCCGCGGAGCCGTGGAAGGACGACTCGCCGGAAAACCGCTGCAACGAGCGCAGCACGCTGGCGCTGGAGGCCTCACGTCCGCAGCGCAAATTCCGCTTCACGGCTCGCTTCCGCGACCTCGATGCCGCCGAACTCGCGGCGACGCTGGTCGCGCTGTGCCCTCATCAGTTCCGCGAGGTGCTGGGCGGCGCTCACGCAGACGGCTATTGCTCCAAGCTCGGCTACGCGCGGCCGCTGGGCTGGGGCAGCGTGCGCATCGAGGCCAAGGCGCTGCTGCTGCTCGACGACGCCGGCGCCACGCCTCGGCTGAAACCAGAAGCCGGCCTCGAACAATGGGTCGGGAAGAACTGGCATGCCACTTCCACCCAGGCGGAGTGGCTCGATGTGCACGGCCGCCAGCATCCCGATGCCGCGGACTACCCGAAAGCCAAAGATCGCGACGGGAACGAGAACATCTACACCTTCCACACGACGCTGCGCGGCGAACACTCGCGCAGCCGCCGCTATCGCAATGGAGGCGATCAATGACGACGTTGCTCGTCTTGACCACGGGCCGGACCGACGTGCAACTCGTCGCCGACGCAGCGCGACAAGAACTCGACTACGGCACCTTCGGCGAACTGTACGACCGGATCACCCAGTGCGCGTGGAGCATCGTCGATGCGCCGCAGACTAAGCTGGACAAGTGCGCGCGGGAACTCCCGCGCGACGATCTCGCGGTTTGCACGCCCAAGCTCGACGCCGTGCTGAAAAAACTCGATGGAACGCCGATCGCGGCTGCACTGATCCTGGAGACGCATCGGACGACGGGCCGCGATCCTCGTTTCGCCGGCGCGGTGCTGGCGCGGCGGTGCGAGGAGCGCGGCATCGCAGTTCGACGTTGCGCTTTCCTCGAAGGCGCCGAGACGCTCGAAGATCGTGCTGTCGAAGCGGACGCCGTCATTCGGCGAACGGTCGTCGACCGGCTCGCGCGCGCCATCGCCGGCGCGATGGAGGCGACCAAACCGTCTCTGGTCGTCGTCGCCGCAACCGGCGGCCTTCCGGAGGCCAACGAGGTCATCGTGGCGCTGGTTCGGCTCCAAGCCCCTAGCCGGACGCAAGTGACCTCGCTCAAAGTCCCGGACGGCGCGCACAGCGGCGGCGGCGACCGGGCCGTCGAGGAACGGTTTCATCCCGCGGCGGGATATCGGGCGCGACGGCGCGCGCTGTCGCTCATCGAGAAGGGCAACCTGCTGGGCGCCTGGGGCGCCGTCAGCCATCTCGAGAACGAGCGCGAACAGGAGTGGACGCAGGTCGTCCGGTGGCTCGCCCGCTTCGCTTCGTCGCAGCCGAACCCGGACTGCGAACTCGCCGTGCTGCGCCACCCGCGCATGGCGGTGCGCGCCGCGCTTCGCGTCGAACTCGCCCTCCGCGCCGGCGATATTCCGAGAGCCGTTCACGGCACCGTGGCGTTCTTCGAAACGGCTTTCTGGGACTGGATCAGGCAACGCGATTTCCGTCGCGACGATGGCGCATTCGGCGATGCCGGCAATGGCTTCACGTTCGCCTCTCCGCTGCAAGGAGAGAGAAAGGCGCGGTTCAGGAAACCGAACGAGAAAGAGAGAGAAAAAAAGGGAAACGTCTGGTTCGTCAACGACTTCGCGACTGGTCTCGAGGCCTGGTTGCCCGTTCTCGACAAGCCGGCGCTGCAAAGGCTGTGGGACGCGCTGAAAGACGACATTCGCTCACTGCGCAACGATGTAGCCCACAATGAGCCCACACCCGAACTCATGACCGACGCCCGCCGCCGCATGCAGGCATCCTCGCTCTGGTCAGCAGGTGATACGTTTCTGAGCCAGTCCCTGATCGGCGACGTGCTGATCGAACTCGGCGTATCCGAACCGAGCGCGCTGCTGGAACGCCTGCAGACCGAGGTCCGGCGCCGGCTCGTCGCCACGGCCGCCGCTGCGACGCCGGGATGAGCCGCTCCCTGCGCGACCAGCGCGAGCGTTCTCCGGCATGCGACCGGGTACGCCCGAACGTCGGCGGTTCGCGGCGCACGGCGGCCGCGCGGCTCGCGTAGCGCGTGAGTCTCCGCCGTCCGGCCTCGCGAGCACCGCCTTCGCGAGGCCTTCGACATCGCTGCCGGAACCGGGAAGGCGACGGGTGCCGCTATATGCGGAATCTGAAGTGGTCAATCCGCCCACAGTCGCGGCGGCCGACGCCTCGCCCACCCATGACCTCGAAAGTTTTTCTTTTTCATCAATCGATTGCATGCGCAGCGCCGGTCTCGCCGCGCCCGAACCCCTTGCAACAGCAACGCATCGACGCTCTGCTAAACTCGGCCTCCCGCCCCTTCCGGGCAAGTTGCCGCGACTAATGAGCGAGGACCACCCTAGTACCACCGCCCACCGTTCCTGGTTCGATCGTCTGAGCCAGGCACTGTCGGGCGAACCGCGCAACATCGAGGAGCTGCTCGAGGAACTGCGCCAGGCGCAGGCCAACGGCCTGCTCTCCAACGACACCCTGTCCATGGTCGAGGGCGCGATCGAGGTCAACGACCTCACCGTCGCCGACGTCATGGTGCCGCGCGGCCAGGTCGTCAGCCTCGCGGCGAACGCGCCGTTCAAGGACAACCTCGCGATCGTCATCGAATCGGGCCATTCGCGCTTCCCGGTGCACGGCGACGAAAAGGACGAGATTCTCGGCATCCTGCTGGCCAAGGACCTGCTGCGCTGCCTGGCCGAAGGCGTCACGGCCGACATACGCCTGCTGCTGCGTCCGGTCGCGCTGATTCCGGCGTCCAAGAAGCTCAACATCCTGCTCAAGGAATTCCGTCTCTCGCACAACCACATGGCCATCGTCGTCGACGAGTACGGCGGCGTCGCCGGTCTCATCACGATCGAGGACGTGCTCGAGCAGATCGTCGGCGACATCGACGACGAGCACGACGACGACTACGACGAATCGCGCCAGATGACCGAGCTCGACGGCCATTGGCTCGTCAACGCGCTGACGCCGATCGCCGAGTTCAACGAACGCTTCGGCAGCAACTTTCTCGACGAGGAGTTCGACACGGTCGGCGGCATGATCACGGCCGAGTTCGGCCACCTGCCTGAAACCGGCGAGGAAATCTCGCTCGGCGGCTTCGACTTCCACGTCAGCAAGGCCGACGATCGCCGCGTCCACCAGTTCACCGTGCGCGTGCATGCGAACTGAGGCACCGCAGCGCTGGCCGGCGCTACTGGCCGCGCTGCTCTGGCTGCTGTTCGCCGCGGCCGCGCAGGCGTCGGCCGGCGGCGACGAACCCGGCAGCGAGCTGCAGATCTCGCTGCTGACCTTCGGTCCCGGCGAGATCTACTGGGAACGCTTCGGCCACAACGCGATCGCGATCCGCGACCGGCGCAGCGGCGAGGCGGTCAGCTACAACTACGGCATCTTCGATTTCGAGGAAGAGTCGTTCTTCCTGAACTTCCTGCGCGGCCGCATGCGCTACACGATCGAGGCCACATCGCTGCAGCGCGACCTGGCCTGGTATCGCGAGGAAGGTCGCGCCGTGCTCGAACAGGAGCTGCAGCTGACGCCGGCGCAGCGCCTCGCGCTGCGGGATTTCCTCGAATGGAACCTGCGTCCCGAGAACGCGAAGTACGACTACGAGTACTTCACGTCGAACTGCTCGACCAAAGTGCGCGACGCGCTCGACCGCGTGCTCGGCGGCGCGATACGCCGCAGCCTCGAGACGCGCTCGCGCGGCTACACCTACCGCCTGCAGGCCGACCGCCTGCTCGCGCCGATTCCCGAACTGATGCTGCCGATGGACCTGGGCCTGGGGCCGTATGCCGACCGGCGCCTGTCGTTCTGGGACGAGAGCTTCCTTCCGGCGGAATTCGCCCGTCACATTGCCCAGGTCCAGGTCGACGGCGCCGACGGCAAGCCGCAACCGCTGGTCGGCGCGACGCGCGTGCTCGGTACGACCAACGCGGCGCTGGCCGCGGCCGAGCAGTCCTGGCTGCGCAAGCACGGGCCGTATCCGATCGGCTACGCGACGCCGGTCGCCGCGGTCAGCATCGCACTGAGCCTGCTGCTGTTCGCGCTCGCGCGCTCGCCGCGGCCGCGCGCGGCGCTGGCGTTCGCGCTGCTCGGCGGCGGCTTCGCGCTCGCCGCCGGCCTGGCCGGGCTCGTGCTCGCCGCGCTCTGGCTGCTGACCGGCCACGTATCGGCCTGGCGCAATGCCAACCTGCTGCTGCTCGATCCGCTGCTGCTTCTGCTGCTGCCGGCGCTCTGGCGCGCGCGCCGGAGCGACTGGCGCAGCGGCCGCGCCACGCGCCTGCTGGCCGGCGCCGTGCTCGCGCTCGCGCTGCTCGCGCTCGTGGTCAAGGTGCTGCCCTGGTTCGTGCAGAACAACGCGGTCTGGATCGCGCTGCTGCTGCCGCCGCATCTCGTGCTGGGCTGGCGCTTGCTGAAACGCTGAGCCGGATCGGCCACGCCCCGATCCGGCCCGTACGCCGGCACAAACCCGGCCAACGCAGAAAAAGCCCGAATTTCCATTTGCCGGGGGCTAGAATCGGCCGATGCGCGCTTTAGTCCTGTTTGCCGCCCTGCTCCCGCTGCTGGCGTCCGCATCCGACGCGACGACGCCGGAGCCGCTGCGCGTGCGGCTGGCCACCCTGGAATGGCCGCCGTACGTCGGCGCGGAACTGCCGGGCCAGGGCTATGCGGCCGAAGTCGTGCGCGCGGCCTGCGCGCGCCGCGGCGTGGAGGTGCAGTTCGACCTGATGCCCTGGGCGCGCGCGCTGATGCTGGGCCTGCGCGGCGACTACGCCGGCGTCATGCCCGAATACCGCAATACGCGGCGCGAGGCGGAATTCGCGTTCTCGGCCTCGTTTCCGGGCGGTCCGATCGGCCTGTACCGGCGCCGCGGCGCGCGCATCGACTATGCGGTCGACCCGCTCGCGGATCTCGACGGCGCGCTGCGCAGCATCGCGCAATACCGCATCGGCATCGTGCGCGATTACATCAACAATCCGACCTTCGACCGCGCCGACTACCTCACGCGCGAGGAAGCCGTGAGCGACCGCGTGAACCTGCGCAAGCTCGCCCACGGCCGAGTCGATCTCGCCTTCGCCGACCGCTGGGTCGCCGAATACGTGCTGCGCACCGATCCGCTGCTGCGCGGCGTCGAGCTCGAGATGCTGCAGCCGCCGATCGAGGAGCCGGCGTTGCACGTGGCCTGGTCGCGCCAGTCCGATAGCGCCGCCGCCGCGCGGCCGGCCTGCGACGAAGGCCTGGCCGAGCTGCTCGGCGACGGCACGATCGCCGAACTGCGCAAGCGGCACGGGCTGCTGTCGCCGTGAGCGGCCGGCACTGACGACTGCCGCAGCGGGCGACGCGCGTCGCTGCAACCGCCGCGCTGGAGAGAAACCCCTCACCCGCCCCGGCGCCGACCCGGCCTCAGGCACGCGAGCGCCCTTCGGCGGCCGCGCCGCTGCGCGTGCGTGCATAACTCAGCGCCTCGCTCTCGTGCAGGCCGCAGCCGAACAGCATGCCCTGCAGCAGGTCGCAGCCGATGTCTTCGAGGAAGCGGCGCTGGCCCGGCGTCTCCACACCTTCGGCGGCGACCTGCAGGCCGAGGCTGTGGCCCAGGCCTACGATGGCCCGGACTATGGTCGCGTCGCTGAGATCGGTCAGCACGTCGCGCACGAAGCTCATGTCGATCTTGAGCTTGGTGACCGGCAGCTCCTTCAGATAGCCCAGCGACGCATGGCCGGTGCCGAAGTCGTCGATCGCGATGCCGACGCCGAGCGCGCGCAGCCGGCCCAGCGACGCAGCCGCGTACTTGATGTTGTCGACGATCGCGGTCTCGGTGATTTCGAGCTCCAGCGACGAACCCGGCAGCGCGTGGGCTTCGAGCACCGCGGCGACGCGCTCGTGCAGATTGCGCTCGCGCAGCTGCGCGCCGGAGACGTTGATCGAGATCGGCCGCGCCTGGCCGGCGCCGCGCCAGGCCACGGCGCGCGCGCAGGCCTGCTGCAGCACCCATTCGCCGAGCGCCTGGATCGTGCCGTTCTCCTCGGCCAGGCGGATGAAACTGCCGGGCCGCAGCAGGCCGAACTGCGGATGGTGCCAGCGCAGCAGCGCCTCGAAGCCGTGCACGCGGCCGTTGCCGGCGGTGACGAGCGGGTCGAACACGAGCTCGAGTTCGTCGCCGACCGCGCGGCGGCGCAGATCCTTGCTCAGGCGCCGGCGCGTGGCCGATTCGTCGTCGCGCGCGGCGTCGAAGAACATCGCGCCGCGCGAGCCGTCGCCCTTGGCCTGGGCCAGCGCCGACTCGGCGTTCTGCAGCAGGCTCTCGGCGCTGTCGGCGTCGTCCGGATACAGCGCGCTGCCGGCGCGCACGTCGAGCGCGAACTGTCCGGCCGGCAGCTCGACCGGACGCGCGAGTCCGGCGCGGACCTGTTCGAGCAGCTGCTGCACGGCCGTGCGCGAGGCGCCCTCGTGCAGCAGCAGCGCGAACTTGTCCTCGACCACGCGCGCGGCGAACGCGCCGTCGATCGCGTCGAGGCGGCGCGCGAACTCGTGCAGCACGTCGTCGCCGACGGCGCGGCCGTAGGTCTCGTTGATCGCGCGCAGGTTGCACAGGTCGACCAGCAGCAGCGCGCGCGGACCGGCCGTCGCGACCGCATGGCCGACGCGGGTCAGCAGCAGCTGGCGGTTCGGCAGCCCGGTCAGGTCGTCGAACTGCTGCAGATAGCTCGCGCGCGCCTCGGCTTCGGCGCGGCGCGCGAAGCTCTCGCGCATGCCGGCCAGCAGCTGGTTCACGGCGCGCGCGAGGCGGCCGAGCTCGTCGTGCTCGTGGTTCTCGGGCACCTTGACCGACACAGTCTCCGGCGACAGCGCGTCGCTGTCGGCGAGCTCGCCGGCCAGCCGCTCCAGCGGCGCGGTCAGGATGCGGTTGACCACGCCGAGCAGCACGAGGCCGAGCAGCGCGGCCCAGGCCAGGCCGAGGCTGAAGACCAGCGCCGTGCGCGCGAGAAACTCGCGTCCGTGCACGTAGGTGTCGATGCCGATGCGCAGCTCGCCGAGCGGCTCGCCGTTGCGCGGATCGGCCAGCACTTCGCGATAGTCGCGCTGCGCGCCGAACAGGCGGTCGCTGAGGCCGCGCCAGGCGCTGCGCTGCAGCGCCGTCTCGCGCTGGGCCAGCACGGTCGCCGGCAGCATGCGGATTTCCGCGCGATAGACGCCCGGATACGCCGCGAGCCCTTCGAGCACCTGGCCGGCGAGCTCGCTGTCGATCTCGTAGACCGCTTCGCTCGCCGCGCGCTTGAGCGTCGTCAACGCCTGCTGGCCGGTGCGGTCGAGCTCCTTGCTGTTGCTGCGCGCGTCGGCGAGCACCTGCACCAGCGCCAGCGCACCGCCGATCAGCAAGGTGCTCGCGAGCACGATGCGCGTCAGGCGCGTACTCAGACGATCTCGGCGCGGCGGGCGTTCGAGTTCCACGCGGGCAACCTGAGGGGGCGGGCAGCCGAGTGTAGCCGAGTCGCGCAGCGGATCACCGGCGCGCGCTTGCGTTAGGCTGCGTCTTTCCGCCGCCGGCCGTGCCGATGCGATCGCCCGAACCGTCGCGTGTCAATTATCCCGTGCTGCTCTGCGTCGTCGCCGTGCACGTCGCCTTGTTCGCCTGGGCCCTGCAGCCGCCGCGCGCGCACGAAACGGTGCCGTCGCGCCGTGCAGCCGCGACGACGGCGAGCGCGCCGGCGCCATCCGCCGCGAGCACGCCGCCGCGCGCCGGCGACGAGGAGGATGACGCCGCGAACGACGCGCCGGACGACGATCCGCGCCGCGCATTCACCCCGCAGCAGTGGCGCCGCAATCATGCCGCCGCGGCGCAGGCCCAGGACCGGCGCCGCTACGGCGTAC
>NZ_JANFVR010000009.1 GCF_024609805.1 Tahibacter caeni | reverse complement strand
CGCGTCGGTCGCGGCCGCCGGCGTCCTGCCGGCGCTTTCCGCGGCGGCGACGGTGGGCGCCGCGGCGCCGTAGCGCGGCCCGGTCTGCAGATGGCGCAGGATGCGCTTTTCGACGAGGTAGTCGTTGACGGCGCCGAACAGCACGCCGGCCTCGGCCATGCCGAGGCGGTCGAACTGGCGGTACAGCAGCAGCCGGTGCTCGATCGGGATGCCGAGGCCGGCGACCGAATAGCGCAGCGCCGCGCATATCCGCTGCGGCCCGAGCGGCAGGCTTTCGGCGTCCAGCGCCGGCGCGCCGGCCAGCACGCCGAAGCGGTGGCCGAGCGCATACAGCGCCTGGCTGTGGCGGATCTCGGCCTTGGTCGCGATTTCCTGCAGCGCGATGGTTTCCTCGAGGTCGCGCGTCTCGACGAGCGCAAGCTCCTGGAAACGCCTGGGCGTCGCGGCAGCGGCCGGCTTCGCGTCGAGCTCGGCCAGCGCGGATTCGAGGAACAGCATGAAGCGCGGAGCGACGTCGGCGCGGCCGCGCTTGACCTCGCGCAGCGACTCGAACACGGCGTGCTGGTCGTTGCTGCTGCGGGCCTTTTCGGCGAGCTTGAACAGCTGCTGCTCGTGCTCGTTGAGGCTCAGCGAGAGCCAGCGCTCGAACAGGCCGCCGGTCAGCGCGAGCACGCCTTCGAGCAGGCTGCGTACGCGCGCGGGCAGCGCGGGCCGCGCACTGAGGCTGACCAGACGAACCTCGCCGCTCGGCCGTGGCGCCGCTGCCGCATCCATGGATTGCATAACCGGCCCCTGATTTTCCGGTGCCTGGATTGTATGCCCGGCCGCCTTCCGTGGCGAAATCGCCGGATTCCGCACGCGTGAACTTTGTTTTCAGTCTCCGGGTTTCAGTCCTGGTCGCGGCGCGTGACGACATTTTCCAGCAGGCCGTCGGCGTCGACGCGGACGGTCACCGTGATCGGCCGGCAGCAGACTGCGCAGTCCTCGACGTAGACCTGGTCGCCGGCCGAGAGATCGACGCTGCCGTCGAAGGACTCGCCGCAGTACGGACAGTGCAGGCGGACGTATTCGAGTTCGAGCATGCGGCCTCCGGAGGCGGGCGGCCCGGCGGCGCCCTCGCCGCACAGTTGCGGGCTCGCGGCGGCCGCGTCAAGCGCTGCGGCGGATTGTGCGCGTCACGGCAGGAACGCCGCGATCACGTCGTTGAGGAAGCGCTTGCCGAGATCGGTGGGGCGCACGTGTCCGGCATCGACCTGCAGCCAGCCGCGCTGTTGCGCCTGGTCCAGCGCCGCGGCGATCCGCGTTTCCGGCAGGCCGCTGCGTTGCGCGAACAGCGCGCGCGGATAGCCGTGCTCCAGACGCAGCGCGTTGAGCATGAACTCGAACGGCAGCTGCTCGGCTGCGATCGCCTCGTCGGCGCCGACGCCGCGCGGCGTGCCGGCATGGCTCAGATAGGCTTTCGGCGCGCGGATCTTCCAGCGCCGCCGCACCCGGCCCGTGGCCGCGTCGCTGATCTTCGCGTGGGCGCCGGCGCCGATGCCGAGGTAGTCGCCGAACTGCCAGTAGTTGAGGTTGTGCGCGCTGCGCCGGCCCGGCCGCGCATAGGCCGAGGTCTCGTAATGCTCGAAGCCGGCCGCGGCGAGGCGCTGCTGACAGGCTTCCTGCATGTCCCAGGCCAGGTCGTCGTCGGGCAGCGGCGGCGGCGCATGGGCGAAGGCCGTGTTCGGCTCCAGGGTCAGTTGGTAGTGCGAGATGTGCGCCGGTTCCAGCGCGAGCGCCGCATCGACGTCGGCGAGCGCATCGGCCAGGGTTTGCTGCGGCAGCGCGTACATCAGGTCGAGATTGAAATTGTCGTAGCCGGCCGCGCATGCGAGCTCGACGGCCGTGCGCACTTCGGCAGAGCTGTGGATGCGGCCGAGGCGGACGAGCTTGTCGTCGTCGAAGCTTTGCACGCCGAAGCTCAGGCGATCGACGCCGGCGCGGCGGTAGTCCTCGAAGCGGCCGTGCTCGACCGTGCCGGGATTGGTCTCCAGGGTGATCTCGGCGGCTTCGGCGAACGCGAGGCGAGCCTGCACGCCGTCGAGGATCGCGCCGATCGCGGCCGGCGAAAACAGGCTTGGCGTGCCGCCGCCGAAGAACACGCTGACGAGCGGCCGGCCGGCGGTCGCGGCGGCGTAGTCGCGCAGGTCCTGATCCAGGTCGGCCAGCAGCGCGGCGACGTACTCGGCCTCGGGCAAGCCTTGCGGCGCCGTATGCGAATTGAAGTCGCAGTACGGGCATTTGCGCACGCACCAGGGGATGTGCACGTACAAAGCGAGCGGCGGCGCGATCACGGCAGGACGGCGTGGTGGCGGCGTTCGTCGTGCAGCCGCTGCAGCAGGGCCTGCAGGGCCAGGCCGCGGTGGCTGATCCGGTTCTTGTCCGCGTGATCGAGCTCCGCCGCCGACAGGTCGAGGCCTTCGGGCAGGAACAGCGGGTCGTAGCCGAAGCCGCCGGCGCCGCGCGGCGCATGCAGCACGCGGCCGTACCAGCGGCCTTCGGCGATCAGCGGCGACGGGTCCTGCGCATGCCGCAGCAAGACGAGGCAGCAGTAGAAATACGCGCCGCGCTGCGCGTCCGCGACGTTCGCGAGTTCGGTCAGCAGGCGTGCGTTGTTCGCGGCATCGTCGCCGTGGCGGCCGGCGTAGCGGGCCGAGTACAGCCCCGGCGCGCCGGCCAGCGCGTCGACGCAGAGGCCCGAGTCGTCGGCCAGCGCGGGCAGGCCCGTCGCCTGCGCCGCATGGCGCGCCTTGATCAGCGCGTTCTCGACGAAGGTCAGGCCGGTCTCGGCCACGTCGGCGACGCCGAAATCGGCCTGCGGCGCGACGTCGAGATCGAGGCCGGCGAGCATCGCGCGGAGTTCGGCCAGCTTGCCGCGGTTGCCGCTCGCGAGCACGACGGTGCGCATGCGGCGGCGCTCAGTCCGTCAGCGCGGCGCGCTGCGCGGCGACGAGTTCGGCGACGCCCTTGCCGGCCAGTGCCAGCATGGCCTGCAGTTCCTCGCCGCGGAACGCATGGCCTTCGGCCGTGCCCTGCAGCTCGATGAAGCCGCCGCCGTCGTTCATGACCACGTTCATGTCGGTGTCGCAGTTCGCATCCTCGGCATAGTCGAGATCGAGCACCGGCGTGCCCTTGACGATGCCGACCGAGACTGCGGCGATCGCGCCGAAGATCGGGTCTTTCTTGATCAGCCGGCGCGCCTGGAGCGAACGGATCGCGTCGACGAGCGCGACGTAGGCGCCGGTGATCGCGGCGCAGCGCGTGCCGCCGTCGGCCTGCAGCACGTCGCAGTCCAGGGTGATCGTGCGTTCGCCGAGCGCGGCGCGGTCGATGCAGGCGCGCAGGCTGCGCCCGATCAGGCGTTGGATCTCCATCGTGCGGCCGCCCTGGCCGCCGCGGGCGGCCTCGCGCTGGGTGCGCTCCTTGGTCGCGCGCGGCAGCATGCCGTATTCGGCCGTGACCCAGCCCTCGCCCTTGCCGCGCAGGAACGGCGGTACTTTTTCCTCGACGCTCGCGGTGCAGAGCACGCGCGTGTCGCCGCAGGCGATCAGCACGGAACCTTCGGCATGGCAGGTGTAGCGGCGTTGCAGGGACAGCGGGCGCAACTGGTCGGGCGCACGGCCCGAGGGGCGCTGGAAGGAGCTCATTGGGAATCTCTGGACGGTCGGAATACGGTTTTGACGGTGCGGCCCCGGCATCGGGGACTGCGCTCATCCGCCGGCGCAGGCAGGTAGGGAGCCAGGCAGGGCAGGTGAGCGCTGCCGCGGACACCCGTCCCGGCCCTCGCGCGGCGGAAGTTTGGGGAAAGCGGGCGCGGAGTTTACCATTGCCGCCCTTTTTCCCGACCGGGACCGCCATGATCCGCAGCATGACCGCGTATGCCAGCGCCGAAAGCACCACCCCGCTCGGCCTGTTGTCCTGCGAGCTGCGTTCGGTCAACCACCGCTATCTCGAGCTGAGCCCGCGGCTGCCCGAGGAACTGCGCGCGCTGGAATCGCAGTTGCGCGAGCGCGTCGCGGCCAAGCTCACGCGCGGCAAGGTCGACCTCGGCATGCGCCTGCGCAGCAGCGGCGCCGCCGCATCCGGGCTGCAGCTGAACGAACCGCTGCTCGGCCAGCTGGCCCAGGCCGCCGCGCAGCTCGCGCCGCGGTTTCCCAACCTCTCCGTCGACTTCGTGGGCCTGCTCGGCGTCGACGGCGTGATGGTCAAGCCCGAGGTCGACCAGAGCGAGCTGCACGCGGACGCACTGGCCCTGCTCGACCGGGCGCTCGACGACATGGTCGCCACGCGCCTGCGCGAAGGCGAGCGCCTGGCCGGCTTCATCGCCGAGCGCCTCGACGGCATCGCCGCGATTGTCGTCCAGGTGCGCGGCTGGCTGCCGGAGATCCGCGCGGCGCTGCGCCAGAAGCTCGAAACCAAGCTCGCCGACTTCCGCCAGGGCACCGACGCGACGCGGCTCGAGCAGGAACTCGTGCTGCAGCTGTCGCGCATCGACGTCGACGAGGAGCTCGACCGCCTCAGCGCGCACCTGGCCGAGGCGCGCCGCATCCTCAAGCTCAGCGACGCGAACGGCCGCCGCCTCGATTTCCTGATGCAGGAATTCAATCGCGAGGCGAATACGCTGGGCTCCAAGTCCGTCGACCAGCGCACGACCCAGGCCGCCGTCGAGCTCAAGGTGCTCATCGAGCAGATGCGCGAGCAGGTGCAGAACATCGAATAAGGCTTCCGGGGGCATGCCGTCCCCCGCGAGACCTTGTGAGTCGGTAGTTCGGTGTAGTGTTTGGTGTCAGGTGCTGCCGACGCCGCCTGCACGTTCACGCATGTGCGGAGTGTTGCGAAACCGTCGCCGTTTGCGTGCGCCAGGACGAGCGCTAAGGACGCTCCGCATCCTTGAGCCAGCCATCGAGCGAGCGCATGCCCAGCCGCAGAAGCGCATCCTGTACTGCGACAACGCGAGACAGGAATTGCCCTTGATCGGACAATTCTCGTTCCTCTGCCTCCCGGAACAGGGCCGTCATCAATTTCGCATACGGCGCTCCATCCCACCTATCCAGTTGGGCCGAATACTCCAATATCGTTTCGATCGCTGCCAGCGCACACTCGGGGTCCGTAATCCCAATCGAAACCAACCAGATTCCGACTCCGTGTACATCCCGATTACGCGCCGCTTCCCTGCGGGCAACTGCACTGAAGTACGACTTGATCAGCGTCGGATCGATGGGGTGTCCCGTGGAGTTCGAGAATAACCTGGACATCTTGCCCAGAACCTTATCCTTGTCTTTCGCGCCTTCGAGAGAGGCGAGAAGCCCCTGAGTGCAGGACTCGCGCAGCCTTGGCTCATTCAGATTCGCAGCAAATATGGATGCAGCCCCGGCCCATACGTCGTCGAGACCGATTTCACGCAGGTCCGCCATGAGAACGTCGAACGGGATATGTCCGGCCAGGCAGCTGAGGGCACTGATCCGGCTCCAGAGCTCGAGCGCCTCCGGGCTCCGATCGGCACGAAGAATGGACAGGTAACCGCTGACGATGGGAAATCGTTGGTGATAGTTGTAGTAGAGGCAGTTGTACGCATGCTTCCAGGACTGCGCATCGCCAATCAACAATGCGCGGTCGAATAGCGTCCACCCCAGCTCCTGGTGGTGGTAAAGGACGAACGGAAGCGATCGCAATACCAGCGCACGGACGGAAGGATGCGGATCCGAGGCGCATCGCTTGAGCACTTCGACAAGCAGCGCCGGAAGGACTCGTGCGGACTCCAGTCTCCCGTTCGCCAAGGTAAAGGCCGCTTCAGCCGCCACGCCTCGCGTACTATTGATGGCGACCATCAGGCGATCGTTGACATCCTCCCTGTCCGGACCGGGGTCGTCGGAACTCAAGCATCCCAGGAGAAGGAAGGTAATCCGTTCGCAATCCTCATCCGATTCAAGGACACCAGAGGCTGCCTGCAGGATGGTGGCCATGTCGCGCCTTCCGACCCAGAAGTCGTAGCGCAACTCCAGTTGACGCACCAGCCAATCCGCTACTACTGACCCCTCAGGCTCTTCGATCGCAGACCATTGCTGGGGCTTGCCCAGGTTGCCGAAGCGATAACGCAACTGAGTGGCAATTCCGGCGAGGATGGCTTCGGCGTACTCCGGATCGAGGTCTGCGCCTGCTGCTTCGTAGAAGCGCATGAATCGCGTCGGCTGCCGGCTGGCCGCCTCCTGTACTTCCCGCACGACATGATCGGCACCTCCAACCAAGCCGTCGACGCCGCTTATTTCCCATCTGTCCCTGTCGGGTGATCTCAGCGAAAAGTGCCGGAGAAGGCGCAATAACCCGTCATCCGAAAGCTCGAGCAGGAATTCATGGGGGACCGGTGACCGAACCCATCCGCCTGAAGATTCGATAGCCGGAGAGCGACTGAATGAACCTGCCAAGGTTTCAGCGTGATCAATGACGGCTTGGGTTGCTTGCGTGCGAAAGCAGGTCGGAATGTGCGCAAGAAGTTCCCGTCGCGCGAGAATGACCCAGTCGGGCAGGTTACCGTCATGATCCCGATAGTCGTCATCGACAGACCTCGCCAGTATCTGGATTTCCTCTTGTTGCTCCGGCGACAGATAAGGAAAGGTCGCGTTCAGCAAGAGTCCGACTTCCCACCGGAAGCGATGGTAGTTGAGCGTGACTCCGTCACGCAGCAGCGCCGACGCATCCGCGATATGTAATTCCGGGTTCTCTGTAAAGACCTGGATCGCGAAGTAACGCAAGGCGGCATCGCGGCTGTTTCGGAAGCGGTTGACGTTCCTTTGCCACCACGGCGTGCGCAGGGCGGCGTGGTACTTGCAGGCAGTTTCGAGGGCGGAGAGCAGAATGTTCAAGCCGTCGACATGATGCATGTCCCGTGCGGAATGAACGCGATCATGGCTCGTTTCGCGGAGAAATCCCTCTGTCAATTCCCTGGCGGCCTCGTAAGAACGCCTTCGCTGTTCCGACCAGGTCTCGACGTCGTCCATCGCCAAGTCCAGAAGGGCTTCGGACAACTGCATGCGCTGACTAAGGTAGTCATCACGCATGAAAGTGTGCGAATCACACTCCAGTTTTTGGCCGAATTGGATGTCGTCAATGTCTTCCGGATCGACGCGTCTTGTGATGTAGCGCCACAGGAGATCGTCGTTCGCGTCGGTAGCGGAAACCCATTTAGACAATGGTTTTCCCAGGCTGCCGTGATCATTCTCCTTGTCTGCGATGAGTCGCTCGAACACTTCGCGCAATCCTGGTGCCTGCCAGTTGGAGAATTTCTCGAGAAGATGCGGCGATATCCAGCGCAGCTGCTGCTGATCGACCCATGTCCAGTCGAAAGCCTGTTTCCATATGTCGATGAAGCGATCGGAAAAATCCTCCGACGCCGCCATGCGCTCCATGAGGCGGACCAGCCAAGGTCCGTCCTGGTTTCGTATCAGCAGATCGAGCCAATGTGCGTGAAAGAAGTCGAGCCATGCTGCCCCGCCGGCGTTCACGTAGAACGCGTTGAACAGGGTCGGATTGCTCGTATAGAGATGGCGGAAGAGCGGCCAGTCGTCCGCGGTGGGAGCCATCTCGGCAAAGGACTCCACGACAAGGCGGCGAAGGTGGAAGGCAATATCGTCGGCATCTACGACCTCACGCACCTGCCGCCGGAATCCGGCAATATCGTCCATTCGCAAAGAGAATAGGAATGAACGAACGGTAGGCCGTATGAAAGGAGCTGCGGCCCGCGTCCGGATGAATGCTGCCAGTGTTTCGCCGTTGGCTTTGGCATGTGCCACTGCAAGCGCGTCCAGCAGCGTCTGGTGAGCGAACGAAAGTCCGCGCTGGTGGGTTTCGACCAGTACGCCAGCGCTGAGCAGTGGGCGAACGATCTCCTGTGGAATGCGCGAACTGGCCAGCGGAATGTCCAGGCGCCGGTTGTCGAGCATCCATCGGGAGGCTTCCATGATGGAAATCATCGCCGCATCCCCGAGCATCGGAGAGTCGCGCACGACGCGTTGCAAGTACTGTTCGGTCAACTCCTGGCCGGTCCTGGCGATCGGCACGGATCCCGTCTTCACGATGTCGTGGAAAATCGCCAGCAACCGGGGGGTTCGGAGCAGTTCACGCGTGTCAGCTGAAATCTGATCTGGCTCGATGCCGATGCCGGCGACGAGGGGCGATACATCCTTGTCCCAGTCCAGAAGTTCTATCTCTATGGTTTCGCCCCAATCCCTGTCGGACAATCGACCGTCGTACTTGATGTCGAAGGATCGGCAGGCGGCGATCACCGTCACGTTGGGAATCAGTCGCAAGCGGTCGATCAGCGACAGCGCGAAAGACAGTGTGAGGTGATCCCGGGCAATCGACAGGACATCGATCGAGTCGATCAGGACAACGACGTGGCGAGTTTCGGACAGGCGTGCGACATCGCTCACGAGCGATTTCGGAAACCCCAGTGCTTCGCGCTCGTCTGCCTCCCTCGCGGCGGCGAACTCCCTGGCCTGAATGAAGACAGGCAGAGCGCCGGACTCCTGCTCCAGGTATTCAAGGACAGAGAGCAGTGCGCAGGACTTGCCCACACCCGGCCCGGCCGAGAGCAGCAAGCAAGGCGGCTTGTGTCGGATGCGCTCCAGCAGCTCGCCCACCACGGGCCGTGACAGCTGGCTATTGCCGATCTTGCGCTGCCAACTCCGGCCGATCTGCGACAACTGGGATAGCGAGCGGACGGCTTCCTGATCCGCAATAGGCAAACAGAATTCGACCCCGCCGCCGTGAAGCAGTTGATGAAGTTCCTGCCGATCGAGTTTATGTGGCGAAATCGTCAGGTCGCCTTGTTGGGTCTCCCGGCGTGAGATCGCATCGATGCGCGTCTTGATGCAGTCGAAGGCGGTTTCTGCGTGTGCGACATGCAGACGGAGCTGTCCAATGAGGTCGCTTCTGAATCGCTGCGGGTTTATGGTTTCGAAGTCCAGTCGACGAAGGAATTCGAGCAGGTCCGCGTGATTTCCCGCCTGCGCGTCGTAAGAGACCACCTTGCACGCGACGTCCTTCAGCTCTGCAGTCAAAGAACGCTCGAAGGCTTCTGGTGTAGGTTGTGTCGTCGCGTACTCTTTGAGCTTGGCGATATCGCCAAAATCGTTTCGCGAGATGAACAGGAGTCGCGCCGAAGGATCGCGTCGCCATTGGGTCCACGCCTTCTTCAGTTCATCTGCCAGATCCCCCAGGGACCAAGCCCTGAAATCCGTTTGATTCTTCTTTGCCTGAACGTAGAGCGTCGAATTGTTGTAGCGAACAATGACGTCATCGACAAGGGCGGGATTGCCGGAGGGGTCCAGTGACGTGGCATCCACTTCGATCTCGCACAATTCGGGCGTATAGATCATTGCGACCGCATATCGGGTTGCGACGAGGCCCTGAAAGGAATCTCCTTGCGACGAGCGAACCCCTGCAATGCTCAATTGAAAGCCCTCCGTCCGGCTCGACATGCGGTTCCTAAGACAGGAAGTGTTGACCTGGTCGCGGCATCGCGCTGCGCAGTGCGAATCACGTGGGTAACGTCTGGCCAGTTCGCTGCGCGTTCCCCGAAGGCAGGCTCGGGCTCGCAGTTGAAGATGACGCGCATACGCGGCGACTGCATGGCGGATTTGCGCGCGCTGACCGGGCTCAGCCCCGTCCGCCCATGCACTCGTGCAGCCTGTCGCGCGCCTTCAGGCCGCTGTACCAGTCCATGAACAGCACGCGCTTGCACTTGATCTCCAGGGTGAAGAAGAGCCGGTCGATCATGTTGTCGATCAGCGCAGCAGCGGTCGGTACGGCCAGGGCGATGGCGCCGTAGTCCAGGTCTTCCTGGGTGTAGTTGAACGCGCGCACCGTCTGGGGCATGTTGTCGTCGGACTGTGTCAGGCTGACCTCGATCATGTGCGGCTTGGCGGGCTTGGGAATGTCCAGCCCCCAGAAAGTCAGCAGTGCTCCGGTGTATTCGCCACTCGGCCCCGGCACGCGAGCCAGGCCCGCTGCGTTGGTGAAGACGGCGGCGTAATATTCGCCGGCGTGCGTGCCGCGACGTTCCCGGTAGAAGTCCCATTTGCCGTCGATGATCGGCGCGTAGCGCGGGTGCTTTTTGAGTTCTTCGATTCACCCGAGGATGCTCAGTTCGGTCCTTTGGATATCCATCAGCGAGCTGATGCCCGCCTGGACCGGATCGGTACGCGGTTGTTCCGGCGGGGCCTCCTGGGCGCTGCATCACCGCCGTTCGCAGCGCCCGGTATCGGCGCGCAGCCGACGACCCCACGACCACCGGTAGGGTAACAGCCCGGCGGGCAGGTTCCGCTCTCGGCATGCACTGGGCTCGCCGCCCCGACACCGAGGAAAAGTGCGGCAGCGGGAAGCAGCGAAGCGGCGTCGCACGAGGGAATCATTCATGGCTGCGGCATCTCGGGAAGGCCTGAGTACATCGATGCGCAGACCATACCAGCGAATGGAAAGACGTCGCCAGGCGATGCATCGGGCCCTGGTGCGAGACGGCCGCCGCCCGGGTTGCGCATGGTGCATTCGCCGAGGTGCCTGGACTACAACATTTTCGCCAGTGCCTGGGGCTCGGTGTTCAGCAGTTTGCGGCTGAAGTCCGCGGCCAGCGTCCTGGCCTTGTCGACCTCGGCGGCGTCGCCCTGCTGTTTCCCGTCGATGTAGAACAGCAGCTGCAGGCCGGCGCAGGTGACCAGCGAGTTGTACAGCGCGGTCTTGTTCCTGGCCGAAGCTATGGCCAGGTCCGGCGATTGCACCAGCGTCGCCTCGAGCGCAGCGAACAGGTTGTCCTGCGCGGTGCCGCTCGGTTCCTTGTCGGCGTATATCGTGCTGGTGGCGATGATGAAGAACGCCAGCGCGCCGGCGACGTTGTCGTTCCACCCCTTGCCTGCGTACTTCTGCTCGAACAGCTACTTGTCGGCAGTGACGTGCTGCAGCATCTGCTGCCGTTCCTGCGCCGTGCTGCCGAGGCCGTCGGCGACCTTCTGCAGCGAATCGTCGTCGGCGACCGGCGTGAACTTCGCCGAAGCCGCAGTCGTCGTGGCGGGAGCGGCGCTCGTCGCCGTCGGGCCGACCTCGTATTTCGGATATTTCGCGCAGACGTTCGGCAGCTTCTCGTGCTTCTTCAGCGCGCTGTCGCAGATCGCCGTCTCGATGATCTGGTTCTGGATCGCACTGTTGACGAGCCATTGCTGCGCATGTGTCGCCGGGGCCGCCAGCGTGAAAAGCGCCGCTGCGGCACAGGACCCGTAAAAGATCGCTTGTCCATCAATGATCTGCGTCGTTGCGTCAAAGATCGCCGCCGCCGGACCTGGCCACAGCGCTCGCTCACGGCGTGACGTGGATGCGTCTGCCAGCCGCCGCGAGTCGAGCAGCGGCCGTGTCCGCAGGGTGTGGCGATCGCCCCGGCAGACTGCGGACGAGTCCGTTCGAGCCGGCACCCGCGGCGGCGCTTGAATATACTCGGCACGCAAGTCGCACCATTGCGCCAGTCCGGACCCCGATCCCGTCCTCAGGCGATCGACCATGCACGCATTCGCGCAGGATCGAAAGACAAGCCAGCACACGGCGACTGCCCGTCTCGAGCAGGAAGCCGATCGCATGGCAGCGCAGGTGACCGGTGCGCCGGAACCGCGGCGCCGGGGCTGTTCTTGCGGTGGCGGATGTCCCCGGTGCAGTGCCGGGCGCGCACCGCAATCCCTGGCGACGATTCGTGCGCAGGACGCGGAACCGGCGCATGCGCCGGCCATCGTCCGCAAGGTACTGCGCGCTCCGGGCCGGCCGCTCGATCCGGCGACACGGAACGTCATGGAGCCGCATTTCGGCCGCGACTTCTCCGGAGTGCGGATCCACACCGGCGCCGATGCGCAGCAGTCGGCACAGGAACTCGACGCGCGCGCCTACACCCTGGGCAACGACATCGTGTTCGGTGGAGAAGGCTATTCGCCGCAGACGCCGCAGGGGCGCGGTCTGCTCGCGCACGAACTGACGCATGTCGTGCAGCAGTCGATCGGGCAGGGGCCGGGCGCCGCAGCGATCCAGCGCAAACCCCGGAGCGCGGCACCGCTGCGGATCGACGTTCCAGAACTCGCGGCCGGCGAAACGTATACGCCGACGGCGAAATATCCCTGGCAGAACGAGGTGCTGCGCGAATCCATCTATCCCTACCGGGACGAGATGCTTTCGTTCTTCCTCCAGCTCTACGAGGAGCTGGATCTCCGCAAGGATCCGAGCAAGGCGCCCGAAGCGGATGCCGACGAAATCCGCGCCGAGCGGGCGAGGGTGACGGCCCGGCAGAACGCGGTGAACGACCGGCTCAAGGAAATGCTGAAGCGGCGGGTCAGCAAGGAGTCGATGGCGTGGAGGCAGGCGTCCCAGGAATGGATCCTGCTGCGGGACAACCTGCGTTATCTGCCCGATCCGGACAAGAAACCGTCGCCGGCCGTTGCGCGCGAATCGCGAATCCGCTGGGCCGCCTACAAATACGCACGCCTGGGCGCGCAGGGCACGCCGCTGACGCACGACGAACGGCTGGGCAAGGTGCTCGACCGCTTCGATGCCGATGCGGGTTTCGCGAAATATCCGGAATGGCTGCGCTACATGGTCCTGCACCTGTCCGGCATGCGCTACGCGAGCGCGCATGGGTCCTGGGCTCCGGCGGTGTCGCTGATCAGCCTGCTGAAGCAGGATGAAGTGAGAAGCTCTGTGGGCAGGATGTCCGGGGGCACGCTGTCGGCGAAGCTCGCGGAGTCCGCTGCCGAGATCGAGCGCGAGCGCGCCGCGCTCGACCCGCGCAGGGACAAGCGGCGCATCCGGGTCCTGGATGCCTGGCACAAGGCATTCGCGCGACAGAAGCAGGATTTCGACATGCTTCTCGGCGACGCCGCTTCGCCGGATGCCAAGCGCTACGCCGAGCTCGCGCGCATCGGCGACATGCGCGCCGGGATCGAGCGAAAACTGGATGTCGAGAAGGATCCCCGGCAGTACGCGGTCCTGCTCGAGCTCCTCGAAGGCATGTACGAGGCCGAAGCGCGCCTCGAGATGGAACTGGGCTCCAAGCTCGGGAAGATCCGCGCCGTCGAGGAGCGCTCGCGCGCGACCTTGATCGAACACCTGATCGATAAAGCGCTGGCCGCGCTGCCGAAGGACGAATACGAAGCCCTCGCCGTCCTGCAGAAGATGCAGGATGCGGGTTCGCTGCCCGTGTTCGTCTGGCGCGAGATCGTTCGCCGGACGCCGCTCAAGCACGACAAGGCCAACGCCGACTGGGAGAAGCGCACCGACGCCGAGCTGGAGTCGATGAATCGCAGCGACGAGTCGACCCGGCGCTGGAAGGAGATCCTGAAGCAGTGGCTGACCAACAGCACGGTCTGGCGCGAGAAGGTCGATGCCGACCTGTCGCTCGTGACGATCCAGGCGGTCTGCGACCAGATCGCGGAAATGTCGCAGCGCGCCCGCGGCCAGAAACCCACTCCGGGCATCGGCCAGAAAGCGGCGTGGTTCGCGTCGACCGGATCGTTCCAGGCGCTGGACCGCGTCGACCAGCTCAAGCCCGGAGCGAGCCTGGTATTCCTGGAATGGACCACGGTGAAACCCAAGGAGCCTGTGCACATCGTGCGTCACGACCGCGGCTACGCGCTTCGCAACGAGGACAAGACCACATTGGCGGACGGGACCGTCGACACGAACGGCTGGACCTACCATTTCGACGCCGACGGCACCGTGCGTCGTTCCCGGGACAGCGTCGTCGGCACGTCGGCCGATCCCGCCCAGCCGCCGCCGACCTATCGCTTCGAGCAATGGATGAGCTGGAAGCACGAGGCGGTCGTCGTCGAAACCGATGAAAGCCACGGCCGTATCATCATGTTCGAGACCGGTCCGATCGGTCTGCGGGTGCGTTCGGTCAAGGGCACGGTCGGCGCCTGGGATACCTACGTCGGCGTCGCTCCCGGCGGAAACGTCCGCGCCAACATCCAGCAGTTCCTCAAGGACACCCTGCCGGGGCGGTAGTGCCGGCGCCTGCGGGCGCTGCGATGATCAGCGCTGGCCGGACGACGGGCTCGCGACACGGCGCAGCCCTTCGGTCGCCGGCGGCAGGCCCGGCGGAAATCCACTGCTCCCGCACCGGAACAGCCCCGCGCAGTGCCCTCCTTGAAAGTCCGGGGCCTCTGCTAGACTCCGCGGTCCCGCAGCCGGCGGGATGGCTCGCCGGATCGAACCCGAGATGCCTCAGGCGCGCCTGGCCAGCCTCGGAGAAGTCGCGGTGGATCGCTGAGGGGTCGAGGGAAAGTCATGCCGGATCAGTCAGTTGTGTTCTGCCCTCGCGGGCGCGTCCAGAACCTCGGGTAGGTCACGATGCCCGGCACCCTGTTCATCGTCGCGGCGCCTTCGGGAGCGGGCAAGTCCAGCCTGGTCAACGCGCTGCTCGAACGCGAGCCCGGCATCGTGCTGTCGATCTCGCACACGACGCGGCCGCCGCGGCCGAACGACAAGGACGGCATCCACTATCACTTCGTCAAGCGCGCCGAGTTCGAGCTGCTGATCGACAAGGGCGCGTTTCTCGAGCATGCCGAGGTATTCGGCAATCTCTACGGCACCTCGCGCGCGACCGTCGCCGAGCGCTTCGCCGCCGGCCACGACGTACTGCTCGAAATCGACTGGCAGGGCGCCCAGCAGGTACGGCAGAAGCTGCCCTGCGTCAGCATCTTCATCCTGCCGCCGTCGCGCGAGGAACTGTTGCGCCGGCTGCGCTCGCGCGGCTCCGACAGCGAGGCGGTGATCGCGCGGCGCACGGCCGAGGCCCGCGCCGAGATGGTCCATTGTCGCGAGTTCGACTACATCATCGTCAACGACGACTTCGCGACCGCGCTGGCGGAACTGCAGGCCATCGTGACGAGTCAGCGTCTGCGCAGCGAAAAGCAGCTCGTGCGACACGAGGCGCAGATCGCCGATCTGCTGAAACAGGACTGAATGCGCCCGCTTCCGCCGCCGCCGGGCATGGCTTAAGGTAGCGCGGTTTGTCCCGACCGAATCCCGCCGGCCCTCCGATGAGCGAAGTTTCCCCAGCGTCAACCGATGCGCTCGTCCGCATCCGCGGGCTGCATACGCGGCTGGGCGCAAAAGTGATTTTTGACGGCGTCGATCTCGACATCCCGCGCGGCCGCGTCACCGCGGTCATGGGCCCGAGCGGCACCGGCAAGACCACGCTGCTGCGCCACATTACGGGCCAGCTCGTGCCGGACGCCGGCGAGATCGTCGTCGACGGACAGAATCTCGCGCGGCTCGACCGCGACGGTCTGTTCGAGCTGCGCGAGCGCATCGGCTACCTGTTCCAGAACTCGGCGCTGCTGACCGATTTCAGCGTGTTCGAGAACGTCGCGTTCCCGCTGCGTCAGCATGCGCGTCTGCCCGAAGAGCTGATCCGCAACATTGTGCTGCCGAAGCTGCAGGCCGTCGGCCTGCGCGGCGCCGCCGACCTGATGCCGGCGGAACTGTCCGGCGGCATGGCGCGCCGCGTCGCGCTGGCCCGCGCGATCGTGCGCGACCCGATGCTGCTGATCTACGACGAGCCGTTCGTCGGCCTCGACCCGATCGCGCTGAACCAGGTGCTCAAGCTGATCCGCGTGCTGAACCAGACCCTCGGCCTGACCAGCATCGTCGTGGCCCATGAGCTCTCGGCGGTGCGCCGCGTCGCCGACCACATCTATCTGCTCGCCGCCGGCAAGATCGCGGCCCACGGCGCGCCCGACGAACTCGTCCGCGGCGACACCGACTGGACGCGCCAGTTCTTCGGCGGCGAAGCCGACGGACCGGTGCCGTTCCATTATCCGGCGCGCGACTACGCGGCCGACCTCGGCTTCGCGCAGGTGAAAGCATGAGCGACAAACCCGCCCGCGGCAGCCTGATCGGCGACGGCCTCGCGCAGATCGGCGCGCTCGGTCTGTTCCTGCTGCAGGTCCTCGCGGCCGTGCCGCGCAGCCTGCGCTATTTCGCCGAGACCGTGCGCCAGGTCTTCTTCGTCGGCGCGATGAGCCTCGTCATCATCATGACCTGCGGCCTGTTCATCGGCCTCGTGCTCGGCCTGCAGCTCTACGACGTGCTGTCGCGCTTCGGCAGCACGGCCTCCGTCGGCACGGTCGTGGCGATCGCGCTGTACCGCGAGCTTGGCCCCGTCGTCACGGCGCTGCTGTTCGCCGGCCGCGCGGGCACGTCGATCACGGCCGAGATCGGCCTGATGCGCGCGACCGACCAGCTCGCGGCGATGGAGATGATGGCGGTCGATCCGCTGGCCTACGTCGTCGCGCCGCGCTTCCTCGCCGGCATCATCGCGATGCCGCTGCTCGCGAGCATCTTCAATGCGCTGGCGATTCTCGGCTCGCATGCAGTCGCGGTCAGCTGGCTCGGCCTGGACAACGGCACCTTCTGGTCCAACATGACCGGCGCCGTCGACGTCTGGACCGACGTCATGAACGGCGTCTGGAAGAGCGCCGTGTTCGGCGGCGTCGTCACCCTGGTCGCGACGTTCCAGGGCTATTCCACGGCGCCGACCAGCGAAGGCGTGGCGTATGCGACGACGCGCACGGTGGTCTATTCCTCGATTCTTACCCTCGCCATCGATTTCCTGATGACGGCGTTCCTGATGTGATGCGGCGCGAGTGATGCCAATGACCCAACGACGTTCCCACCAGATCGGCACCGGCCTTTTCATCCTGCTGGGCTTTGCGGCGCTCGCGTACCTCGCGACGCAGACCACGAGCCTGGCCAACTACCGGCAGGGCGCGACCTATGCGCTGAAGGCGCGCTTCACGAACGTCGGCCAGCTCAAGCTGCGCGCGCCGGTCAAGATCGCCGGCGTGCGCATCGGCAGCGTCAGCGGCATCCAGCTCGAGCCCGACCGGCTCGAGGCGCTCGTGACGCTCGCGGTCGACAAACGGTACGACCAGCTGCCCGACGATTCCGCGGCGGCGGTGTTCACCAGTGGTTTATTGGGCGATCAGTACGTTGCGCTGAAGCCGGGTGGGTCGCCGGAGATGTTCAAGGACGGCGACGAGATCATCCTGACGCAGAGTTCCATGCAGCTCGAAGAGCTGATCGGCAAATACCTCGTAGGCGGCGGCGACGCGCCGGGCGGCGACAAGTCCGCCAAGCCCGCAACCCCCGAACCCGAGACACATTGAGGTGAATCCATGAGCGTTTTGCGCAAACTGCTGCTGCTCGCCGCGCTGCTGCTGACGGCCTTCCCCGCGGTCCAGGCCGCTCCGGCCGATCCGAACGCCGTCGTGCAGGGCATCGCCGACGACCTCGGCAAGGCCCTCGAAGGACGCAAGGACGAATTGCGTAACGACCGCGACAAGCTGATCAAGCTGATCGACGGCATCGTCCTGCCGCATTTCGACATCGACTACGCGTCCATTCTCGTGCTCGGCCAGAACGCGCGCAGCGCGACCCCCGAGCAGCGCACGCGCTTCGCGAAGGCGTTCTACAACTCCATCGCTCACCGCTATGCCGAAGGCCTGCTCAACTACACGCGCGGCCGCATCGACATCTCGCCGTACAAGGGCGAACTCAACGACAAGCGTTCGCTGGTGCGCACCGAAGTCATCCTCGACGACGGCAAGCGGGTGCCGGTCGACTACGCGTTCCGCAAGACCAAGGACGGTGACTGGAAAGCCTACGACGTCATCATCGAAGGCATTTCCTACGTGACGAACTACCGCAACCAGGTCTCGGCGGAAATCGCGAAGTCCAGCCTCGACGAGCTGATCACGCGCCTGGAGACCCAGGGCGACAAGGCGCTCGAAAGCCTCGAGAAGAACGCCAAGTAATGAGCGCCGCCGCGCAACTGCAGCTGTCCGCTCCGGCGCCGGGCGTGCTCGCGATGTCCGGCGCCCTGGTCTTCGCGACGGCGGCGCGAGCCCTGGCCGAAGCACGTCCCGCGGTCGCCCGCGGCGACGTGACCACACTGGATCTGGCCGGCGTGACCGCCGCCGACAGCGCCGGACTGGCCGTGCTGATCGCATTGCGCCGCGCCGGCCGCGCGCGCGGCGTCGACGTCGCGATACGGGCGTTGCCGCCGACCTTGCGCGCACTGGCCCAGCTCGGCGAAGTCGAGGAACTGCTCGGACTGAGCGCCTAGCCTGTCGCGGCGAAGGACGCGCGCCGACGATCGGCAGCGCGGAAATCCTCTGTTCCCGAGTCACCGCTGCGCCCCGAGCGCAGCGGATCCGCGCGCGATCAGCCTTCGGGCTGGGCGTCTCGCGGCGGGTTCGGCTTGTTGACCCGGCTCTGTTCTTCGAGCAGCTCTTCCGGATCGAAATCGTCGCCGACGCCCTGCAGCTGCTCGATGACCTCGACCGGCGGGTTGCCGTCGTAGATCTGGTAGACGCGTTGCTGGCGGTACGCGTCGCGATAGAACACGTAGGGATCGTAGACGCCTTCGAGCAGGCCTTCGGCGTCGATGCCGCGCGAGCGCAGCGTCACCAGGAACAGCCAGGTCGGCATGTACTGGGCCTTGTACTTCAGGTCGCGGTCGCTCGCGTACCAGGCCAGCGGATCGAAGAAGCGGTCGACCGGGAAGCGGAACACGTCGCGGGCCGTGGTCGAGCCGAGCAGTGGCAGCACGAGGTAGGGGCCGTCGGGCACGCCCCATTTGGCCAGGGTCGTGCCGAAGTCCTGCTCCTGCAGTTTCAGCCCCATCTGGCTGGCCGGGTCGAAGAAGCCGACCAGGCCCAGGGTCGTGTTGACGAGGAAGCGGCCGGTGCTGCGCGTGAAGTCCTTGGGCCGGCCCTGCAGCAGGTTGTTGACCATCGTGATCGGCATGCGCAGGTTGCTGAAGAAGTTGCTCAGCACGCGTCGCATGTTCGGGGTGGTGACCTTGCGGTAGCCGACGGCGACCGGGCGGATCACCGCGCGGTCGGCCGTCTCGTTGAACGCGTAGGCCTTGCGGTTCCAGCGCTCCCACGGATCGTCGGTACGCGGCTTGGCGATGGTGCAGCCGGCCAGCAGAACGCTGAAGGCGACCAGTACCAGCGGCTTCAGCGACGTGCAACGCGATCGAGAGGGCATGCGGACGGCTTCCTGCGGAGCGGGGCGCGGGCGACAGGTCGGGCCGATCTTCGCAGAATCAAGCCGGGTCGGGCATCCGACCCGCGTGCTCGAAACAGGCTGCGGCGAGGGCCGCCCGGATGCGCGCGAACCCGGAAGTTTACACCGGGATCACGGCCCGGTTACAGCCGCGGTTTGCGCGGCCGCAACCGGGCCGGCTACAATGCCGGCATACAAGCGTCTGATTTTTTTGATTTTGAGGTTCATATGGCCCGAGTAACCGTAGAAGACTGCCTGCAGGTCGTCGACAACCGCTTCGAACTGGTGCTGATGGCGACCAAGCGCGCGCGTCAGCTGGCCAAGGGCGCCGACTCTCTCGTCAGCGCCGAAAACGACAAGCCCACCGTGCTCGCGCTGCGCGAGATCGCCGAAGGCAAGGTCGACAACGCGCTGATCGAACAGGTCGACAAGCTCGAACGCGAACGCGCCGAACGCGAAGCCCTGGAATGGGCGGCCGCCGAAGTCGACGACGACCTCAAGGGCGGCGGCGACGATCTGTAATACCTCCATCCCGGCCGGCGTCCGCCGGCACTACTTCCAGCGGAGCACCTCGTGGATACGGCCCTGATCCCGCAGCAGGCGCCGGCGGTGAGCGATCCTCCCGCCTACGTTCGCGCGCTGGAAGAAAAGCTGCAGGGCTATCTGCCGCTGGCGCAGGTCGCTCTCGTGCGTCGCGCCTACGAAGTGGGCGCGCACGCGCACCGGGATCAGAAACGCAAGAGCGGCGAGCCGTACATCACGCATCCGGTCGCTGTGGCCTCGATCATGGCCGACCTCGGTCTCGACCACGAGACCATCATCGCCGCGATCCTGCACGACACGCTCGAGGACACCGACCTGACGCGGATGGAGCTCGCGGCCGAATTCGGCGAACCCGTCGCCGAGCTCGTGGACGGCGTGACCAAGCTCGACAAGCTGCAGTTCAAGAGCCGCCAGGAAGCCGCCGCGGAAAGCTTCCGCAAGATGCTGCTCGCGATGGCGCGCGACCTGCGCGTGATCCTGATCAAGCTCGCCGACCGCCTGCACAACATGCGCACGCTCGGCGCGATGGAGCATTCCGCGCGCCGGCGCATCGCGCGCGAGACGCTGGAGATCTACGCGCCGATCGCCCAGCGCCTCGGCATGAACCGCTTCAAGGGCGAGCTGCAGGAGCTCGGCTTCCGCGCGATGTATCCGGACCGCCACCGCGTCATCGAGACGCGGATCAAGAGCACCCTGGGCAACCGGCGCGAGGCCATGGGCAAGATCGAGGCTGCGCTCGCGGCGCGGCTCGCGTCCGAAGGTATCGTCGCGCGCGTGGTCAGCCGCATCAAATCGCCGTTCAGCATCTACACGAAGATGCGCAACGAGCACAAATCCTTCGCCCAGGTCATGGACGTCTACGGCTTCCGCGTCGTGACCGACAGCGTCATGCGCTGCTATCACGCGCTCGGCGCCGTGCACGGCCTGTACAAGCCGATGGACGCGCGCTTCCGCGACTTCATCGCGATTCCGAAGGTCAACGGCTACCAGTCGCTGCACACGGTCGTGTTCGGACCGTTCGGCGCGCCGATCGAGATCCAGATCCGCACCGAGGAAATGGATTCGGTCGCCGAGCGCGGCGTCGCGGCGCACTGGGCCTACAAATCCGGCGGCGGCCAGGGCAATGCGGCGCAGTCGCGCGCGCGCGAGTGGGTCGAAGGCCTCGTCGACAGCCAGGCGCGCACGGCCTCGTCGCTCGAATTCATCGAGAACGTCAAGGTCGACCTGTTTCCCGACGACGTCTACCTGTTCACGCCGAAGGGCCGCATTCTCGCGCTGCCGCGCAACGCGACCGCGCTGGATTTCGCCTACGCCGTGCACAGCGAGGTCGGCCAGCATGCCGTGCACGCGCGCGTGGACAGGAAGCTCGCGCCGCTGCGCACGCGGCTGGTCAGCGGCCAGACCGTCGAGATCATCACCGCGCCGTCGGCGCAGCCGCATCCGCAGTGGCTGGAATGGGTGGTGTCGGCCAAGGCGCGCACGGCGATACGCCACCATTTGAAGCGTCTGCAGCACGAGGATGCGGTCGAGCTCGGCCATCGCATGCTCGACCGCGCGCTCGACCAGGTCGGCATCTCGCTCGAAGGCATTCCGGGCGAGGTGCTCGACCGCTATCTGGCCGAGCAGAAGTTCCGCCGCCTCGAAGAACTGCTGGCCGACATCGCGCTCGGCAACCGCGTCGCCGAGCACGTCGCCACGCAGCTGCTGCGTCTCAAGGGCGGCAAGACGCGGCTGCGCGCGTCGCGCACGGCCGAGAGCATCCGCATCACCGGCGCCGAGCGCGGCGTGCTGACGTTCGCGAACTGCTGCCATCCGCTGCCCGGCGACGACATCATGGGCTTCATGTCGGCCGGCAAGGGCATCGTCGTGCACCGGATCGAATGCCCGAACGTGCCCGAGTTCCGCAAGTCGCCCGAGCGCTGCATCGCGATGGAGTGGGACCGCGACGTCAGCGGCGACTACAAATGCGAGCTGCGCGTGGACATCCAGAACAAGCCCGGCGTGCTGGCCTCGGTCGCCGCGGCGATCGCCGAGAGCAATTCCAACATCGAGAACGTGGAGTACCAGGATCGCGGCGTGATGTCGGCGATCATCGTGTTCACGATCGAGGTGCGCAACCGCAAGCACCTCGCCGACGTCATGCGGCGCGTGCGCCGGCTCGGCGTCGTGCACGGCGTCTACCGTCACCCGGTCTGAGCGCCCGCGGCGCTGCCGTGCCGCAACCGCGCTGCGGCCGCGCATCGCGGCGCATTAGCCGCTGCCGCGCCGCGTCGCTAGAATCGCCGACTCGCCCACTCCTCGAGGATGAGTCATGTCCCGCACCGTGATCGCCAGCGACGCCGCACCCAAGGCCATCGGCCCGTATTCCCAGGCCGTGCAGGTCGGCAACACGATCTATACCTCGGGCCAGATCCCGCTCGACCCGGCCACCGGCGAACTCGTCGCCGGCGACGCCGCGGTGCAGGCGCATCGCGTGTTCGACAATCTCAAGGCGGTGATCGAAGCCGCCGGCGCGAGCTTCTCCGACGTCGTGCGAGTCGGCATCTACCTGACCGACCTGTCCAACTTCGCCGCGGTCAACGCGGTCATGACCGAATATTTCCAGCCGCCGTTCCCGGCGCGCTCGACGATCGGCGTCGCGTCCCTGCCGCGCGGCGCGCAGGTCGAGGTCGACCTCGTGCTCGTGCGCGGCTGAGCCGCGTCCGCGCAAGGTCGGCATGCCCACCGAAGCGGGACTGCAGCCGCTGACCGGACTGCCCGGCGTCGGACCGGCGCTGCGCGAAACTCTCGCGCGGCTCGGCATGACCGTGCTGCAGGATCTCTGGTTTCATCTGCCGCTGCGCTACGAGGACCGCACGCGCCTCGTGCCGATCGCCGACCTGCGCGAAGGCGACCCGGCTCAGGTCGAAGGCGTCGTCGACGCGGTGCAGCGAGGTTTCCGCGGCCGGCCGCAGCTGCGCGTCGCGCTCAGCGACGGTTCGCAGGAAACGCTGGTGCTGCGCTTTTTCCACTTTCGCGGCGCCCAGGCCGACCAGCTCAAGCCCGGCGCGCGGCTGCGCTGCTACGGCGAAGTACGGCGCGGCCAGAACGGCCTGGAAATGGTGCATCCGCAGTACCAGCGCCTGGCCGACGACGCGCCGGCGGCGGTCGAGGAAACCCTGACGCCGGTCTATCCGACGACCGAAGGGCTGGGCCAGCGCCGGCTCGGCAGCCTGATCCAGCACGCGCTGCAGCGCCTGCCCGACGACGCGGCGCTGGAACTGATTCCGGCCTCGCTGCGCGCCGGCCTCGACCTGGCGTCGCTGCGCGAAGCGCTGCTGTTCGTGCACCGGCCGCCGCCGGATGCGAACGTCGCGCAGCTGCTGGCCGGCGTGCATCCGGCGCAGCAGCGGCTCGCGTTCGAGGAATTGCTGAGCCATCACCTGAGCCTCAAGCAGCTGCGCAACGCCGTGCGCCGCCAGGCCGCGCCGCCGCTGGCCGGCGACGGCAGCCTGCGCCGACGCCTGCTCGCCGCGTTGCCTTATGCGTTGACCGCGGCGCAGCGCCGCGTCGGCGCCGAGATCGCGGCCGACCTGTGCAGCTCCGAACCGATGCTGCGGCTGGTCCAGGGCGATGTCGGTTCGGGCAAGACCGTCGTCGCCGCGCTGGCCGCGCTCAGCGCCGTCGAGGCCGGCCATCAGGCCGCGCTGATGGCGCCGACCGAGCTGCTGGCCGAACAGCATCTGCGCACGTTGCGCGGCTGGCTGGAGCCGCTCGGCATCGACGTGGTCTGGCTCGCCGGCAAGGTGCAGGGGCGCGCGCGCAAGTCCGCGCTGGATGCCGTGGCCGCCGGCGCCGGCGTGGTCGTCGGCACGCATGCATTGATGCAGGAGGGCGTCGCGTTCCGCCAGCTCGGGCTGGCCATCATCGACGAGCAGCACCGCTTCGGCGTGCATCAGCGGCTGGCTCTGCGCGACAAGGGCCGCGAAGGCGAGCGTGTGCCGCACCAGCTCGTGCTGACCGCCACGCCGATCCCGCGCACCCTGGCCATGACGGCGTATGCGGATCTCGACGTCTCGATCATCGACGAGTTGCCGCCGGGCCGCACGCCGGTGACGACCGTCGTCGTCGCCAACGCGCGGCGCGCCGACGTCATCGCGCGCATCCGTGCGGCCTGCCTGCAGGGCCATCAGGCCTACTGGGTCTGCACCCTGATCGAGGAGACCGAACTGCTGGAGGCGCAGGCCGCCGAGGTGACTCACGTCGAGCTCAGCGCCGCGCTGCCCGAGCTCAAGGTCGGCCTCGTGCACGGTCGCCTCAAGCCCAAGGAAAAGACCGCGCTGATGGACGCGTTCAAGGCCGGCGAGATCGCCGTGCTCGTCGCGACCACGGTCATCGAGGTCGGCGTCGACGTGCCGAACGCGAGCCTCATGGTCATCGAGAATGCCGAGCGTCTCGGTCTGGCCCAGCTCCACCAGCTGCGCGGCCGCGTCGGCCGCGGCCACGTCGCGTCCAACTGCGTGCTGCTCTACCAGCCGCCGTTGTCGCAGCTGGCGCGGGCGCGCCTGGAAGTCATGCGCGAGACCAGCGACGGTTTCCGCATCGCCGAAAAAGACCTGGAGCTGCGCGGCCCCGGCGAGATGCTCGGCACGCGCCAGACCGGCCGGCTGGAATTCCGCGTCGCCGACATCCGCCGCGACGCTGCGCTGCTGCCCGACGTGCAGCGCATCGGCGAGGCGCTGCTGACCGGCCATGCCGGCCTGGCCGACCGCATCGTCGCACGCTGGATCGGCGCTTCAGCCCGCTACGCCGGCGCCTGAGCCGACCTGCGGCGTCAGGACTGCGACAACCGTCGACGATGGCCCGGCCGGCGCCGCGCTATAGTGCCGGCGCCTCACTGGGGAGCGCCCGCCATGCAAGCCCTAGCCAGTCTGCTGCTCGCCGCCGCCTGGATGGAACCAATGCCGCCGCCGCTCGCGGTGCTGCGAAATCCCGATTTCGATACCGATCCGGTCACCGCGCCGGCGCCGACGAACTGGCGCTGGTATCTCGACAGCGGCACCGGCGGGGAACTGGTCTGGGACGCCGCCATCGGTTCGCCGGTCGCCGGCAGCGGCCGCGTGCGCAACTTCCGCAGCGGCGCGCGCGAGGATTTCTGGGCGCAGTGCGTCAGGCTCGCGCCGGGACCGTTCACCCTGCGCGCGGCCGTGTCGCCGCAGCTCAAGGCCAACGCTTCCTGCGAGCTGCGCATCGAGGTGCTGAACCAGCCCGACTGCAACACCACGGCCGGCCTGCTGCTGACCGCGAGCGTCGCGAACACGACGAACAACGCCGGCTTCGAGACGCTCGAAATCACGCGCACGGCGCCGCTGCGCAGCGGCGCGGCCTGGGTCTCGCTGATCCATCGCCAGACCACCGCGGCCGAACCCGGCTACAGCTACTGCCATTTCGATCACGTCGAATGGGACAGCCAGCTGCTGTTCTCCGGCTCGTTCGAGTGAGCCCGCGCGATTCCGCGCGCTGAGCGGACGGGTCCCGTCCGGCGATTCCCGGCGATTCGAGCCGGGCGCGTGACCGGCGCCGCCGGCCGGCGGGGGTTCGCGCCAGACCGAGGGGCGTCGAGCGGGTTCCGTCCGCCCGCCCGGCGGGACGATTCGCGTTATGCTGACCGGTCAATCCGCGCCGGATTGTGGCCGCGGAACGCCACAAGGACATCCATGAAACAGGTTCTGCTGATCGACACCGATCCCGGCGTCGACGATGCCCTCGCGCTGCTGATGGCCTATGACCGGGCCGATGTCGCGGCGCTGACCATTGCGGCCGGCAACGTCGGCCTCGGCCATACCGTCGCCAACGCGCTGCGCCTGACCGAACTCGTCGCCGCCGCGACGCCGGTGCATGCCGGCGCCGCCGAGCCGCTCGTGCGGCCGGCCGACGATGCGGCGTTCGTGCACGGCGCCGACGGCTTCGGCGACGCGGGCCTGCCCTCGGCGCAGCGGCAGGCCGAAGCCGAGCACGGCGCGCTCGCGCTGATCCGCCTGACCCGCGAGCGGCCCGGCGAACTGACGCTCGTCGCGCTCGGGCCGCTGACCAATCTCGCGCTCGCGCTGCACCTGGACCCGACCTTGCCGCAGCGCGTCGCGCGCCTCGTGATCATGGGCGGCGCGGTCACCGGCCGCGGCAACACCACGGTGCCGGCCGAATTCAACATCGGCTTCGATCCGGAGGCCGCGCACATCGTGTTCTCCGGCTGGCCGCAGTTCGAGCTCGTCGACTGGGAAGCGACGATGCGCCACGGCATCACCTTGGAGCGCTTCGAGTCCTGGCTCGCCGCCGGCGACGCGCGCGCGCGCTTCTACGACGCGATCTCGCGCAAGATCCGCGGCTTCATGCGCGAACGCGGCCGTCCGGGCCTCGTGTTGGCCGACGCGCTGGCCATGGCCGTCGTGCTCGACCCGGACTGCGTCACGCGCGCCGAACACCGTCATGTCGCGATCGAACTCGACGGCAGCCTCACGCGCGGCGCGACCGTGGTCGACTGGGAAGGCCGCAACGGCAAGCCGGCGAATGCGCGCATCGTGCTGGAGCTCGATCAGGCGCGCTTCGAGGCCCTGATCGCCGCGGCGCTCGGCGCGGCATGACCTGCCGACGGCCCGACGCGGCCGTCGCGCCTCCGCAGGTCACGCGCCCGCCGGCTTCTCCGCCGGCGGCGCCAGCTGGCGCAGGTTCACGTCCATCTGCGGCGTCAGCGAGAACGGGATGTTGCGCGCGCGGAATTCGCGCAGGATCGCCGCGTGCAGGTCGTTGCGCACGGCGCTGCGTTCCAGTGTCGCGCCGACGAACACGCGCAGTTCGAAATCCAGCGAGCCGGTGCTCAGCGCGACGCACCAGCAGTTCGGTCCCGGTTCCTTGAGCACCTTCGGGTGCGCGCGCGCGAGTTCCAGCAGCAGCGCGCGGACCTGTTCCGGATCGTTGGCATAGGCCACGCCGAGCTTGACGACGACGCGGGTGATCGTGTCGCTCAGGGTCCAGTTGGTCAACTGGTCGGTGATGAAGGTCTTGTTCGGGATCACGACCTCGCGGTTGTCCCAGTCGACGATGGTCGTCGCGCGCGTGCGTATGCGCGTGACCGTGCCTTCGATGCCGCGGATCGTGATGACGTCGCCGATGCGGATCGGCCGCTCGAACAGCACGATCAGTCCGGAGACGAAGTTGGCGAAGATCTCCTGCAGGCCGAAGCCCAGGCCGACGGTCAGCGCCGCGGCCATCCATTGCAGCTGGCCCCAGCGCAGGCCCAGCAGGGACAGGCCGAACACGCTGCCGACGATGGCCAGCGCGTAGCGCGCGACCGCGGTGATCGCGTAGCGCGTCGGCGCGTCGACGTCGAGCCGGCGCAGCACGCCGATCTCGAGCAGGCCCGGAATGTTGCGCGTCGCGATCCAGGTCAGCATCAGCGCGACCGAGGCGAACAGCAGCGAGCGCAGGGTGACCTGCACGGTCACGTTCTTGCCGTCGGCGACGTAGGTCGTCTTCCAGGCGCCGATGTCGCCGAGATAGCCGAGCGCCGGCGTCACGTCCTGCCAGACCCAGAGCAGCACGCCGGCCAGCGCGACGACGGTCAGCGCGCGCAGCAGGCGGCGGGTCTGCTGGTTGATGCTGGCCAGGGTGATCTGCTCGGCTTCGGCGGCGAATTCGGGACGCGACTCCAGGTCGGGGTCGTCGCGCGCGGTCTGTTCGCCGCGCTTGTCCTCCATGCGCTTGAGCGCGAGCCGCCGTTCGCCGAGCGACAGCCAGCGCAGGGCCATGCCGTTCAGCGCGCTGATCGCGAAGAACGCGATCGCCGATTCGAGCAGGTGCGCGGCCAGCGCCATCGCGGTCAGGAAATAGCCCGCGGCTGCGAGCACGCCGAGGCCCAGCGAATACACCGTCAGCACGAGGCGCAGCAGCCGGCGCAGACGCTGCGGTTCGTTCGGACTGCTCGCCCGCTGCACCCAGAGCGCGCCCGGCGCGAGCAGGCGCCAGGCGAGCCAGGCCAGCATCAGGCTCGCGGCGATGAACACGAGACGGGCGAGGTCGGCGTTGGCGAGCTGCTCGCCATAGAGGAAATAGAGAGAAAGGAAGAATTGCACCGGCAGGAACGCCATGGTCATCCAGCGGCGCAGCAGCTCCAGCGCCTGACGCCGGCCCTGAGACCAGCGGAAATGCGCGGCGGCGAGACCCTTGTCGCTGTTGAACCAGCGCAGCAGTTCGAGCGCGTACAGCGGCGCGACGAGCTCGCCGAGCGCGAGGCTCAGCGCATCGGCGAAGGCATAGCCGGCTTCGCCGGCGCGCGCGAGCAGCCGCGCGAGAACCCAGACCAGCACGGGCCAGGGCAGGGCGGCGACGAGGCTCAGCAGCAGCGCCTGGCCGGTCAGCCGGTAGCGGTCGGTGCGGATGCGCCGGGTCGGCTGGGCGAGTTCGTCCAGCTTGGCCGGCACGCGGCGGCGCCAGACCCACAGGCCGATCGCGATGCCGAGACCCAGCAGCACCGGCAGCGGGCGCGTCCAGGCCACGCGCGCGCTCTGGCGCAGCGCATCCCACCAGCGCGTCGGCTGCACCATGTCCACGGCGCCGCGTGCGGCCTCGCTGAGCGCGCGCCGGTCCAGCGGCGCGTGGCTCGGCGTCCACAGCAGGCGTTCGTCGAGCAGGTCGCGCAGGGTGGCCGTGTCCTTGACCAGGCCGGACAGCTCCTGCTCGGCGTCGGCGAGGCTGTCGGCCAGGCGGTTCTGCACGAGGCTCAGTTGCGGCACGACTTCGGCGCGCGTCGCGAACAGCCGGTACAGGGTCTGGCGCAGCGGGCCGCCGGCGTCGGCCGCATCGGGCGGCAGGCGCTTGAGCTCGGCCGCGACCGGCACCGACGGATCGGCCAGCAGTTCGCCGGTCTCGCGCAGCTCGACGAGCGCGATGCGCGTCTGGGCGAGTTCGGTCTGCAGGGTCGCGAGCTTGCGCTTGAGCACGGCGACGGGCTGCAGCTTGCGCCGCTCGGCCAGCAGCACCAGGCCGACCGCCTCGCTGACGCCGCTGTATTTCACGCGCTCGCTGGTGTTCTTCAGCGCCAGCGCGGTTTCGCGGCGCTGGCGCGCATAGGTGTCGCGGCTCTCGCGCACTTCGGCCAGATGCGCGACACGCTGCACGAGCTCCAGGCCGTAGGCCGCGTTCTGCCGCGCGACGTCGCGCAGCACCGGGTTGCCTTCGGCGAGCTCGGCCGCCTCGTCCTGCAGGCGCGAGCTCAGGCTCAGCGCGACCGCGCGCGTGCGGTCGAGGATCAGACTCTGCAGCGCGTCGACCTTGTGCTGGCGCTCGCCGACCTCGCGCTGGCGCAGCCGCAGCTTGGCCGATTCCAGGCGCACGCGCGGCTCGTAGCTGCGCAGTTCCTCCTCGAGCTTCGCGATGCGGACGACGGCCAGTCGCTGCGCCGCACGGCGGCGCAGCCGCTGCGCTTCGGCCAACGGCGCAGCGGCGTCCTTCTCGGCGGCCGCGGCCGTGCCGGCCTTTTCGGCGTCGGCCTGGGCCTGCTTGAGTTCGTCGCGGATCTGCGCCGGACGCTCGTGCTGGCCGGCGACGCGCTGCTGCAGCTGGGTCACGTCGGCCTGGGCATCGGCCAGCGCCGCGCGTTCGTCGCTGCGCTGCGCCTCGAGCTGGGTCACACTTGCGCGTTCCGACAGGCTCGCGCGCCAGGCCAGCAGGTCGGCGGTGTTGTCGCGCAGCAGCTGCTGCTCCAGGGCTTCGGCATCGGCGCCGGCCGTGGTCGCGGTCGCGCGCAGGCTGCGCAGTTCCTCGACGAGCGCGCTCGCCTGCTCGTCGTCGCTCTGCGCGGCGTCGAGCAGGGTCTTGATCGCTTCGGTCTGCAGCGCGTCGGTGCCTTTGGCCTCGGCAAGCGCCTGCCGCGCGGCCTTGATCGCCGGCGAGACGGCCGGCGGCAGCGAGTCGGCCCCGGTCGCGTTGCCGTTTGCGGCTTCCGGCAGCAGATCCTTGAGCCAGCGCTGGCGCAGGCGCGTTTCGTCGGCGACGCCGATGCCGGCCAGGGTCGTGTCGAGGATCTGCTTGAGCTCGGGCCAGTCCCTGCGCACGGCGAAGCCGAGCGCTTCGTCGCTGCCGATCTGGCCGAGCACGACGAGCTGGTCGCGCACGCCGCTGCGGTTGGCGGCCGCCTGGGCCGTGACGAGGTCGCCGACGAGCACGTCGGCCTTGCCCTGGAGCAGCGCGGCCAGCGCGCGCGCGGTCGACGGATACGGCTGGATCTGCGCCTTCGGCGCGAGCCGGCTCAGCGCCTCGTGACAGACGTGCTGCTCGGCCACGGCGATGCGATGGGCCTCGATCTGGTCCAGCCGTTCCAGGCCGTTCACGCCGCGGCGCACGAACGCAGCGCAGGGCAGACGCAGATAGGCGGCGCTGAACAGGGCGATCTCGTTGCGTTCCGGCGAGGCGAACGCGCTGGAGAGCATGTCGACGCGGCGCTCGCGCAGCGCCTGCAGCGCATCGTTCCAGCTCTTGACCGGCACGACGCGGAAACGCAGCCCCGAGCGTTCCGCAACGAGTCGCAGGTAATCGGCGGCGAGGCCGACCTGCTGGCCGTTGCCGTCGAGGCCGTCGATCGGCGCGAACTCCGGATCCGGCGCGACGCGGATCTCGGTATGCTTCTCGCGCCAGGCCTGCAGCGAATCCTCGGCCGCGAGCGACGGTGCGGACAACAGCACCAGCAAGCACACGAGCAGTCGCGACCAGGAGCTCATCAGCAGGGAAATTCCTTTTGGGGCGCAGGATTATGCCGCAGCCCCGCGGCGCCGCCGGCATCTGCGTCCAGACTCGCTACGCGAGCGTTAATCGGAGACGGCCAGTGGCCCGGTCCCGCGGCAGCCGTCCCGAGGCTTCCTCGCGCGCGCCGGGCTTGCGCCGGGGGCTATCCGGACGCTACCATGCCGCTCTTTTCCGCCTACGTTTCTTTCTGGAGCCACCATGAAAGCCGACATTCATCCCAAGTACCACCCGGTGGTGTTCCAGGATGTCACCACCGACTTCTCGTTCCTGACCCGCTCGACGATGACGAGCAAGGAAAAGATCAAGTGGGAAGACGGCCAGGACTACCCGCTGATCAAGGTCGACATTTCCAGCGCTTCGCACCCGTTCTATACGGGCAAGCACAAGATCGTCGACACCGGTGGTCGCGTCGACAAGTTCAACCGTCGCTACGCCGCCAAGAAGTGATCCGCCGCGCGGCCTGAGCCGCGCCCCGGAAGCCGCCGCCGCGGTAACGAACGCCGACCTTCGGGTCGGCGTTTTCGTTCGTGCCGGCGCCGCGTCGCGGACAGACGCGGCGCTCCGGTGCCACTGGACGAAAGTCGCAACGTCCCATGCCCGCGGCCGTCCGGCCGCCGGCTTTCCGATTCAAACGCCTGTGCGATAATTGCGCATTACCGCGCGCGTTCCGGCCCTGCCGGCTGCGCACCTGCCGGCGACGGAAACCGTCCCGGCCCGTACTGCGACCAGGAGTTTGCCGTGTCCGACAAGACCGTTGCCCTCACCGATGCTGCGTCCAACCGTTCGACCTCGCTGCCGGTCGTTTCTGGAACGATGGGCGATCCCGCTTTCGACATCGGCAAGCTGAACAAGGACACCGGCTACTTCACCTACGATCCGGGATTCATGTCGACGGCCGCGACCAAGAGCGCCGTGACCTTCATCGACGGCGACCAGGGCGTGCTGCTGTATCGCGGCTACCCGATCGAGCAGCTGGCGAAGAATTCCAATTTTCTCGAAGTCGCCTATCTGCTGATCAACGGCGAGCTGCCGAAGGCCGACGAATTCGCGAAGTTCGAGCACGAAGTCACGCATCACACGATGATGCGCGAGTCGCTGAAGAACTTCTTCCAGGGCTTCCACTACGACGCGCATCCGATGGCCATGTGCATGGCCGCGGTGGGCTCGCTCGCCGCGTTCTACCACGACTCCCTCGACATCAACGACCCGGCCCAGCGCAAGCTCGCGGCGATCCGCCTGATCGCCAAGATGCCGACGATCGCCGCCGCGGCCTATCGCTATTCGATCGGCTGGCCGATCCGCTATCCGCGCAACAACCTCGAATACTGCTCGCGCTTCCTGCACATGATGTTCGAGGTGCCGAGCGAGCCGCTGCAGATGAGCCCGGTCGCGGCCAAGGCGCTGGACCTGCTGTTCATCCTGCACGCCGACCACGAACAGAACGCTTCGACCTCGACCGTGCGCCTGGTCGGCTCGACCGGCGCGAATCCGTATGCCTGCGTCGCCGCCGGCATCGCCGCGCTCTGGGGCCCGGCGCACGGCGGCGCGAACGAAGCCGTGCTCAAGATGCTCGCCGAGATCGGCGACGCGAAGAACGTCGGCAAGGCCGTGGAACGCGCCAAGGACAAGAACTCGGGCTTCCGCCTGATGGGCTTCGGCCATCGCGTCTACAAGAACTTCGATCCGCGCGCGACGATCATCCGCGAGATGTGCCACAAGGTGCTCGGCGAGCTCGGCGTCAACGATCCGCTGCTCGACGTCGCGATGGAGCTGGAACAGGCCGCGCTGAAGGATTCGTACTTCGTCGAACGCAAGCTCTACCCGAACGTCGACTTCTACTCGGGCATCATCTACAAGGCGCTCGGCATTCCGACCGAGATGTTCACCGTGATGTTCGCGATCGCGCGCACGGCCGGCTGGGTCGCGCACTGGCTCGAACAGCACGAGACGCCGGACGCGAAGATCGGCCGTCCGCGCCAGATCTACACCGGTGCCACGCCGCGCGACTACGTCGCCGCCGACCAGCGCTGATCCGTTCCGCTTCCGCGGAAACGAAAAACCCGGCTTCGGCCGGGTTTTTCGTTGATGCTGCCCTGGCGCCGGGTTCGGCGACGCGGGCGCAGGGGGTATATAGCGCGCGAGGTGCGGCGAGCACCGCGAGCCGCAACACCGCGGCGCCCTGAGCGTCGAAAGGCTTCTGCCGAAAGACCCGGCGCACTGCGCCAAGCTCCTTCGATCGCCGTTCTCCGTGGGCGCGGAGCTTCCGGTGTTGCAGCTCGCCTGCGGCTTACAGCGGACCTACGGGTCGCCGTCCTGCAGCAGCTGCTGCGCCGCGGCCAGGGTCGCGCGGCGCATGGGCTTGCCGTCGATGCGGTCCAGCGGCGCCTGGCGCAGCGCCGACAGCGGCAGCAGGGTCAGGTCGACCGGCACGTCGTCAGCGCTGAAGCGGTACGCGTCGAAGCGCTCGGCCTCGTCGGCGGACCAGCGCAATTGGCGATCGATCTGGTCGTACGGGATGCCATGCTCTGTCAGGAACAGGGTCAGGCTGTCGGCATCGTCGCTGTGCAGATGCAGGCTGACTGCAGAATGCTGGTCGGCCGTGCCGTCGAGCACGGCGCCGACCAGGCGCGGTTCGAAGCGCGCGAAGAACCGCAGCGCTTCCACCGCGGTTTCGCGCAGACGGCGCAGATGGGCCAGCCGTTCCTCGCCGCCGAACAGGCGCTGGTAGTCGCGCAGTGCCGTCTCGATCTCGGTGTTGCGCGGCAGATGGCGCTCGTCCTGTATGCCCAGCCGTTGCGCGGCGCGCAGCTTGGCCTGATGGTAGTCGCGCAGGCCGAGCTCGCTGATCAGGCGCGCGGCTTCCGCGGCGATGCGCTGGCGCTGATCGTCGCGCCGGTCGTCGGCGGGTCGGCGGCTGTGCGGGCGGCGCTGCGCCATCAGAAGATGTCGTAGGCCTCGCCCTGGTGGCTTTCGTCGACGGCGGATTCCGGCGGCGGCGCACTCAGGCGTTCGATGTCCTCGCTCTTGAAGATCTCGAGGATCGCGCTGCTGTCGTCGCTCGAGGCGAGATAGCCGGTGGCCGGATCGATGCGCGCGGTGCTGATGCCCGGCGGCGGCACGAACGGCGTCTCGGCCTTGCCGTCGAGCGCGACGCGCATGTAGTCGATCCATATCGGCAGCGCGGCCTTGGCGCCGAATTCGCCGCGGCCGAGCGAGCTGAAATCGTCGAAGCCGACCCAGACGCTCGTCACGAGCTGGTCGTTGAAGCCGCTGAACCAGGCATCGCGGTGTTCGTTGGTCGTGCCGGTCTTGCCGGCCAGGTCGTTGCGCTTGAGGTCCATTGCCGCGCGGCCGGTGCCGCGGCGGATCACGTCGCGCATCAGCGAGGTGACCAGATGCGCCGTGCGCACGTCCAGGGTGCGGGGCGCCAGGCGCGGCTTGCCGGGTTCCGCGGTCGTCGCCGTCGCCGGCACGGTGGCCGCATTCGCACTGGCTATCGGCGTGAAGCGCGGACTGCTGCTCGGCGTCGTGGCGGTCGCGACCGGCGTGTTCGGCAGCGCCGGCGGGGTCGACTCGCGCGCGAGCCGCGCGTCGTCGAGCAGGCGTTCCGGACAGCCGCGGCAGGCGCGTGCAGCCTGGGCGATGTAGACGTCCTTGCCGTCGCGGTCGCGGATGCTCGCGACGAAGTAGGGATCGATCAGCATGCCGCCGTTGGCGAACACGGCGTAGCCGCGCGCCATCATCAGCGGCGCGACCGAGGCCGTGCCCAGCGACATCGACAGATTTTCCGGCATGGCCTCCAGCGGCAGGCCGAAGCGCGTGATGAACTCGCGCGCATAGCGCACGCCGATCGCGTCGAGCAGGCGCACCGAGATCAGGTTGACCGATTTGACCAGCGCCTCGCGCAGGCGCATCGGGCCTTCGAACTTGTCGTCGTCGTTGGACGGCGCCCAGATGCCGTCGGGACGCGACGGGTCCGGGAAGACCAGCGGCGCGTCGTTGAGGATGGAGGCCGGCGTGAAGCCGTGTTCGAACGCCGCGGCGTACAGGAAAGGCTTGAAGCCCGAGCCCGGCTGGCGCGCGCTCTGCGTCGCACGGTTGAACTTGCTGCGGCCGAAGCTGAAGCCGCCGACGAGCGCGCGAATCGCGCCGTCGTCGGGATCCAGCGAAACCAGCGCGGCCTGCGCCGCCGGCAGCTGGGCCAAGGTCCAGGTTTCCTCGTCGCCGCGCGCGACGCGGACGATGTCGCCGACCTTGACCACGGCATCCACGCTCTTCGGCGCGGCTCCGCGGCTGTTCTCGCTCTGGTAGGGGCGCGCCCATTCGACGGATTTCTTGTCGAGCACGACGGCTTGGCCGTCGGCCAGGTAGAGCTGGGCGTGATCCTTGCCAGCTTCCGTGACCAGCGCCGGGATCAGGCCGGCCAGCGGGCGGAAGCTCGCCAGTTCGCGCGCATAGACTTCAGGCGTCGCGTCGGCGGTCAGGTCGACGTGGGCCTCGGCGCCGCGGTAGCCGTGGCGGCGGTCGTAGTCGATCAGCGAATTGCGCACGGCCTGGTTGGCCGCGTCCTGCATGCGGCTGTCCAGGGTGGTCCTGATGTTGTAGCCGTCGGTCAGTGCATCGGCACCGAGGCGCTCGAGCGCTTCGACGCGGACCATTTCGGCGAGGTAGGGCGCTTCGACCTCGATCGGCGGCTCGTGGGCATAGGCCTTGTCGGGCTCGGCCATGGCCGCCTTCATCTCGGCCTCGCTGATGAAGTTGTTCTCCAGCATGCGTGCGAGCACGTAGTTGCGGCGCTCTTCGGCGCGCTTGCGGTTGTACAGCGGGTTGCCGGTGGACGGGAACTTCGGCAGCGAGGCCAGCATCGCGCACTCGCCGAGATCGAGCTGTTCCAGGGTCTTGCCGTAGTAGAACTCGGCGGCGGCGCCGACGCCGTAGGCGCGGTGGCCGAGGAAGATCTTGTTGAGGTACAGCGAAAGGATCTCGTCCTTGCTCAGCGCGCGCTCGATGCGCATGGCCAGGAACAGCTCGGAGATCTTGCGCGTGTAGGTCTGTTCCGGGCTCAGGAAGAAATTGCGCGCGACCTGCTGGGTGATCGTCGAACCGCCGGGACCCTTGTCGCCGCCGGTGCGCACGAGATGCCAGACGGCGCGGAAGATGCCCTGCACGTCGAAACCGGGATGGTCGTAGAAGCGGGCGTCCTCGGCGGCGAGGAACGCGTTCTTGACCTTGGCCGGGACGTTCTCGATCGCGACCGGGATGCGCCGCGTCTCGCCGAACGTCGCGATGAGCTTGTCATCGGCGGTGTAGACTCGCAGCGGCACCTGCAGGCGGACGTCGCGCAGGGTTTCGACCGAAGGCAGGCGAGGGGAGATCAGCCAGTAGGCGACACCGATCGCCAGGCAGCCGAGCACGATTCCGGTAAGCGCGAGGTACAGCGCATAGCGGGCCAAGCGAAGGAAAACGCGCATCATGAACCGGGAATGTGATGGCAGTCAAAGTCGACCCAAGTAGGGCCAGAGTATAGATCCTGCCCCGCTTGCGCCGATAGCCAAATCTTTCGCGCCCCGGTCCGCTTTGTGTGACAAATCCCATGGTATTTCAGCGTCTTGGAGAATATTCTTCGGGTCGTTGCCATTTGGTTAAGTTTCGTATTTAATGTCACTGCGCATCTTTCGCTCGTAAGAGCGCGTGGGAAGGGGAAAAATGTGGGCCTGTTCAGTCCGAAAGCGCCGCCGCTGATTGGGGTGGACATCAGTTCGACGGCGGTCAAGCTCCTGCAGCTCAGTCAGTCGGGTGGCCGCTACCGCGTCGAACACTACGCGGTCGAGCCGCTCCCGCCCAATGCTGTGGTCGAGAAGAACATCGTCGAGGTCGAGGCCGTCGGCGAGGCGATCCGCCGCGCCCTGGGGCGTTCCGGCTCCAAGACCAAGTTCGCATCCGCCGCCGTGGCAGGCTCGGCGGTCATCACGAAGGTGATCCCGATGCCGGCCGATCTGTCCGAGGAAGACCTCGAAGGGCAGATCCAGGTCGAGGCGAACCAGTACATTCCCTATCCGATCGAGGAAGTCAGCCTTGATTTCGAGACGTTGGGGCCCGTCAAGGACAACCCCGACATGGTCAACGTGCTGTTGGCCGCCTCGCGTACCGAAAACGTCGACCTGCGCGTCGCCGCGCTGGACCTGGCCGGGCTCAGCGCCAAGGTCGTCGACGTCGAAGCGTTCGCGATGGAGAACGCATTCAAGCTGATCGCCGACCAGCTCGCCGTGTCCAAGGACGCGGTGGTGGCCGTGGTCGACGTCGGCGCCACGATGACGACCCTGATCGTGCTGAAGAACCAGCGCACGATCTATTCGCGCGAACAGGTGTTCGGCGGCAAGCAGCTGACCGACGAGGTCATGCGCCGCTACGGCCTCTCCTACGAGGAATCCGGTCTGGCCAAGCGCCAGGGCGGCCTGCCCGAGTCCTACGAGATCGAGGTGCTGGAGCCGTTCAAGGAAGCCATGGTCCAGCAGATCAGCCGCCTGCTGCAGTTCTTCTTCGCCGGCAGCGAATACAGCAAGGTCGATCAGGTGGTCCTGGCCGGCGGCTGCGCGTCCATCGCCGGCGTCGCGGACATGGTGGAAGAGCAACTGGGGGTTCCGAGCGTCGTAGCCAATCCGCTCGCGAACATGTCGCTGTCCTCCCGCGTGCAGGCGCAGACGCTGGCCCAGGATGCGCCGGCGTTGATGATTGCCTGCGGGCTTGCGCTGAGGAGCTTCGACTGATGGCAAGAATCAATCTATTGCCCTGGCGCGCCGAACGGCGCGCGGTGCGCAAACGCGAGTTCCTCGTCATGCTGGGCATGGCCGGCGCCGCCGGCGTCGCCGCGTTCATCGGCGCGATGACCTGGATGAACGCGCGCATCGAGAATCAGATCGACCGCAACACCTACCTGCAGGGCCAGATCAAGGAAGTCGAGAAGAAGCTCGACGAGATCAAGGAGCTCGACAAGACGCGCGACAAGCTGCTCCGGCGCAAGCAGGTCATCGAGCAGCTGCAGGCCAGCCGGTCGCAGATGGTGCACATGTTCGACGAGCTCGTGCACACGATTCCCGAAGGCGTGCGTCTGACCTCGCTCAAGCAGGTCGGCGACATCCTCACGCTCGAAGGCGTGGCCCAGTCCAATGCCAGCGTCGCGACCTACATGCGCAACGTCGAGGCCTCGCCCTGGCTCGGCCATCCGGACCTGCGCAAGACCGAGATCAAGAAGAGCAGCAGCGAGAAGCGCATGCCCTACGATTTTTCGATGGACGTGAAGCTGCGTAAGCAAACGACGGAAGAAGAAGGCGCCGACGGCGCCAAGCCGGCCGCGCCCGCCGCGGCTGCTGCGCCGGGTGCCGCGGCCGCGACGCC
>NZ_JANFVR010000089.1 GCF_024609805.1 Tahibacter caeni | reverse complement strand
GCGACCTGGCTGGACGTCCAGGCGCTCGGCAAGGCCGGCACGCCGGCGCCCGCGGCGCTGGCTCCCGGTGTCGAACCGGCCGGTCCGGCCGTGCGCTTCCCGGCGCCGCCGGCGGCGCCGGCCGCGAAGGCCGGTTGATCACCAGGGTATGTCGCGGCCGTCCTCGCTCGCGATGAAGCGGCCCGCGTCGGCGGGCCGCAGCGCAAGCGCACGGTCGATCAGCAAGGTCGCGGCCTGGTCCACTGCCAGCGGCGCGTTCGCGCCGCCCATGTCGGTCTGCACCCAGCCCGGATGGAATGCAGCGACGACGATGCGCTGCGGCGACAGCTCGGCGGCGAGCAGGCGCGTGACCATGTTCAGCGCAGCCTTGCTAGCCGCGTAGCTCGGCGTGCGGAACGTGTCGGTGCCGGCGATCGACCCCATGATCGTCGACACATTCGCCACGCGCGCGCCGCCGGCGTGCTTCAGCAGTCCGGCGCAGGCCTGGGTCAGCAGCAGCGCGCCGGCCGCGTTGACCGCGAAACTTTCCATCAGCGACTTCGCGGCGACCTGGCCGAAGCGCTCCCCCGAAATCAGCACGCCGGCATTGTTGACGAGCAGGTCGACATGATCGGTGACGAGCGCGGCCTCGCCGGCGAAGGCCGCGATCGAACGTTCGCTGGTCACGTCCAGCGGCATCACGTGCAGATGGCCCGGATGGCTGCCGGCCAGTTCGGTCAGCCGCCGCACCTGCGTCTTGCGGCAGGCGGCGATCACGCGCCAGCCGCGCTGCAGCAGCTGCTGCACGAGTTCCAGGCCCAGGCCGCGATTGGCTCCGCTGACGATGGCGACGGGCATGTCCGGCTCCTGGCGGCGGCGACGAACCGCATGCTGCGTCAGCGGCGAGCATCGATGCAACCTCGGCCGGCGGGCTGAACTTCACCGGTCGCGCGCGGTCTGCGGCCGATTGCACGTCGTGGCGGCCGTCGCTAGCCTCGACCGATCGCCACGGCGAAATTTCCTCGGGAGCTCTTCATGCGCAAGACGCCAGCACTGACCCTTGGCCTGCTGCTCGCCGCCGGCCGCTGTTTCGCGGCGCCCACGACGGCCGACGCCATCGACATTCCGTTCGAACGATTCCAGCTGTCCAACGGCCTCACGGTCGTCGTGCACGAAGACCGCAAGGCGCCCGTGGTCGCGGTCGGCGTCTGGTATCACGTAGGCTCCAAGGACGAACGGCCGGGCAAGACCGGCTTCGCCCATCTGTTCGAGCACCTGATGTTCCAGGGCTCGGAAAACTATCGCGACGAATTCTTCCGTCCGCTGGAGCAGGTCGGCGCGACCGACCGCAACGGCACGACCAACGCCGACCGCACGAACTATTTCGAGACCGTGCCGACGACGGCGCTGGACATGACCCTGTGGCTCGAGTCCGACCGCATGGGCCATCTGCTCGGCGCGATCGACCAGAAGGTGCTCGACGAGCAGCGCGGCGTCGTGCAGAACGAGAAGCGCCAGGGCGACAACGAACCCTACGGTTTCGCCTACGAACGCATCCTGCAGGCCAGTTTTCCCGAAGGTCATCCGTACCGCTGGGAGACCATCGGTTCGATGGACGACCTCAACGCGGCCAGCCTCGACGACGTCAAGCAGTGGTTCCGCGACTACTACGGCGCGGCCAATACGACGGTCGTGCTCGCCGGCGACATCGACGTCGCGACGGCGAAGGAGAAGATGCAGAAATACTTCGGCGCGATCGGCGCCGGGCCGCCGCTGGCGCGCCGCGAAGCCTGGATCGCGCCGCGCAGCGAGTCCACGCGCGACGTCGCCCAGGACCGCGTCGCACAGGTGCGCATCTACCGCAGCTGGAACGTGCCGCCGCGGCATACCGCCGATCTGACGCGACTGCAGCTCGCCGCCGCGGTGCTCGGCGGCGGCAAGACCTCGCGCCTCTACGAGCGTCTGATCTACCGCGAGCAGCTCGCCGACTCGGTCAGCGTCGACGTGCAGGCGCTGGAGCTCGCGAGCCTGTTCGGCGTCGAGGTCGACGTGAAGCAGGGCGTCGATCCCGCGCGCGTCGAGCAGATCCTGGCCGAGGAATGGCAGCGCTTCCTCGACAAGGGGCCGACCGAGGAAGAGCTCAAGCGCGTGAAGACCGCGACGTTGGCCGGCCTCGTGCGCAGCGTCGAGAAAGTCGGCGGCGGCGGCAAGGCGCGCGTGCTGGCCGAAGGCCAGGTGTTCGCCGGCGACCCGGCCGCCTACAAGAAGTCGCTCGCGCGCATGGATGCGACGACGGTCGCCGACGTGCAGGCCGCCGCGAAGACCTGGATCGCGCGCGGTGACTACACGCTCGTCGTCGAGCCGTTTCCCGACTATGCGGCCGCGGCCGACACCGTCGACCGCAGCAAGGGTCTGCCGACGGTCGATCGCTTCCCGGACCTGAGCTTCCCGGCGCTGGAGCGCGGCAAGCTGCGCAACGGCATCGAAGTCGTGCTCGCGCGGCGCAGCGCCGTGCCGGTCGTGCAGCTCAGCCTGCAGTTCGACGGCGGCTATGCCTCGGACCAGCAGCGCAAGCTCGGTACGGCGTCGTTCACGATGTCCATGCTCGACGAAGGCACGCGCTCGCTCGATGCGCTGCAGATCGCCAAGCGCCAGGAAGAACTCGGCGTCGGCATCAGCGCCGGCGCCGATCTCGACGTCAACGCGGTCAGCATGAACGCGCTGAAGGCGCAGCTTGCGCCGTCGCTCGCGCTGTTCGCCGACATCGTGCGCAATCCGGCCTTCAAGCCCGCCGACATGGAGCGCGTGCGCGGGCTCTGGCTGTCGGGCATCGCGCAGGAACGTACGCAGCCCGTCTCGATCGCGATGCGCCTGCTGCCGCCGCTGGTCTACGGCGCCGGCCATCCGTATGCGATTCCGTTCACCGGGTCGGGCACGGTCGAGTCGGTGCGCGCGCTGACGCCGCAGGATCTCGCCGACTATCACCGCGACTTCATCCGCCCCGACAACGCCCGCATCATGATCGCCGGCGACGTCACCCTGGCCGAGATCACGCGCGAGCTCGACGCGGTGTTCGGCGACTGGAAGGCGCCGGCCGCGCCGCTGCGCAAGCCCGTCGTCGCCGACGTCGCCCAGCCGGCCAAGCCGCGCGTGTTCCTGATGGACCGCCCCGGTGCGCAGCAGTCGCTGATCCTCGCCGGCGAGACCGCGCCGTCGGCGCGTGCGCCGAACTACCTCGAGATCGGCACGATGAACGCGATCCTCGGCGGCAATTTCACCTCGCGCCTGAACATGAACCTGCGCGAGGACAAGCACTGGGCCTACGGCGTGCGCAGCCTGATTCCGGCCGCCGAAGGTCCCGGCCTGTTCCTGCTCTACGCGCCGGTGCAGACCGACAAGACTGCCGAGTCGATCGCCGAGCTGCTCAAGGAGACGCGCGACATCGCCGGCTCGCGGCCGGTCACGCGCGAGGAGATCGACAAGGTCCGCAACAACGACATCCGCGAGCTGCCGGGCCGTTTCGAGACGACCGGCGCCGTGCTCGGCGCCGTCATCGACATCGTGCGCCACGGCCGTCCCGACGACTACGTGCAGACCTTCAAGCAGCGCGTCGAGAACCAGAAGGAAGCCGACATCCGCGCCGCCGCGAAGGAAGTGGTCCGCCCCGACGCGCTGACCTGGGTCGTCGTCGGCGACCTGGCCAGGATCGAGGCCGGCGTGCGTGCGCTGAACCTCGGCGAGGTCAAGGTCGTCGACGCGGACGGCAAGGTCGTGCGCTGAGGCTCCGCGCGAACGAGATCGGCGCTGCGGCGGTCAGCGGCGCGTTGCAGCGCTCGATCTCACTTTTTCCACAACGCAGATTTCTTCCGGCGCCGCTCAGCGTACCGGGAACGTCTGTGCTTCCTCGCCCTTGCCGCGCGCGGGTGCGTCCGGAGCCTGCCGGCGCGCGGCGTTCGCGGCGCGGGCGCTGCCGCAGCGGTAGGCGGCGAAGGACTGCTCGCCGTTGCGCGGTTCGCCGAGTGCGACGAGCGTGTCGGCCGGCAGGCTCACGGCCTGGTTGCGCGCGAGCGTTTCGAGCTCGTCCTTGACCTTGAGATCGTTGCGGTCGTACGGGCCTATGCGGTCCTTGACCGACACGCTGACCTCGCCGGCCTTGTCGCAGCCGTCGACGCGGCCGTCGTAGGCCACGCGCACGTGCGCGCCGCCGTCCTCGAGCTTGACCCAGGTACAGCCGGCCAGGGCGGCCAGCGCGGCGCAGAGCAGCAGCGGATTTTTCATTGTCGTCGGGTCTCGTCAGTTGCCGTTGCAGGCGGCGGCGCCGTCGGGCGCCGTCAGCCGTTCGAGGTTCAGCGCGGCGGGCGCGCCGCCGGCCGGCGTCAACGTCGCCGTGCCGTCGCTGCAGCCTAGCCGGATCTGCAGGCTCAGCGCGCCCGGGTGATTGACCACGGCGGCCGGATCGAAGCCGTCGCCGAACGCCGGGCCGGTGACCGTGGCCAGGTCCACGGTCGCGCCGGCGGCGAGATCGCCGCGGCCGACGCCGCTGGCCCAGCCGACGAAGTCGCTGCTGCCGGGTGCGCCGTAGTACATGACCAGGAAACGGTCGCCGTCGAACTGCTCGACGTGGAAGCCCGAGCCGCCGCGGCTCGGATCGAACCAGGAGCCGCTGGCCTGGCGCGGCGCGGCGCCGCCGTCGCCGCAGCCCAGGCCCGTCAGCGCGGTCAGTCGCGTCAGCGGCACGGTCCTGCGGCCCCAGGCGGGCGGCCCTTCCCAGCGCAGCTCGCCGGTGTTGCAGTCGGAGAAGCCGATGAACAGGCGGCCCCAGTCGGTCGGGTCGGGCGAGACCGCGCCGCCGTCGGGCCGGCTCGGCCGGTGGTAGACCGTGTCGAACGCGATGCCGCCGGGCACGACCTTGCCGTCGCCGACCAGCCAGGCCTGCGGCGGCTGCGTGCCGGCTGGCGGAAAGGTGAAGAAATAAACAATGGCGCGTCCCCCGGCGAGCACTTCCAGCGCGATGCCCTCGCCGCTGCGCGACGGGTCGAACCAGCTGCCGCTGAAGCGCGCGTCGACCGCGACGGGCGCGGCGCGCGGCGGCACGCGCGCGTCGAACGAGGCCGGCACGTAGGTGTCGTCGAAGCGGCATTCGCCGCTCGCCGCGATGCCGAGGCAGCTCTGCTGCAGCTGCGTCACCGTCGGCTTGGCGCCGCCGTCCTTCCATTGGCGCAGCGCCTCCCAGGCGACCTGGCCCTCGGCGTCGGAGAAGCCGCAATGGCTAGGCGCGCTCTCGCGCACGACGGCGCTGAGCAGCTGCGATTCCGGCGTCTTCTGGCGCAGCACGTACTGGTGCTGCGGAATCACGAGCTCGTCGCCGCTGGTATGCAGCGACAGGATCTTGGCCGCGCCGACGTCGCCGCGGAAGTCGGAATGCCAGTCGAATTCGACGGCCGCGGCCGGCTGCGCGGCGACGCGGCGGATGCGGCTGTCGAGGTCCGCGTCGGAATACGCCGCGCCGATGTTGCCGAACGGATTGCGCTCGCCCATCTTGTCGGGCGCGCGCAGCACGTCGCTGAGCACGAACGTGGAATAGGCGATGTTGGTCAGCAGGAAGCGTTCGTCCTGGATGCCGCTGATGCGCTGCAGCCGCGCGAGACGCTCGCGCATGCCGTTCGTGCGGATGCTCTGCGGCAAGGTGATGCCGGTGCAGACCGTGACGCTGAGCAGCGCGCTGCGCACGTCCGGATCGAGCTCGAGGTTCTCGAGATTGTCGGGAATGTCGTCGAGGTTGTAGGCCCAGGGATAGGGCTCGGCGCCGGTCTTCAGGCGGCCGTTGTCGACGTCGGCGCAGACCAGGTCATAGGCCAGCCGCAGATCGAGGCCGCTGTCCCAGGCGCGCGAGCCGGCGACCGGCGGGCACAGCGCGAGCACGCCCTTGATCAGCGGATTGAGTTCGCGGTCTTCGGCCAGCTTCAGCGCGATCAGTCCGCCCATGGAACCGCCGAACGGCACGAGCTCGCCGGGATCGCCGACGTCGCGGCGGAAGATGTCGAGCAGTTCCTTGTTCTCGTCGACGGCCTGCAGCAGCGCCCAGCCGCGCGTGCTGAAACCCGAACCGGCGACCGCATAGCCTTCCTGCAGCGCGACGTCGCGCAGCGGACCGAGGCCGGGGTCGGTATCGACGGAGAAGTTCAGGCCGTGCTGATACAGCACGAGACCGTCGCCGGGCTGCCAGCCGTCGGGCACGGCGATGGCGTAATGGGCGCCGGAGGGCGCCTGCCCCTGCAGCTCGCGGACGGCGGCCGCCGGCGCGCCGAGTCCGAGGGCCAGCAGGCCGGCCGCGATGAATCGAGTCCCTGGTTTCATGATTTCCCTCCCGGCAAACGGACGACGTGGAACCTTAGCCGGCCCAATCTGAATGCTCGCACGGCGCCGGCGCCGTCTTGCCTCTCGCAGCCGGCGTGCCAGCCGCGGCCGCATGGAGCCGGGCGGCAACTCCTTGTGTCCGCGTGATTTTTCCGGGACGCGGCAATGTCCTCTGCGGCGCCGGCCGGGCGCAGCGCCCGCCAGGCCTCGACCGCGTCATGCGTTCTGCAGCCGCGACGCTTGCGCCTGTGTCCGAACCTGCGTCGCCGAGGCCCGGAACCGGCCGCGCGAGGCGGTCCGGCCGGGCCGCCGGAGACTTGTTCAGACCCTGCGTAGGCTATAGCCTTCGCGGTCACCCTCCAGCGGCACCTCCTCCAATGCTCTTCAAGCACGTCGCCATCGCCAGCGTTGCTCATATCGACGCGCCCGTCCGTCTGACTTCGGCCGAACTCAACGAGCGCCTCAAGCCCACGATCGAGCGCCTCGGCATACGCGACAACGTGCTCGAGGACATCGCCGGCATCCACGCGCGGCGCATCTGGGACAAAGATACCCTGCCGTCGGAAGCTGCGACCGCCGCGGCGCAGAAGGCCCTCGCCGAATCCGGCGTGCCGCACGAGAAGATCGGCATCCTGATCAACACCTCGGTCTGCCGCGACTACCTCGAGCCGTCGACCGCCAGCATCATTCACGGCAACCTCGGCCTGGCCGACACCTGCCAGAACTTCGACGTCGGCAACGCCTGCCTCGCGTTCCTCAACGGCATGGACATCGCCGCGCGCATGATCGAGCGCGGCGACATCGAGTACGCGCTGATCGTCGACGGCGAGACCTCCAATCTCATCACCGAGAAGACCATCGAACGCATGCTCTCGCCGGACATCGAGGAAAAGGAATTCCGCAGCGAATTCGCCTCGCTGACGCTAGGCTCCGGCGCCGCCGCGATGGTCATGGGCCGCGCCGAGCTGCTGCCGGAAGGCCACCAGTTCCTCGGCTCGGTCACGCGCGCCGCGACCGAGTTCTCGCACCTGTGCCGCGGCAATCTCGACCGCATGATCACCGACACGCGCAGCCTGCTGATAGAAGGCCTCAAGCTGGCCGGCAAGACGTTCCAGGCCGCGCGCGCCGCGCTGGGCTGGGCCATCGACGAGCTCGACGAGTTCGTGATCCACCAGATCAGCCGCGTGCACACCGAAGAGTTCTGCCGCCTGCTCGGCATCGATCCGAAGAAGGTGCACGCGATCTTCCCGGAGCACGGCAACATCGGTCCGGCCTCGGTGCCGATCGTGCTGTCCAAGCTCAAGGAGATGGGCCGTCTCGAGAAGGGCAAGCGCGTCGCGCTGCTCGGCATCGGCTCGGGCCTGAACTGCTCGATGGCCGAAGTCGTCTGGTAAGGCCGTGCCCGCGGCCTCCCGTGTGCGGGAAACCGGCACGGGCTCGGCTATCATGCCGCCGCCGCGGCTAGCGCCGCCTGACGAGTGCCGACGCCGCGCATGCCTGTCCTGCCCGACTACCCGTTCCGGGGTCTGCGTTTCACCCATGCCAACGGCCTGAGCCAGCATTACCTCGACGAAGGCGCGCGCAGCGCGCCGCCGGTGCTGATGCTGCACGGCAATCCGTCCTGGTCGTACTACTGGCGCCGCCTCGTGCTCGGCCTGCGCGACACGCATCGCTGCATCGTGCCCGACCACATCGGCATGGGCCTGTCGGACAAGCCCGACGACAGCCGCTACGCCTACACCCTGCAGTCGCGCGTCGACGACCTCGATGCGCTCGTGCAGCACCTGATCGACGAAGGCGCACCCGAGCGCGGCTGGACCGTGGCCGTGCACGACTGGGGCGGCATGATCGGCCTGGCCTGGGCCTGCCGCCGGCCCGAACGCGTCGCGCGGCTGATCGTCACGAACACCGCCGCATTCCCGAATCCGAAGGGCCGGCGCATTCCAGCCGCGCTGCGCCTGGGCCGCGATTCGCGCCTCGGCGAATGGCTGATCCTGCAGCACAACGCCTTCGCGCGCGGCGCCGCGCGCTGGGGCGTCACGCGGCCGCTCGCGCCGGACGTGCGCGACGCGTTCCTGCATCCGTACGACACGCCGGCCAACCGCCTGTCGACCCTGCGCTTCGTGCAGGACATACCGCTCGGCCCCGGCGACCGCGCCTGGTCGCTGGTCGAACGCACCGGCAACGAGCTGGCGCAGTTCGGCGACCGGCCGATGCTGATCGCCTGGGGCTTGCGCGACTTCGTCTTCGACAGGGCTTTCCTGGCCGAGTGGCGCCGCCGCTTTCCGGGCGCCGAAGCGCACGAGTACGCGCAGGCCGGCCACTATCTGCTCGAGGATGCGCACGAGCAGCTGGTTCCGGCCGTCCGCGACTTCCTGCAACGCACTGCCTGACCACGAGCGAGGCACGCCCATGAGCGGATTCTCCGACGGATGGCGCTGGGGCGAACTGGCCGGCCTGGCCGCGCTGGCGGTACTGCTGCTCGTGCTCTGGCAGATCCCGGGCATCGGCTTCGTGGTCTATCCGTTCCGCCTGTTCGGCACCTTCGTGCATGAGATCAGCCACGGTCTCGCCGCGCTCGCGACCGGCGGCGATTTCCACCGCTTCACGGTCAGCCCGGACCTGTCCGGCCTGGCCTGGTCCGCCGGCGGCTGGCGCTGGATCATTTCGAGCGCGGGCTACATCGGCAGCGCCGTGTTCGGCGGCGTGCTGGTCCTGCTCGCCGCGCGCGGCGCGGCCTCGCGCGTGCTGCTGATGGTCCTCGGCATCGCGCTGGGGCTGCTCTGCCTGCTGTTCGTGCGCAACCTGTTCGGCATCGTCAGCGGACTCGCGCTCGCCGCGGCGACGTTCTTCGCCGGCTACCGGCTGCGGCCGCCGTGGAGCGACGTCGTGCTGCTCGTGCTCGCGCTGCAGCTCGTGCTCGACGGATTCAACAGCCTGTTCACCCTGCTGCGCCTGTCCGCGGCCAGCAACGTGCAGACCGATGCGTTGAGCATGGCCCAGGCCACCGGCGTTCCGGCCCTGATCTGGACCGTCGTGTGGGCGGCGATCTCGCTGGCCACGCTGCTGTTCACGCTGTACCTGGCTTATCGGCGGCGGAGCGCTCCGGCGGCGAATGCAGGAGCGGGGCGGTTGTCGTGAGCTTGCGGAATCGCGTTCCGGCGCGCACGTCGGCGCTTCGCCGCGGCGCCGCCGAACCGCAGCAATTGAAGTCCTCTCTCCCCAGGCGCGTTTGCGCCGGGGGGAAAGGGAACAAGGTCGACCGGAGCGCCGCATGAGCGATGCAGCGAACATCGCGAGCGCACTCGGCGAGATGGCGCGGCGGCGGCCCGACGCGATCGCGCTGCGCGTGCCGCGGCATGCGTCGCGCGGTCCGGCGCTGCCGGACTATCTCGACATGAGCTATGCCGAGCTCGATGCGGCCAGCGATCGCGATGCCGCGGCGCTCGCGGCGGCCGGCATCGTGCGCGGCATGAAGACGGCGCTGATGGTGCGGCCCGGCCGCGAGCTGTTCTCGCTGATGTTCGCGCTGTTCAAGCTCGGCGCCGTGCCGGTGCTGATCGATCCGGGCATCGACAAGCGTGCGTTGCGCGAATGCCTGGCCGAGGCCGCGCCCACGGCGTTCGTCGGCATTCCGCTCGCGCAGATCGCTCGGCTCGTGCTCGGCTGGGCGCGCGCGTCGGTGCGCATCGTCGTGACCGTCGGCGGACCGTTCGGCTGGGGCGGACACCGCCTCGCGCGCCTGCGCGAGAACGTGCCGGCGCCGCCGTTCGCCGCCGCGCCGACGCGGCCCGACGAGCTCGCGGCCGTGCTGTTCACGTCGGGCTCGACTGGCGTGCCCAAGGGCGTGGAATACCTGCACCGGCATTTCCTGGCCCAGGTCGAGCTGCTGCGCGAGGCCTTCGCGCTGCAGCCGGGCCACGTCAACATGCCGACGTTCCCGCCGTTCGCCCTGTTCGATCCGGCGCTCGGTTCGACCTCGGTGATTCCCGACATGGATCCGACGCGGCCGGCGAGCGCTGATCCGCACAAGCTCGTCGCGGCGATAACGCGTTACGGGGTCGACATGCTGTTCGGTTCGCCGGCGCTGCTCGACACCTTGTCGAGGCACTGCGAGCGCGAAGGCGTGCGTCTGCCGGGCCTGCGCCGCGTGATATCGGCCGGCGCGCCGGTCGCGCCGGCGATACTCGCACGGCTCAGGCCCTGGCTCGATCCGGGCGCGGAAATCTACACGCCCTACGGCGCGACCGAATGCCTGCCGCTGGCCGTCATCGAAAGCGCCGAGCTGCTGCAGGACACGCGCGCGCTGACCGAGCGCGGCGCCGGCACCTGCGTGGGCCGGCCGCTCGCGGCGAACTGCGTGCGCATCATCGCGATCAGCGACGAGCCCATCGCCGACTGGAGCGGCGTGCGCGAGCTCCGCGTCGGCGAAGTCGGCGAGATCACCGTCGCCGGACCGACGACGACCGAGGCCTACCACGCGCGGCCCGCGGCGACGGCGCTGGCGAAGATCCGCGACGGCGCGCGCGTCGTGCACCGCATGGGCGATCTCGGCTATTTCGACGCGCAGGGCCGGCTCTGGTTCTGCGGACGCAAGTCGCAGCGCGTGCGCACGGCGGCCGGCGACGTCTACACCGAACAGGTCGAGCCGATCTTCAACGCGATCGCCGGCGTGCGGCGCAGCGCGTTCGTCGGCGTCGGCGCGCCGGGCGCGCAGCGGCCGGTGCTGCTGCTGGAGCTCGAGCCCGCGGCGGCCGATGCGGCCGAGCGCATCGAGGCCGAGGCGCGCAATCGCGCGGCCGAGTTCGCGCATACGCGCGGCATCGCCGACGTGCTGTTCCATGCGCGGTTCCCGGTCGATATCCGTCACAACGCCAAGATAGGCCGCGAGGCGCTCGCGCACTGGGCGACCGTCCGGCTCGCCGCCCGTTAGCGGCGACGGTCGCGGTCCGCTTGTCGCGGAAGAACGCGTGGCGGGCGCGGTGCCGGCGAGGCGGTTCGCCGGCGGCTCACCACGGCCGGCGAATGCGGCACCGCCGCTCGCGGCCGCCTCGCGGTCTCGCGATGTGCCGCAATTCTTGCGGCGCTGCGACCAAAGTCGCCGCCGCCGCTCTTGCAACCGCGCGGTGGTATGCGCTTTGCTTGCGCTTCCGTTCCATTCTCCCGCATCGAATTCCTATGCAAGCGATCCGCGCCGGCTTCGTCGGCCTCGGCGCCATGGGCTGGTCCATGGCTGCCCACCTCCACCAGCGCGGCCTGCTCGCCGCCGTGGCCAATCGCAGCCGCGACAAGGCCGAGCGCTTCGCGGCCGGGCATGCCGGCGTCGTCGCGGCCGGCGTCGATACAATTGCACAAAATTGCAATGTCATCGCGCTCTGCGTCAGCGCCGACGCCGACGTGCTCGGCGTGAGCCGCGCGATCGCGGCGAACGCGGCCCCGGGCACCGTCGTCGTCGACCATTCCACCGTGTCCTCGACGACCGCGCGTGCGGCCGCGGAGTTGCTGCGTGCGGCGGCGGGCGATTTCGTCGACGCGCCGGTGTCCGGCGGCGTCGAAGGCGCGAAGAACGGCAAGCTCTCGGTGATGGCCGGCGGCGACGTCGCGACAGTGGAGCGCGTGCGCCCGGTGCTCGACGCCTATGCGGCGCGCGTCACGCACATGGGCCCGGTCGGCGCCGGCCAGAACACCAAGGCCGTCAACCAGGTGCTGATCGCCGGCATCGCCCAGGCCGTGACCGAGGGCCTCGCGCTCGGCGAGGCCCTCGGGCTGGATCCGGCCGCGCTGCTGCCGACGCTCGGCGCCGGCGCGGCCGGCAACTGGTTCCTCGAAAAGCGCGGCGCGACGATGCTGGCGAACCAGTTCTCGGTCGGCTTCAAGCTGGGCCTGTTGCACAAGGACCTCGGTATCGTGCGCGAGCTCGCGCTGGCCGCGGGCACCGACCGCAGCGTCATCGAGAAGTCGTTGGCCGACTACGCCGAGCTCATGGCCCGCGGCCATGCGGACGAGGACATCTCCGCGCTGATCCGGCTGAAACGGCCGCAGGTCTGAACCGATGTGCGCGCCGTCACGCCGGCGCGACGTCGTGCTGGTTTCTACACGGGGGGCGGCGTAAAACGGAGCGCCTCTCGCGACGGAGCTTCACCATGCGCCTCACTGCTGCATCAGCGGCGGCCGCCTTGTTGGCGGCCGCATCATCGACCTGCCTGGCCGCGCCGCCCGCCGGTCTCTTCCTGGCCCGCGTGCCGAACGCCTCGACCACGTTCTCGACCCCGGTGGCGCTGCGTGCGCCGAACGACGGCAGCGGCCGCCTGTTCGTCGTCGAAAAGGGCGGCTCGATCCGCGTCGTCAAGAACGGCGCCCTGCTACCCACGCCGTTCCTGACGCGTTCGGTCACCGCCGCCAGCGAAAGCGGCCTGCTCGGCCTGGCCTTCCATCCGAACTTCGGCAAGGTCGGCCTGCCGCACAACGACGAGTTCTACATCTTCTACACGCGCCCGTCGTCCGACCCGATGCTCGGCGACACGCCGGACCAGGTCGTCGCGCGCTATACCGTGCCGTCGCTGGATTCCGACGTGGCCGACACCAACGGCACGATCGTGCTGCGCATTCCGGACCTCGCCGGCAACCACAACGGCGGCGACATCCACTTCGGCCGCGACGGCTATCTGTACGTCTCCTCGGGCGACAGCGGTGCGCAGAACAACCCGCACGGCTTCGCCGAATGCCTCTGGAAGAAGCCGGCGGACAACAACCGCAACAGCTGCGGCACCAATCCGTCGGGGACCCAGTACTACCTGCTCGGCAAGATGCTGCGCATCGACGTCGACAACCGCGGCGGCACGGTCAGCGCCGACATGTGCGGCTCCAACGGCATCTCGCCGGCCGAATACTCGATTCCGGCCGGCAACCCGCACGTCGCGACGAGCAATACCTGCGACGAGATCTGGGCGCACGGCTTCCGCAATCCCTGGCGCTTCAGTTTCGACCGCCTCGACGGCCGCCTCGTCATCGGCGACGTCGGCCAGGGCAGTTACGAGGAAATCACGGTCAGCGCCGACGGCGTCGGCGGTCTCGACCACGGCTGGAGCCGCTGCGAAGGACGGCATTACTTCACGACGTCGGGAACGGGCACGACCTGTCCGTCGACGACCTCGACCGTCGCGCCGGTGCTCGAATACAGTCATTCCGCCGGCTGTGCCGTGACCGGCGGCTTCGTCTACCGCGGACCGTATGCGCCGATGCGCGGCACTTATTTCTACGCCGATTCCTGCAGCAGCGACCTGTGGTGGTCCGAATCCACCGGCAGCACCTGGGATTCCGGCGGCATCAACCGGCTGACCGGCCTCGGCACGGGATCGGTCTATGGCTTCGGCGAAGACGTCGACGGCAACGTCTACATCACGCGCTCCAACGGCCAGGTCCAACGCATCACGACCGACGGCATCTTCGCCGACGGTTTCCAGTGAGCGGACGGTTCGGCTGAAAAAGACGGGAGGGCGAAATCGCCCTCCCGTTCCCGTTCCAGCCAGAACTGTCCGGGGCGTCAGCTGCCGTACTTGACCGAGCAGCCGTAGGGCTGCGACACCGGCACGCTGACGGGCTTGCCGCCGGAGAGTTCGGCCAGGGCCTGCTTCACGTACTGCGTCGCCTTCGGAATGTCGCTCTGTTCGGCGCTCTGGATCGAATCGATGCCGCCCATGTAGCGCAGCACGCCCTGGCCGTCGATGACGTACATGTGCGGCGTGGTCTTCGCGCCGTAGGCCTTGCCGACCTTGCCTTCGGGATCGAGCAGGTAGGCTGTCTGCGCGCTGTGATTGGTCTGGATCAGCGCGTTCGCGCCGGCGCCGTCGAGCTGGCCCTGCTTGCCGGGCGCGCCCGAGTTGATCGACAGCCAGACCACGCCGGACGCCGTCGCTTCTTTCTGTTGCGCCTGCATGTTGCCGCTGCCGTAGTGCTTCTTGACGAACGGGCACTCGGCGTTGGTCCATTCGAGCACGACGGTCTTGCCCTTGAACTCATCGAGGCTGCGCGTCTTGCCGTTGCTGTCGGCAAGGCTGAAGGCCGGCGCCGGCTGGCCGACTTCGACCTTGGCGAGGACCGGCACGGCCGTGCAGGCCAGTGCGGCAGCGAGCATCGCGGAAATCAGTTTCATGGTGGACTCCGGGTGGCGGGTGGCGAGGAGGCGCCGGCCGCCGCGCGCGTCAGCGCCGCGTCGACCAGGCCGGGGGTGAGCAGCTGCGGCAGCACTTCGGGTGCGCCGCCGCCGCGCGGGTAGACCACGTAGAGCGGCACGCCGCTGCGCGCGAATCCGGCGAGATAGCGCGTGATCGCGGCGTCCTGGCTGGTCCAGTCGCCCTTGAGGTAATGGATGCCGTCGCGGCGCAGCCGGTCGGCGAACGTGCCCGACGACAGCGCGACGCGTTCGTTGGCCAGGCAGCTGATGCACCAGGCCGCCGTCATGTTGACGAAGACCGGCTCGCCGCCGCGGCGCAGCTCGTCCAGGCGCTGCGGGGTCCAGGCCTGCCAGAGTTCGCCGGTGGCGGCGTCGCCGGTCGCGGCGGGGCGCGCGGCCAGCCGCGGTATCGCAGCCAGCGGCGCGAACGCGAGCAGCAGCAGAACGACCACGGCCGCGCGGCGCCAGGCCGCGCCGTGGGCCTGCAGCTGGCCGCGGCCGTGGAGCAGCAGCGCCGCGACCAGCACGACCAGTCCGGCCAGCACCAGCGCCGTCCCATCCGCGCCGACTTGGTGCATGAGCACCCAGACCAGCCAGATCGCGGTCAGGTACAGCGGCCAGGCCATGAGTTGCTTGAACGTGTCCATCCAGGCGCCGGGCCGCGGCAGCCAGCGCGCGAGCAGCGGCACGAAGCTCAGCACGACGATCGGCAGCGCCAGGCCGACGCCGAGCGCCGCGAACACGGCCAGCGCCGCCGCGGCCGGCTGGGTCAGCGCATAACCGAGCGCGGTTCCCATGAACGGCGCGGAGCACGGGCTCGCGACGACGCAGGCGAGCAGTCCCGTGAAGAAGGCCGGACGCGCGCCGCCGCCGTCGGTCAGCGACTGGCCGATACCGCCGAGCCGCGCGCCGATCACGAAGCCGCCCGACAGGCTCAGGCCCATCGCGACCATCAGGTAGGCGAGCACCGCGACGAGGGTCGGCGACTGCAGCTGGAAACCCCAGCCGAGCTGGTTCCCGGCCCCGCGCAAGGCTAGCAATACCGCGGCGAGCGCGATGAAGCCGGCCACGGCGCCGGCCAGATAGGCCAGTCCGTCGCGGCGGGCGGCGGCCGGCGCATGCGCGGTCTCGGCCAGGCCGAGCGCCTTCAGCGACAGCACCGGAAACACGCAGGGCATGAGGTTCAGCACGAGCCCGCCGGCCAGCGCGAGCAGCACCGCCGCGAGCAGGCCGCTTGCGGTTCCGTCGCCCGCGGCGGGCGCGAGTGTCCCGGACCGGTCGGTTCCGGATCGGCCGGAAAGTGGGGGGCCTGGATTCGCGCCCGAATCCCCGCCGGACTGGCCGGAAAGTGGATGTCCCGGATCGGCGGAAGCGGGTGTCCCGGATCCGCCCGCAGCGGCGCCTGGCAGGTCCGCGCCGGGCCAGGCCGCGCGGACCTGCCAGGCGCGTACGTCGCTGCCCTTGCGCTGCACGAGCACGAGGTCGAACGGCGCTGTCGGCGTCTGGAAATAGTCGCTGTGGGCGGTGGCTATCGTCAGCACGCCCTCGGCTGCGGCGATCCGCACCGGCGTGTTCGCGAGGATCTGCGGCTGTACGGCGAACGCGTCGAGCGCGTCCGCCGCGGGCAGGCCGTCGCCGCGCAGGCGGATCTCGACCTGGTCGCCGCCGGCGGCGACCTCGGCCGACCAGGGCATGGGCTGCGGCCGCTGCGCCAGCGCCG
>NZ_JANFVR010000088.1 GCF_024609805.1 Tahibacter caeni | reverse complement strand
CGGTGCGCGCTTCCTTGAACAGCTGGTCGACGGTCAGGGTGTTGAGCTTGTCGAGCGTGGCGGGGTCGGGCGTGACCGGCGCGGCCGCCGCGCCGTCGGCGGCCTGGCCCGCGTCGGCGGCCGGCGCAGCTGCTTCCGGAATCACGGTCTCGGGCTTGCGCAGCACGAAATACCAGACGCTTGCGCCGATGGCGGCGAGGATGACGATCGCGGCAATGATCTTGGGAGCGGCGTTGCCACGGGCGTGGCGAAGGGAACGGAAATCGATTCGAGCAGCCATGGTTACTCTTCGCAACTGAGAGGTTTTCCCCGGAATCCGCGCGCCTTCGACGCTGTTCCCTCTTGCTGCCATGCGGCTTTCGCCGTGCCATCCCCCATGGCCGCGTCGCGCGGATGACTCCGAATGTAGCGCATTTTGCGACGAGTGTCGCAAGCGCCGTGCCAACGCCGTCGCAGTCGGCGCAGCGGTGGATTGCTAGGGCGGAGCCGTGACGGTCCGCGTCAGAATCGGCCGCTGGCGGGCAATCGGCGCGGACGGCGGGGGACTCAGGGCGACTGGAAGCCGTTCGCGAAGATGCGATCGGCGATGCCCGGATCGGGCAGCACGAGCAAGGTCGCCGAGCGCGCCGGCACGGCCGCGAGGCTGAAGCTCGTGCCGCCGAGCGGACCGCTGCCGGCGGCCGCGAGATGCTGGCCGACGCCGAATCGCCAGGCGTTCCAGCTGCCGCTGAGCGGTGCCGACAGATTCACCGTCACGTCCTGCGGCGAGGTCGACTTGTTGAACAGCAGCAGATAGAGCTGCTGGCCGCTGCGGTGAATGGCATAGGCGGCCAGCGCGTTCGCGTCGCTTGCGACGGTGCGCACCGAGTCACCGCCGATGCGGCCGAACGCGCCGTCGTAGTTCAGATACAGCTTGAACGCGTCCTCGGCGTAGCTGCCGGCCGTCGGCGCGACCCAGCGCATCGCCGCATCGACGCCTTCGCGCGCGAAGATCGCGAGTGCCTCGGCCTGGGCCAGCGCGCCGGTCGCGCCCTGGTCCGGGCCCCAGTTGTATTCGCTGATCGCGAGCTTCGTGCCCGGGCAGGCCTGCGCGATCCAGGCTTTGACGCGCGGAATCAGTCCGGGCTTGCTGTAGTGGTTGCTGTCGGTGTCGCCGAGATCGGCGATCCAGGACTCCGACACGTAGTTCGGATCGTAGAGTTCGCGCAGCGAGCGCAGCCGCTTGGCCGCGACGGCGGAGCTCTCCGAATAGCCGAGGTTGCTGCTGTCGAAATCGACGATGCCGTCGCCCTGCGGGTAGTAGTGCAGGTCGAGGTAATCGACGAGGCGCACGCCGTTCTGCGCCTGATACGCGCAGACCTGTTCCAGGTACCACTGCACGAACGGCTTGCCGCCGTGCGCCGCGCGGTCGGGACCGGCGACGCAGTTGCAGTCCTCCGCATCCTTGGCCGAGGTGAACAGATCCGGATAGCCCCAGGTCACCGGACCGAAGGTCAGCGCGCCCGGATCCTGCTGCTTGATGCGGATCGCGAGGTCGCGGCCGCGCGTCCAGACCTCGTCGTAGGTCGGCGCGAGCGGATGCACGTCGCGATGCGTGGAATTCCACAGCATCGGTTCGTTGTCGAGCGCATAGAGACGCACGCCGCCGCCGCCGGCCGTGCCGTAGCGCGACTGCAGATGCGCGATCCAGCCGGCCCAGTAGGCCGGCGTCACGTCGATGGACGTGTCGGAGCGGTCGTTGTTGACGATGTGATAGCGCTGCTGGCCGTTGATCGTGGCGTAGTACTGGCAGTAGCGGTGGCCCTGCGGATCGAGCGCGGTGTTCTGCGCCGGATCGCATTCGCCGTTGCCGGCGTCGGCCGTGCACCAGCCGGCCGAACCCGGCTCGTCGCATTCGTCGCGCAGCTGCGGACCATACTTGGCCTGCGAAAAGCCCCAGCGCTTGTTGTTGCGGTCGTCGATCGGCGCGACGCCGATGCTCGGGATCGAGACCAGCGCTTCGCCGCCGTTGGCCCGCGTCGCGTCGATGAAGGCGTCGGCGGAGTTGCCGGCCGGCGGGGCGCCGCTGCCGCCGGGACTGTCGGGAATGTTCTGCCAGTACCAGTCGCCGGCCGTGCTGTGCACGTCGGCCTGCCAGTTGTAGCGCGTCGTCGAATTGCCGCCCCAGCGGCGCAGCGGATAGCGCGCGGCGGCCAGAGCCGCGTTGCTGCCGTAGCTGATGCCGAAGATCAGCGGGCTGACCGCGCGCCGGTCCTGCGTCAGATCGATGCTGACGGTCTGCGTGCCCGCCGGCGGCGGCGTGGTGCGCGGCGCGAAGCGCACGGTGTCGAGATAGAGCTGCCCCTGGGTTGCGCCGGTGCCGTCCATGATCTGCAGCCGGTTGAAGCTGCCCGAGGTCAGGCCGTGCGCGGCATCGAACGGCACGGTCACGAGGTGCCAGGTCGCCGCGACGATGCCGCCGGCCGCGTGCGCGCCGACGTCGATCTCGCTGAGCGCGGTACTGCCGTCGAGCACGCTGAGGCGCAGGTTCTGTCCGCCGCTGCTGCCGCCGTGGATCCAGAACGTCAGCGACTCGTAGTTCGCCGCGTCGTAGCTGTTGGCCGGATCGGCCAGCAGCAGGCCGCCCCAGCTGCGCGGCACGAAACGGATCGAACGATTGCCGCCCTGCACCGGCGTCGTATTGGCCAGTGAATAGTCCGCGGCCGCGGCCCAGCTCCAGTCCTGGAACGCCGGGTGCAGCGCATCGACATAGAGATCGAGCGTGCTCTGCGCGCCGGCCGGCAGACAGAACAGCGACAGCAGCAGCGACAACGACCAGCGTGCGGACATGCGAACCCCCGGGACGAGGTTCGCAGCTTAGCGCTTCATACTGCGGCGTACGTGGCGCCGGTCACAGGCGCTGTTTGCGCCAATGCTCAGTTCGCCGCAGGCGACTGCACGGCGATCGAAATCCGCGTCGTGCCCTGCAGCAGATCGCCGTCGACGTATTCCTCGACGAGCCAGTCGCCGCTGTGCAGCCCCTTGACCAGCAGCCAGGTGCGCAGCTTGTCTACGAGCTTGCGCCGCTCGGCCACGCTGCCGCTGTGTTCGAGCTGCACGGCGCGCGTTGCGGCGAGCACGCGACCGCGCACGTCGGTGTCGTCGGGCATCACGTCGAAGTGCGCCAGCAGCGCGAGCTCGGCGTCGGCGTCGCCGGCCGAGCTCGGCGGCGCCAGCTGCAGCAGACGGCCTTCGACCGACAGCCGGTTCTGCGCGACGAACTGCTCGAGCTCCTGCCGCGCCGCGTTCCAGTGGCGCAGGTTGGCCGCATCGTCGGCCTCCGTCGCAAGCGCGATCGTAATCACGCGGCGCGGCGGCAGCTCCACGAGCTGCGGTTCGATCCCGGCGATGTCGATAGGCGGGAAGGTGTCTGCCAGCTGCTGCAGATTGAGCAGGCCGCGCTCGAGATCGCCGCCGACGAGGCTGTCCAGGAACACGCCGACGTAGCGGCCGACCGCGTCGCCGGCGAAGTGCTCATCCAGGCGCAGCGGGAAGCGGCTGTCGAGGCTCCACGTCACGTGCGTCTCGTCGCTGCGCCGCTCGAGATCGAAGCGCATGTCTGCAGTGCCGCGATTGCGGAAGTCCACGGTCAGCGAGACCGACTCGTCCGGCTTCACGGCGACGATGGTCTGGCTGCCGGCGCCGACGTCGGCGTTGCTGCTGGACCAGGCCAGTGTCGCGCCGACTCCGCTGTCGGGGCCGCTGTAGACGTAGTCCGCCGCGGGATCCAGCGCGAACCACGGCGACCAGTCGTTGAAGCGGCGCGGGTTCGTCAGCAGCAGATGGATCTGCGACTGCGGCCGCGCGATCGTGATCGACCGCTGCACGTGCGCGCGGTCGGGCAGGACGAAGGCCAGTCCCACCAGCAGCACGGCGAGCACCAGCAGCAGACCGAGCAGACGCAGCAACAGACGCATGAAGAACCCCCCGGGGCGCGATGGTCGGATGCCCGGATGCTAGCCGCAGGCCGGTCCCGTGTCGCCTGCGGCGATGCGGCGCGCCGGCCGCACAAACGAAAAACGCCGCTTGCGCGGCGTCTTCGCTGGTTCCGGTAAGTCCGCCCCCTGCGCTGGGCACCGCAGGGGAGGCAAATCCGAAACGTCTTGCTGGTTGTACTTGTTGTAGCGGTACTGCGTGTAGCGGATTACTTCGCGGCGGCGGCCGGCTTGGCAGCCTTGGTCGCGCGAGCGGCCTTGGCCGGAGCGGCCTTCTTCGAAGCCGCCTTCTTGGCGGGGGCCTTCTTGGCCGTCGCCTTCTTGGCGACCTTCTTCGCCGCTACCTTCTTGGTGGCCGCCTTCTTGGCGACCTTCTTGGCCGGCGCAGCCTTGGCCTTGGCGACCTTCTTGGCCGGGGCCTTCTTGGCGGTGGCTTTCTTAGCCGCCTTCTTAGCGGCAGGTTTCTTCGCGGTTGCTTTCTTCATGGCCATACGTCTTAGCTCCTCGTCAGTTGGCAGTGGTTGCCCAGTAAAAGCGTGCAGAAACGCTTCGCACAGCAGATCGCTGTTGGTCGCATGGCGGAGGTTGGCGACCTGCCGCCGCGTACGTTCATCAGAGAGAAGCCGGAGTACGTGCATCGGGATCGAGACGGTGATCTTGCGTACCGCTTCGGACTTGCTCCCATGTTCGACATACGGGTCGATGTACGTGCTTGCCGTCATATCTCCGTTACGCGCGCGTTTCAACGGCGCGAAAATTATTCCTGTCGTCCAGCAGTGTCAACAAGTTTTCGATGCGAGACAATCACATGCACGAAGATGCCTCATTCTCGTCGACGCAGCGGCTGCGCGAACGAGCGGCGCGACGCCGCCGCGGCCCGCGCCGCCGCGGCCGTCCAGCCATCTAAACGGATAGCGCGCCGCGTCGCTCCCTCGCGCACGCCGGCGCCGGGCCCGCGAAAGAAAACCCCTGCATTCGCGCGGCAATCGGCGAATCCATAGATTACTTTTTATCATTTGCAGCAAACTGCGATATAGCCGGGAACTGACGGCGCCGTCGTCCGGCGACGATGCCGCGACGGCGCCCCGAGCGCCGCGGAGCGCGCGCGACGAAGCGGAGCTCCCGGTGGCCGGACGTTCAGCTCGCGGACTGCCGGCAACCCCGACGCGGACCGATTTGCGCGAAATTGCGCAGCGTCGCGACGCCGCGCGCATGCTTCGCGCAGCGCCGCGGCGAGACTCGACGGCGGCGCTCGCCGCCGTCGCGATGACCGCGAGCCACGCTCGCGCGCGCGGCGCTGCATGCGCGGCGACACTCGGCACCGTCGCCGCACACGTCGCATGCGCGGTGTCTGCGCCGGCCGCGACAGCGATTGCCGATGCGCGCCGCGCAAACGAAAAGGGCGCGCCTTGCGGCGCGCCCTTTTCGATCACGTCGTGCGGATCGGAGGTCAATCGTCTTCGTTGTCGAGCTGTTCCGCGTAAGCGTCCGGATCCAGCAGGTTTTCCATGTCTTCCTGCAGGTTGGTCGGACGCACGACGAGGATCCAGCCGTCGCCGTAGGCGTCTTCGTTGATGGTCTCGGGCTTGTCCGACAGCGCCGAGTTGACCTTGATGACTTCGCCGGCGACCGGCGCGTAGACATCGGAAGCGGCCTTGACCGATTCGACCACGGCGCAGCCGGCGCCGACTTCGAGCGTGTCGCCGACATTCGGCAGCTCGACGTAGACGAGATCGCCGAGCAGGCCCTGGGCGTGGTCGGAAATCCCGACCGTGACGGTGCCGTCGTCTTCGACGCGCGCCCACTCGTGGGATTTCATGAATTTCAGGTCGCCGGGAATTTCGTTCATGGGTCTTGTCCTGTGAGGTAGGCACCGCGGCGCGATTCTACACGCGGGCGGCGGGAAGCAATCAGAGGGAGGAGTCGGGCCGGATCACACGCCGTCGCAAGGCTTGCCGTCGCGCACGAACGGGAAGCTCACGACGCGGACCGGAATGAGCTTGCCGCGGATGTCGACCTGCACCGCGCCGGGATCGCCGGCCGGCACACGGGCGAACGCGATCGCCTTGCCGAGGGTCGGCGAGAACGTGCCGGAGAGGATTTCGCCATCGCCGTTCGCGGTCACGACACGCTGGCCGTGGCGCAGCACGCCCTTCTCGTCCATGACCAGGCCGATCATCGCGCGCGGCACGCCGGCGGCCTTCTGCCGCTCGAGTGCGGCGCGGCCGGTGAAGTCGCGGCCTTCGTCGAGCGCGACGGTCCAGGCCAGCGCGGCCTCGTACGGCGAAACGGTTTCGTCCATGTCCTGGCCGTAGAGATTCATGCCGGCTTCCAGGCGCAAGGTGTCGCGCGCGCCGAGTCCGGCCGGCGCGACGCCGGCGGCCTGCAGGCGGTTCCAGAGTTCCACGGCCCGTTCCTGCGGCACGATGATTTCGTAGCCGTCCTCGCCGGTATAGCCGGTGCGGCCGATGAACAGGCCGTCGCCTTCGCAAGCGACGAACTTGCCGATCTTGGCCGCCTTCGCGGCGAGCTCCGGCGACAGCAGACCCTGCACCTTGGCGCGCGCGTTGGGTCCCTGCACGGCGATGATCGCGAGCTCCGGGCGCTCGCGGACCTGCACCGCGAACGGCGCGGCCTCGCGGGTGATCCAGGCCAGATCCTTGTCGCGCGTCGCCGCATTGACGACGAGGCGGAACGCGCCGTCGGCACGGCTGTAGATGATGAGGTCGTCGATGACGCCGCCGTCGGCGTTGAGCATGCAGGTGTACAGCGCCTTGCCAGGCGTCTTGAGCCTGTCGACGCTGTTGGCGACGAGCCGACGCAGGAAATCGCGCACGCGCTCGCCTTCGAGATCGACGACGGTCATGTGGGAGACGTCGAACATGCCGGCGTCGCGGCGCACGGCGTGGTGTTCCTCGATCTGCGAACCGTAGCTGATCGGCATGTCCCAGCCGCCGAAGTCGACCATCTTGGCGCCGAGCGCGCGATGGGTGGCATTGAGTACGGTCTGCTTGCTCATGGAAGGGTCCGGCCGGGGGAAGCGCGCATTATCCCGGCCCCACCGGCGCAATCCAAGCGCATTACCGCCGCCGGCGCGGCGCGATCCGACCGGCGCTGCCGGCGCCGGCTACCATGACGGCCCGCCGCCGACGCGAGAAACCCCATGAACGCACCGCAATTCACGCCCGAGGAAGCCGCCCTGCTCGCCCGCCTGCTGTTGCCGCAGGACGGCGGGAACATGTACGCGGCGGCCTACCTCGTGCCGTCGGCGCTGCTCGTCGCGTTCGGCTTCGTGCGCAGCGAACCCGCCGCATTCGCCGCGGCGTTCGCGGTCATCGCGGTGTTCACCGTGTGGGCGCTGCGCTGGCAGGCGCGCAGCGCGCCGCTCCTGCGCAGCATCCTGCAGAAATACGCGGCGGCCGTGGCGCAGACGCCGCAGCACTGATCCGGCAACCGCCGATCCGATCGGCACCGCGGCGTCTTCGATCGTCAGTCCGCCGCGTCGACCGCCTGTACGCGCAGCAAGGTGCCGTCGACGCCGACGACGGCGACCCGGGCGCCGGCCGGCAGGTCCGGACCTTCGACCGACCAGAGCGAATCGCCGACGTGAGCCTTGCCGCGACCGTTCTCGATCGCGGTCGCCAAAACGTAATGCTGGCCGACGAGCTGCTCGGCGCGCCGGTTCAGGGTCGGCGCCGGCGTCGCGCGCAGGCTGTCGCGCGCGAGACGCCAATAGCCGAAGCAGCTCGCGAACGCGAGCGCGGCGAACGCGACGGCCTGACCCAGCAGGCCCAGTCCCGGCACCAGCAGCAACAGGATGCCGACGCCGGCCGCGGCCAGGCCGATCCAGAGCAGGAAGAATCCCGGCAGCACGATTTCCGCGGCGATCAGCACCAGCGCGGCGATCCACCAGAGCGAGATCAGGTCCATGGCGCCGCGCTCAGGCCGTCGGCTTGTTCGGCGGGCGCTTGCCTTCCGCGCCAGCCGCATTCGCCGCGCTCACGCCGGCCGAGCGGGCTATCTCGGCGATGCCGGCCAGCGAACCGAGCACGCCGGTCGCCTCGATCGGCATCATCAGGATCTTCTGGTTCGGCGACGTCGCGACCGCCTTGAACGCCTCGACATACTTGATCGCGACGAAATAGTTCAGCGCGTTGACGTCGCCCTTCGCGATGGCTTCCGACACCATCGTCGTGGCCTTCGCTTCGGCTTCGGCCAGACGCTCGCGCGCTTCGGCCTCGCGGTAGGCCGCCTCGCGGCGGCCTTCGGCTTCGAGGATGGCCGCCTGCTTCTCGCCTTCGGCGCGCAGCACCTCGGACTGGCGCGCGCCTTCGGCCTCGAGCACGGCCGCGCGCTTGTCGCGCTCGGCTTTCATCTGGCGCGCCATCGATTCGACCAGGTCGCGCGGCGGCTGTATGTCCTTGAGCTCGATGCGGTTGACCTTGATGCCCCACGGATGCGTCGCATCGTCGACGACGCGCAGCAGCTTCGCGTTGATCTCGTCGCGCTTGGACAGCGATTCATCGAGATCCATGGAGCCGATCGCCGTACGGATGTTGGTCATGACCAGTGCGATCGTCGCCTGTTCGAGATTGGACACTTCGTAGGCGGCCTTGGCCGCATCCAGTACCTGGAAGAACACGACGCCGTCGACGCGGACCACGGCGTTGTCCTTGGTGATGACGTCCTGGGAAGGAATCTCGAGCACCTGCTCCATCATGTTCATCTTGCGGCCGACGGCCTGGATGCCCGGAATCAAGATGTGGAAACCCGGCGTCAGGGTACGCGTGTACTTGCCGAACTGCTCCACGGTCCATTCGTACCCCTGGGGCACGGTACGCATGGTCTTGGACAGCGCGATCACCGCGACCACCGCCAGAACGACAGCAAGCCAGGTACCCGTCATGACGTGTTTTCCCCTGTTTCTGCGTTTATAGGCCGGCAAGTATAGGTCAAGCACCGCACCGCGCCCGGCATACCGTCGCCATAACTCGGTGTTAACATCCGCCGCGTATGCCGTCGCTGGGAGTCTGACGGGGCGACTGCTGCGCACCATTTCTTTTTGGGGAGACCACATCGATGAAGCGTGTACTTTGCATTGCCGTCTCGGCCGCCCTGCTGGGTTGCGCGGGCAGCGCGTTCGCGATCACCGACTCGGAGACCAACGCGAGCATCCCGTTCAGCTTTTCGAGCCCGGGCGCACGCAGCCTCGGCATGGCCGGCGCGTTCCTCGGCCTGGCCGACGACGCGACCGCCGCCTACACCAATCCGGCCGGCCTGACCCAGCTCGTGCAGACCGAGATATCGCTGGAAGCGCGCCACACGTCCTACAGCACGCCCTACATCGACGGCGGCACCGCAACGATCAGCCCGTTCAGCGCCGGCGGCCTGAACATCAGCGACGCCGACAGCTCGAATACCAACCTGTCCTATCTGTCCGTCGTGATTCCGCACGACCGCTGGTCGTTCGCGTTCTACCGCCACGAGCTCGCGCGCTTCGACACCGATTTCGCGACCCTGAACGGCGCCGACGTCGGCGAGTTCCGCCTGTTCCCGTTCCGCTCGATCGCCGACCTGAAGATCGTGAGCATCGGCGCGTCGGCCGCGTTCAAGGCCAACGACAACGTCTCGCTCGGCATCGGCCTGACGCGCTACGACTTCCGCTTCGATACGGCGACCGTGCGCGTCGACGACATCAATCCGCAGAACATCTCGATCGCCTCGCGCCAGTTCCAGAACGGCGACGACAATGCGTTCGGCTTCAACGTCGGCGCGCGCTTCAAGCTCAGCGACCAGTGGAGCCTCGGCGCGACCTACCGCAAGGCGCCGCGCTTCGACTACAAGGCGATCAACGTGCTGTACAACGACGTCGACGGCAATCCGCTGCCGGCGCCGGAACTTTTCACCTCGCTGAACAAGGTGCGCTTCGACATTCCGGACATCTTCGGCGTCGGCCTGTCCTGGCGTCCGACCGACACGTTCGTCGTGAACTTCGATCTCGACCGCGTGATGTATTCGCAGCTGACCGACGACGTCAACACGCTGTTCGACATCCAGAACGCGGCGAACCAGCTGCGTCTGGAGGATGGCACCGAAGCGCATCTCGGCGCGGAATACACGTTCGCGAACATGTCCGCACCGTTCAGCCTGCGCGCCGGCTTCTGGCACGATCCGCGCCACTCGGTCGCGTTCAAGGGCACGCCGGCGGACGCGACCCAGGCCGTGCTCGCGACCCTGTTCGCCGGCGGCCGCGGCGCCGAGAACCATGCCACCGTCGGCGGCGGCTGGGCGTTCAAGAGCTTCCAGCTCGATTTCGGCGCGGACCTGTCCGACGGCCTCGATACGTATTCGGTCTCCGGCGTCTATCGCTTCTGAATCCACCGTTCATCGGTGACGAAAACGGCGCCTGACGGCGCCGTTTTCGTTTTGCGGGAAGCGGAAGGCCTGCGACCGATCCTTCCGCTGCCGTATCAGTTCACGCAGGAACGGCCGGCGAGTTCGGTCAGGCGCACCAGATTGGCGCTGCCGGCGGCGTAGCCGCTGAGCGCCGGCTGATAGCTCACGCTCACCGTGTTGTTCGAGGTGAAGCGCAGGGTCGCGCTGCCCCAGCGCGTCTGCGTGATCGCATCGGCCACGAAATTGAACGGGAACTGCGCGCCGCTGCCGCCGCCCTGATACAGGTCGACACGGATGTCGTTGCCGACGGCACGCCCGACGCCGCTGAGCCACAGCGGGCTGCCGTCCGGCCGGTACGTATACCAGTAGGTCACGAGCGCGCGGTCCCCGTCGCCCTGTTCGATGACTTCGAGATTGAAGCCGTAGCCCGAGCGCGCCGGTTCGAACCAGACGCCGCTGTAGCAGGCCTTGATCGTCGTGCCCGGCACGTCGGACTGGACCAGCGCCGGCGCCGTCAGGCGGCGCAACGTCAACGTGCCTACCGAGAAGCCGAAACCGCTCGGCGTCCAGGTCACCGACGCCGTGTCGTTGTTCGCGAACGTCATGCGCAGACGGCCCCAGTTGCTGTTCGTCACGCCGCCGGAACCGACCGGAAACGCGGTCGAGCGCGTGCTGTAGACGGGGACGTCGAGCACGTTGTCGGTGGCCGTGCCGACGCCCTGCAGGAACAGCGGCTGGCCGTCGACGTAGAGATACCAGGTCAGGTAGTAGCGGCCGTCGGGCAGCGCCTCGATGAGAAAGCCATGGCCGCTCTGGCCGGTGTTGAACCAGTTGCCGCTGAACGACGGTCCCAGCGCGCGCGGTATGCCGCCCGTGGCGTTCGGCGGATCGTCCTGCGCGTAGATGTCCTGGTTCGTATTCGGGTCGGCCGGATCGAGGTTCGTCGCGCCGGATTCGAACACGATCGCGGTGCCTTCGCAGCTCAGCGACGGATTCGTCGACGGCCCGTTCGGGTCCGGCCCGCCGGCGGACACCGCGCGGCGCGTCGCGCCGGTCTGCGCGTCGACGACGAACACGTCCTTGGTGCCGCCGTTGTCGCCGAAGATCAGGTCGCTCGCGGTCGAACCGAACGCGACGCTCGCACCGGTACAAGCGATCGTCGGGTCGTCGGCGTCGCCGTTCGGCGCGCCGCCGGTGCGGTTGCGCACGCCGAACAGGCCGTTGCCGATGTCCTTCGGCACCGTCCCGTCCAGCGTGACGGCTGCCGCGCCGGGCGTGTAATAGATGTAGACGTTGCTGTTGCCGCCGAGCAGGCCGGCGACGAGGTTGCTCGCGCGCGAGGCGAAGGTCACGCGCTTGCCGTCGTAGGAAATCGACGGTCGCCCCGCATCCGCATTCGCCGCACCGCCGTCGCCGCCCTGGCTCAGGCGCTCGACCTGGCCGGTCTCGAGGTTCTTGCGCACGACCTGCCAGTTCGCGCCGCCGCCGAGGTTGGGCGCGCGCGTGCGGAACACGACGAACTTGCCGTTGCCGGAAATCGCCGCGTCACAGCTCGCGCCGTCGCCCTGCACGCCGGCCGAAGTGGCCGAGACCAGCGAGACCTCGCTCGTCGCCATGTTCATGACGAACACGTCCTTTGCGCCGTTGCCGTCCCCGGACACCCAGTTGCTGGCCGAGGAACAGAACGCCATCAGATTGCCGTCGGCGGACATCGTCGGCCCTTCGGCCGGCCCCGACAGCGGCTGCCCGTTCGGCGCCGTCGTCGTGCAGGTCGGGCGGAACAGGCCATTCGGCGGCGCGCTGCAGAGCTGCCCGGTCTCGCCGGCCTTCGGCACGTCGCCGCCGTTCGTGGCGGCGGGTTCGAAGATGAAGGCCAGCGCACGGCCGTTGGCCGAGATCGTCGGCGACGAGCTGTTGCCGCGCAGCGCGGCGCCGTCGCTGCCGCGCACGCTGACGAGGCGCGCCGTGCCGTCGCGGCGATTCTTCAGCACGATGTCGCTGCCGCCGGCATTGCTGTCGTCGCCGGTCAGCCCGCGCTGGCGCGTCGCGAACAGCACGACGCTGCCGTCGCCGCTGATGACCGGCGTGACCGAGTTGGCCGTCGTCGGCGTGCCGTTGCGCGTCAGAGTCAACGAGCGCGAGCGGCGCAGGGTCGAGACGAGCTCGCTCGTGCGCAACGTGAAACTGGACTGCAGTATCGTGAAGGTCGTGCTCGCCGTGGCCTGTATCGCGTCGCCGGACGGCAGGCTGTTGAGGCGGGCGGTCACCTTGCAGGTCGCGCTTTCGCCGCTGCCGAGACCGTTGGCCAGCGACCAGGTGACCGTCGTGCCGCTCGCGCTCGCGCACGTGCTGCTCACGTAGGCGGCCTCCGCCGGCAGGGTCAAGGTCGTGCGCGGCGCAGTCAGGCGAAAGCCGCCGTTGTTGTTGAGCAGCATCGTGAAGTCGAAGGTGTCGCCGGGACGCACGAGCCCGGCCGTGCTCGCCGACAGGCTCAGCGCGATGCGCTCGGAACTCGGCGCCTCGGTCACGGCGACGTCGATGCTCGAGCTGACCGCAGGACCGCCCGTCGTGAAGCAGGTCAGCTGGAAATGATAGGTGCCCGGCACATTCAGGAACAGCGGCACCGAGTGCGGCGCTGCGCAACTCGAGAAGCTGTTGCAGGCCGGCGGCGTGGTCGAGCCGGAATCGGCAGGCCAGTTGTCGAAGCTGACGCCGGCGGGAAATGCGCTGCCGACGTAGCTGCAGGCCTGGGCGACCGCGGCCCAGGTCAGGTTGATCGAGGAACCGACCTGCACGGTGCCCGGTGCGTCGCCTTCGAGGCGATCGGTGAACGAAGGCGGCGGATTGCCCGCAAGGGCGACGCTACCGAACAGGCTGCCTGCGACGGCCCAGGCCGCCAGGATCAACGCACGCATACTGCCTCCCATGCTCATGCTCCCCGCAGTTCCCCCTGCGCCGCGTCACGCTAGCGCAGTCCTTCAGGCGTCGCAACGCAACGATGCCGCCGTCACGACACGAACAGCGGCCGCAGCGCCGCCGCCTACAGGAAACGTCGTACGGCGCGCGAACGCGACAGGGATCAGCGCGTCTCGCTGTACAGGCGGCGGAAGCTCGGCGAGAACAGCGCCGGGTCCGGCGACAGGCTCGGGCTGGCCGCGCGCACGGCGCGGATGTCGGCGCGCGCGGCGTCGAGGCCGGCCGCGGAGTTGTCGAGCCCGGCCTGGATCTGCCGCGCGGCGGCGCGGATCAGATAGGCCTGCGCGCGGGCGCGCGGCTCGGCGAAGCTGTCGGGATTGAGCCGTATGACGTCCGTGTAGCGTCCGCCGAGATAATTACGGAACGCTTCGAGCAGCGGCGCCGGCACGCGCTGGGCCAGCGGCGTTTCCGCCGGCTTCGGCGGCTTGCTCGGCTCGGGTTTCGGCGGTTCCGTCTTCGGCGGCTCGGGCCTCGGCGGATTCGGCTTCGGCGTGTCGCCGTCGGGCGCGACGGTGCCGCCGCTCTTGGGCGGTTCGGGCTTGGCCGGCTCGGGCTTGCCCTGCTGCGCGAGGCGCGTTTCGCAGCTCGCCGCGTTGCGGTCCTGCTCGGCCTTCAGCGCGGGCACGCTGCCGATGACGCCGACGTTGGCGGCCGAACGCCACTGCGCCATCGCCGTCGCGCAGTCGCCCTGCCGGAACGCGGCGAGGCCGAGGTAGTACTGCGGGACGTAAGGCTCCCAGCGCTGGCCGTACAGGCGCACGCGCGGCGCGGCGGCCGGATTGTCGGCCAGTGCTTCCTGCATGCGCTGCCGGACCGTCGCCCAGTCGCCGTCCTTCACGGCTTCGAGACCGCGGCTGTAGCTGTCCTTGTAGTCGGCCGCAACCGGCGCGGCGGCGCAGAGCGCCGCGAGCAGGATGCCGATTCCCTTACCAGCCCGCACGCGAGAAATAGTCCTCTGCAGAAATGGTCGGGAAGGCCGCATTGGCGACGGCGCGACGCTGCGCCTCGACCTTGGCGATGACGGATACCGGTTTGTTCGCCTGCGGATGACGGAACGTGATGACGTAGTTGCCGGCCGGCAGTTTCAGCGCGAACGGCGTGCTCGCTTCGGCCGGCAGCGCGACGGCCTTGCGGTTGCCGTCGACGACGGATTCGACCTGCGCCCAGGGCTGCGCGTTGAGCACGAGCTCGCCCTGCAGCGCGGCCAGGCGCTCGCGCTCGAGCTGATCGAGCTTGTCGCGCAGCGCGGTCGCGTCGCGCTGCAGCGCAGCCACGGCGGGTTCTCCGGCCAGCAGCTTGTCGTTGCTGCGCAGGAAACCGGCGAACGCGTCGAAATCCGCGAGGCTGGTCGCCGCGCGCTGCGCCGCGGCCGCGGTCTCGGCCAGGCGCTTGCGCAGCGCGAGCGCCTCGGCATCGGCCGGATTCGCGGTCAGCAGCGGCGACAGCGCGGCGGCGGCGATGCTCAGCGAATCCACGCGCACCGGCGTCGCGCCGATCGCGTTCGCGATGCGCTCGCGCACGGCCTTCGCGTCGGCTTCGCGCTGCTCGCCCTGGGCCTGGGCCTCGGTGCGCGCGAGCAGCGTCTTCAGACCCGCATCGTTCGGGAACGCCGCGGTGCCGCTGCGCGCGAGCTCGAGCGCGGCCGCGGTGTCCTTGGCCGCGGCCTTCGCTTCGATGCCTTCGGCGACGCGCCGCGGCAGCTCGGCCAGCAGCTGGCCGGCCTCGGCGTTCTGCGCATCGAGCCTGAGCACGTTGGTCAGCGCCTCGCGCGCGTTGTTGCCGGCCGGCGCGAGATAGCGCTGCTCGGCGATGGCCTGCTTGGCCTGCGACAGCGCACGGCCGATGTCGGCGAGGCGCTGGCCTAGGCGCTGTTCGATCGCGGCCTTGAGCGCGGCCGCGTCGCCGCGCGCCGGATCCGCGCGCAGTGCGAGTTCGGCGCGTTCCAGCGCGCGCTGCGGCGCGTTCGCCGCGGACTGGCGCGCCTCGTTGACGAGCGCCGCGGCGAGCTGGCCGGCGAACGCCGTCACGCGTGCGTCCTGCGGCGCGATCTCGCGCAGCTGGCCGAGGCTGGCCAGCGCGTTCGCGCTGCTCGGCTCGGCCAGACGGCCGGCCTTGAGCTCGGCCTCGCCGCGCTGCAGGGTCGCCGCGATCTGCTTTTCGAGTCCGGCCGCCTGCTGCGCGCGCGTGGCCTCGCCGCTCAGCGCGACGAACGCGGGCTCCTTGCCGAGTTCGGGCCGCAGGCCGATCAGCAGCAGGTTCGCCCGCTCGCTGTTGCCGGCGGCCAGCGCCTCGCGCGCCGGCGCGAGCTGGGCCGCGACGAACGCGTCCATGCGCTGCCTGACCGTCGCGTCGTCGGCGGCGAGGTCGCGCGCCTTCACGAGCAGCGCGTAGCTGCCGTCGGGTCCGAACGGCTTGGACTCCTTGTCGGCCGCGGCGGCGCCGGCGAGCAATTGTTCCAGCTGCTTGCGGCGTTCCTCGCTCGCGACGGCCGCGTCGATGCGCTGCTTGAGCGCGGCGACTTCCGCGTCGTCCTTGCGCACGAACAGGGCCTGGTCGACCTTGTCGCGCGCGAGCGCGTAGTCGTTCTTGGCCAGCGCGGCCTCGGCCTCGGCGCGCAGCGCCTGGGCCATGCGCGCGAGCAGCGCCTGCGCGGCCTCGTTCTCGGGATCCTTCTGCAGCACCTTCTGCACGACCTGATAGGCATTGTCGTCGGGCGGCGAAACCATCTTGCCCTCGCCGGCCAGCGTGTCGGCCTGCTTGAGCCAGAAGCCGACGAGCTCGCGCGTCTCGGCCGACATGCCCGAACCGGCCTGCCAGCGCCAGAAACCCACGCCGAGCAACACAGCGAGCACCCCGCCGCCGGCGGCCAGCCACGGCCACAGCGGCGGGCGCGGGGACGGCCGCCGCGACGGCGGCGG
>NZ_JANFVR010000087.1 GCF_024609805.1 Tahibacter caeni | reverse complement strand
GCGCGGGCTTCGTGCTCAGCGTGCCGGCGCCGGATGCCGCGGCCGTCGCCGCGCTCGACGACGCCGGCTTTCTCGCCCATGCCCAGCAGCGCTTCGGCTGGCGCGCCGGCCGCTTCGGCCGGCCCGGCCGGCGCAGCGCGCATCCGATACGCCGCGTCGTCGCCGACACGTTGATCGCGCCGCGCTGCGTGCTGATCGGCAACGCGGCGCAGACCATCCATCCGATCGGCGCACAGGGGTTCAATCTCGGCCTGCGCGATGCGCTGACCCTGGCCGAGCTGCTGATCGCGCAGCAGCGCGCGGGCGGCGACGCCGGCAGCGATGCGCTGCTGCAGGCCTACGCGGCGCGCCGGCGCGAAGACCGCGAAGGCACCCTGGCTTTCAGCCACGGCCTCGTGCAGCTGGCCTGCAATCCCTCGCGCGCGCTCGCGCCGCTGCGCAGTCTCGGCCTGCTGCTGCTCGACGGCCTGCCTGACGCGGCCGGCGGCATCGCGCGCCGCGGCATGGGATTCCGCGGTGCGACCACCGCCTACGCTCTCGGAGTACGTCCATGAAACCTCGCAATCTGTTCGATGTCGCCGTCGTCGGCGCCGGCATGGTCGGCAGCGCCTGCGCGCTCGCGCTCGCGCGCAGCGGCCTGCGCGTGGCCCTGGTCGAGGAACATGCGCCAACCGCCTGGAACGCAGCCGACGAGGTCGACCTGCGCGTCGTCGCGATCGCACCGTCGAGCGTCGCGCTGTTCGAGCGGCTCGACGTCTGGACGGCGATACGCAGCGCGCGCGCCGGCGCCTATCGCCGCATGTACGTCTGGGACAGCGGCAGCGGAGCGCAGATCGATTTCGACGCGGCCGACGGCGGCAGCGCGGAGCTCGGCTTCATCGTCGAGAACCGGCTGATCCAGCATGCGCTGTGGCAGGCGCTGCAGGCCGAGCCTGGCGTGAGCCTGCGCTGTCCCGCGCGCGTCGTCGGCACCGACGACGACGGCGACACGCGCGTGCTGCGCCTCGACGATGACGGCCGCATCGTTGCGCGCCTCGTCGTCGCGGCCGACGGCGCGTCCTCGCCGCTGCGCCAGCTGCTCGGCATCGGCGCCGGCGGCCACGTCTACGACCAGCATGCGCTCGTCGCGCACGTGCGCACCGAACGGCCGCACGAGCAGACCGCCTGGCAGCGCTTCCTGCCCGGCGGCACCCTGGCGTTCCTGCCGCTCGCCGACGGCCGCTGCTCCATCGTCTGGTCGCTGCCGCCGGCCGAATGCCGCCGCCTGCGCGAGATCGACGAGACCACGTTCCTGCAGGAACTCGGCTGCGCGTTCGATTTCCGCCTCGGTCCGGTGCTGTCGACCTCCGCGCGGGCCGAATTCCCGCTGCGCCTGCTGCTGGCCGAGCGCTACGTCGCGCCGCGCTTCGCGCTGATCGGCGACGCGGCGCACCAGGTGCATCCGCTGGCCGGGCAGGGCGTCAATCTCGGCCTGCGCGACGTCGACGCGCTCGTCGAGGCGATCGGCGGCGACGCCGAGCGCGACGCCGGCGCGGTCACGAGCCTGCGCCGCTACGAACGCCGCCGGCGCAGCGACAATACGATCTCGGCCTGGGGCATGGACGGCATCAACCGGCTGTTCCGCAGCGAGTTCGAACCGCTGGTGTTCGCGCGCGGCCTCGGCCTGCGCGCGGTCAATGCGCTCGGCCCGCTCAAGCAGCTGATCGTGCGCCACGCGGCCGGGCGCTGAGCCGTTGCAGAAGGGCGACCGTTGCGGCGTTGTTCCTTACGCCGCTAAGTCCACGGAATGATCCCCGAGTCCGTCTCTCGCCGTAGGTGAACACGAGGGCGCGGCGCCATCCGCCGCGCGGCCTCTTCCCCTACCGGCAGCGGTCGGCCACGCCGGCCCGGCTGCCCTGCAGAGACGGAGTCATTCATGAACATCGCAGGATCCGCACTGGGCCGCGTCGCGGTCGGCTTGCTGCTGTGCACGAGCCTCGCCCAGGCCGCCGAGGAAGGCAGCGCCGCCGGCATGAGCTGGGAGGACGAGCGCGACCACGACGAACTCGCCAAGCGCGAGCGCGTCATGGGCGAGCGCTTCCGCCGCGACAACGACGCCGCGTACGCGCGCAGCCTCATGGCCGCGGCCGCGCGTGAGCGCGAAACGAACGCGCGGCTGATGGTCGGTGCCAAGGTCGACGACATCACGCTCGGCGAGGTCTGGACCAATCTCGGACCGTCGCGCATGAGCAGCGGACCGATGGACAGCGGCCGCGTGTCGGCGATCGCCACGCATCCGGACAATTCGAACATCGTCTACGTCGCGTCCGCCGGCGGCGGCGTCTGGCGCTCGCTCGACGCCGGCGCGTCGTGGAAGGCGATGACCGACACGCTCGGCAGCCTCGGCACCGGTGCGCTCGCGCTCGACGCGAATCTGCCGAACCGGCTCTATCTCGGTCTCGGCGACGCGCACAAGACCGGCTATCTCGCCGGCCCGAGCACGTCGCTCGGCACCGCGCCGGGCCTCGGCGTGCTGAAAAGCAGCGACGGCGGCGTCACCTGGTCCGCGCCGATCCTGCTCGGCGACAGCACGAGCATCCGCAAGATCGTCGTGAGTCCGAACAACAGCAACCTGATCCTCGTCGCGACCGACCAGGGGCTGTACCGCTCGACCAACGCCGGCGCGTCGTACCAGCTGCAGCCGCTCGGCGCCGGCGACGGCAAGCCCGAGGTCTGGAGCATCGCCTGGTCCGGCAGCAACCGCTTCGCCGCGACCACGAAGGACGGCAGCGGCGGCAAGATCTGGTTCTCGAGCGAACAGGCGGCCGGATGGACGCCGTCCAACGGCCTGCCGTCCGCCGTCGGCCGCATCACGATCGCGAGCGCGCCGAGCAGCCCGAACATCCAGTACGCGCTGACCTACCACAACGTCACGGCGCTGACCGAGATCTACAAGAGCACCGACGGCGGCCAGGACTGGTCGTCGCTGAACGTCGGCCAGGAAAGCTACGTGAACAACGTCGAGCCCGTGCGCAAGCTGCTCGGCACGTCGGAAAGCTACAACCAGATGGTCGTCGTCAATCCGACCACGCCGAACATCGCGTATTTCGGTGGCCAGCTGCGCCTTGCGCGCACCGGCGACGGCGGCGCGACCTTCAGCCTCGTCAATTCGACGACGCGCAGCGCGCAGAACTACGTCCATCCGGACTTCCATGCGGCCGCCTACGACGCGGCGAACCGGCTCTACGTCGGCAACGACGGCGGCGTGTTCCGCAGCGGCGACGCGGGCCAGACCTGGACACCGCGCAACGACGGACTGATCACGCATCTCGTCTACGGCGTCGCCTCGTCGGTCGACGATCTCGGCGAGCTGCTCGTCGCGCTGCAGGACAACGGCATCTTGCACAGCGCCAACAGCGGAACCGACAACGCGCACATGGCCGGCGGCGACGGCTTCTGGGCGCTGCTGTCGCAGAACGACGCAGGCAAGCTGATCATCGCGACGAACGGCGGCACCTATCAGTCCGACGACGGCGGCCTGAGCGGCGGCGAGCTCGCGTTCGACGGCATACCCAACGGCGCGGCGAGCTTCATCGACCAGAGCCCCGCAGTGGCCAGCGGCGAAACCTTGCATGCGGCGTCGGGCGGCAAGATCTATCGCAGCACCGACTTCGGCAAGCACTGGCAGGCCGTCGCGATGAACGGCCTCGTCGGCAGCGTGCGCTGGGTCCGCGCGGGCCGCAACAGCGGCGTGCTCGTCGCGATCGTCGGCTACGCGCCGGGCCAGATCTGGTTCACGCTCGACAACGGCGCGCACTGGACCCAGGCGCCGACGCCGGCCAACGCGGACGGCAGCTTCCTCGACGCGGCGGTCGGCGACGACAATCAGTTCTACGTGATCAGCGACGGCTATCGCGAAGGCAAGAGCCGCATCTGGAGCTCGTTCGATCCGGCCGGCGGCTGGGCCTTCGTCGGCTGGGGCGGCCTGCCGACCGGCGTGCGCCTGAACGCGCTGAAGGCCGATCCGGTGCGCAACGGCACGATCTACGTCGCCACCGATCTCGGCATGTACCGCTCGACGAACAAGGGGCTGACGTTCACGCGCCTCGGCGCCGGCCTGCCGCTCGTCAGCGTCTCGGACATCTGGATCGCGCGCGACGGCAGCCGCCTGCGCGTGGGTACCTACGGACGCGGCGTCTGGAACCTCGTGCTCGCCAACTGAGCGCGAGGCCGTCCGGAAACGCCGGGCGCCGCGAACGGCGCCCGGCGTTTCCGCCGCGATCTTCTACGGCGCCGCGAGCCGCGTGATCTGCACCGAAACGACGCTCCAGCGGCCGCGCTCGCGCACGTAGGTGTCGATGTAGCGATAGGCGCTCGTGAACGGCTTGCCGTCGTAGCGTCCGGTCATGTGCGTCGTGGCGGTCAGCTGGGCCATGTCGCCGTAACGGCGCACGTCGAGATCGGGCACGTCGTACGGATCGATCTGGAGCTTGGGATCGAGCAGCATCTCGATGAACTCGGCGCGCGCGTGGCGTCCGCCTTGGCCGTCGATCTGGAAGAAGCGCGCATGCAGGTTGCGTTCGATGCCGGCGCGATCCTTGCGCACGATGTCGCGGTCCCAGGCCGCGGCCTGCGCGCGCAGCTGGGCTTCGTCGTCGGGCCGCTCCGCCGCCGTAACGGCGGCGCAGGCGAGCATCAGCAGCAGGGCGGCAATCGCGGAGCGGCGGCGCATGGCATTCCTCGCGGAGACGATGACCGTGCGATTGTCCCTGTCACTCGCGGCCATGGCCATGCGCGCCGATGCCTGCGCCGCGACGGCGCAGCGGACGCAACATTTTCCTCGGCTATTGGAAGCCGCTCGCGAACACGGCATCGCCGCGCTCGGCATAGACGTGGAGCTTCAGGGTACGCGTGCCGGCCGCAGCCGACACCCAGGCCACCTTGCCGTCGGCCGTGCTGCGCAGCGGATCGTCGCGATCGCCCCAGCTGACGCCGGCCACGTTCTCCGGCGGCGCGAGATACGCGCCGCTGCCGTCGACGAGCGCGAGCTGGAACGTGCTGTCGTTGCGCCAGCCGACGAGGAAGCGCTCGGGCGCGCCGCTGCCGATCCGTGCGAGTACCGGATCGCGTTCGGTCAGGCCGCCCGTGTTCGTGAGCCAGCTGACCGTCGGCGCAACCGCGGCGCTGGCCGTGAAGCTCAGCAGGCCGACGCCCTGGGCCGGAAAAGCCGGCGTGCCCTGCGCGACGAAGGCCAGTTTCCAGGTCGCGTCGCCGGCCGCGAGCTGGCCGAACTGGCCCCAGACCGTGCCGTCGCAGCCGCCGTCGATGCCGAACAGGTTGCGGCTATTGTTGTACAGGATGCCCTTGCTCGCGTAGCAGTCCGACACGCACAGCGCGCCGAACGCGTTCAGGCCCGGGTGATAGCCGACGAGCCCGGCCATCTGGTGCGAGCAGCCCCAGCTCCAGCCGCCGCCGAGCACGCTGCCGCTGCTGCCGATGTAGGCGAGCTGGTCGCCTTCGTGGCCGTCGTAGATGCCGCTGATGCCGTGCACGGCGAAATACGCGGCGTAGCGCGAGTTGCCGTAGGCCAGGCGCGCATCGCCGAGATTCATCTGCGCGATCGCGACCGGATTGGCGATCGCGGTCGAGAACGCCGCCGCGTTGCCGGCGCTGCGCCGGGTCAGGCGTATCGTCGAGTCGCTCGCGCGGCGCAGCAGCACGGCGAAGCCGCCGTCGTCGTGCGCGACGAGGCCGCGCGCTTCCTCGCCGGCGTAGTCGAACGTGCCCGCGATCGCGCCGTTGGCGAGCAGGCTCACGTGGCCGTTGCCGCCGCTGTCGGTCCAGCCCAGCCAATGGCTGCCGTCGCTGCGCGGCGCGAGATACAGGCGCGGGCCGATGCGGCAATAGCCGCCGAGGCAGGCGCTCGGCGCGGTATCGGCGAGGGTGGCCGGCAAGGTCAGGGTGACCGTCGTGATGCGGTCGGCGATGGGACCGGCGGCGACCGCGCCGGCAACGACGAGGCCGACGACGGCCGCGACGGCAGAACAGAAACGAAACCGCAACGCGAACACTCCGGTAAAACGGCGGCCGATACCGCCGACGGCGCCGATTCTTGCGCAGCCGCTGCCGGCCGCGCGTAAGCCCGGCGTTAACCGCACGGCACGGCGGCGCGCTTCTGCGGCCGCTGTCACGGTCGCGTCACTGCGCGTGGCCAGACTGCGCGGCCGTCGCCGGCTGGCCCGGCTCGTCGTTGGGGAACTGCATGAGAATCGCCGTCGTGATCGCGCTCGCGGCCAGTCTGGCCGGCTGCGCCGATGCCGCTTTCGCCCAGGTGCGCATCACCGAATTCATGTACAGCGGGACCAACGGCGAGTTCGTCGAGCTCACGAACACCGGTGCGGCCGCGGTCGATCTGACCGGCTGGAGCTTCGACGATGACAGCAATGTCCCCGGCAGCTTTCCGATCGGCGCGCTCGGCACGCTCGCGCCGGGCGAGTCGGCCGTCGTCACCGAAGCCGCCGCGGCGGATTTCCGCACCGCCTGGGGCCTCTGCGCCGCGGCCCGGGTCATCGGCGGCAACGGCCAGAATCTCGGCCGCAACGACGTGATCAACCTGTACGACGCGGCCGGCACGCGCGTGGACACCCTGCGCTTCGGCGACCAGACCTTTCCGGGCACGATCCGCACGCAGAACGTAGCCGGCTGGGTCACGGCCGCGGGCCTCGGCGCGGACGCGATCGCGCAGTGGACCCTGGCCGCGGTCGGCGACGCGGAGTCCTCGCGCGCGTCCACCGGCGGCGACATCGGCAGTCCCGGCATCAGCACGCGCAGCGCGCAGCCGTTCGATCCCTGCGCGCCCATCGGTCCGCGCCTGCGCATCACCGAATATCTGTATGACAGCGCCGACGGCGAGTTCGTCGAATTCACGAACGTCGGCGATGCGCCGGCCGATCTCGCCGGCTGGAGCTTCGACGACGACAGCAACGCGCCGGGCACGATCGCGCTGGGCGCTCTGGGGACCGTGCAGCCCGGCGAATCCGTGCTGCTGACCGACAAGACGCCGGCCGCGTTCCGCACGGCCTGGGGCCTCTGCGCCGGCGTCAAGGTCGTCGGCGGCAACACGGCCGGCCTCGGCCGCGCCGACCAGATCAATCTCTACGACGCGGGCGGTGCGCGCGTCGACCGTCTGACCTACGACGACCAGACCATCGTCGGCTCGGTGCGCGCGAAGGATCGCAGCGCCTGGGTCAGCAGCGCCGGCCTCGGCGCCGACCAGGCGCTGGCGTGGACCCTGTCCGCCGTCGGCGACGCGGAAGATTCCACGACCTCGGCCGCCGGCGCGATCGCGAGCCCGGGCCGCAGCACGCGCAGCCTGTTCGACTTCGATCCCTGCGCCGGCTCGACCGGCGCGCCGCAGGTCACCGTCGACGTCGCGCAGACCACGCGGCGCCTGGATCTCCCGGTCAACGGCGGCGGCGCGGTCGCGGCCACGGTCGGCGACGCGACCGATCCGGCCGCCGCCGACGGCATCGTGCTGACGTTCGCCGATCCCGACGGCGACGCCGCGGCGCTGACGATAGCCGCGAGCAGCAGCAACGCGGCCGTCGTGCCCGACGGCGGCCTCGCCCTCAGCGGCAGCGGCGCCACGCGCACCCTGCGCATCACGCCGGCCGGCGTCGGCTACAGCACGATCACGGTGCGCGCGACGGATGCGAGCAACCTCGTCGGCACCTACGTCGTCAGCTATGCCGCGTCGGCCGCGAACGCCGCGGCGCAGTACTGGCTTACCGGCGCGAGCGACGCCTCGGCCGCGATCGTCAGCGGCGATCACGTGCTCGTCGCCGACGACGAGAACCAGCGCCTGCGGCTGTATCCGCGCGACCGCTCGGGCCTGGCCGAGAACGGCTTCGACTTCACGGCCTCGCTGGCGCTGACCGATCTCGACGGCGGCGTGCCGCGCGAGGTCGACATCGAAGCCGCCGCGCGCAGCGGCGACCTGATCTACTGGACCGGTTCGCATTCGAACAAGAAGGACAACGGCGCGGCGCGGCCGAACCGCCAGCGCATCTTCTCCACGCGCGTCAGCGGCAGCGGCGCGGCGACGACCCTGCAGTACGTCGCGCGCTACGACCACCTGCGCGAGGACCTCGTCGCCTGGGATTCCGGCGACGGCCACGGCCTCGGCGCGAACGCGCTGGGCCTCGCGGCGAGTGCCGCGGTCGGCGTCTGGCCCGAGCGCGACGACGGCTTCAACATCGAAGGGCTGGCGATCGCGCCGGACGCGGACGGACTGTACGTCGCGTTCCGCGCGCCGCTGCTGCCGACGACGCAGCGACACGACGCCCTGCTGATCCATGCGACGAACTTGCGCAAGGTCATCGCGGCGGCGCCGTCCGGCGGTTCGGCCGCGGTCGGCAGCGCGACGTTCGCCGCGCCGATCCTGCTCGATCTCGACGGCCGCGGCATCCGCGACATGGTCCGGGCCAATGATGGCCGCTATCTGATCGTCGCCGGCCCGACGGCCGTCGCGACCGGCGTCGCGCCGTCGGATTTCCGCCTGTATCGCTGGAGCGGCGCCGCCGCCGACGCGCCGGTGGCGCTGAATGCCGATCTCGCGGCTCTGGCCGGCGCCGGCAGCATCGAGACGCTGCTCGACGCGGATCTCGGCGGCGCGGCGCCGCTGGAGCTGCTGACCGACAGCGGCGACACGGTCTGGTATGCCGACGGCATCATCGCGAAGGACCTCGCCGAGCCGCGCTGGCGCAAGTTCGCCGGCGGCCGCGTCACCGTCGTCGCGCCGCCGGACGACCGTCTGTTCGCCGACGGTTTCGAGGCGCCCTGATCGACGCGGCGGCACCGTGCGCGGTCGCGGCGCCGCCGCGTGCGTCGTTCACGGCCGCGCCGCGTCGCGGCAGATGCGTTCGATCTCGGCCGGGTCGGCCGGCTTGACGAGGTGATGATCGAAGCCCGCCGCGCGCGAGCGGCGGCGGTCGTCGTCCTGGCCCCAGCCGGTCAGCGCGACGAGCACGACGCGGTCGCCGCGCGGATCGGCGCGGATCATGCCGGCGAGCTCCAGGCCGTTGAGCTTGGGCATGCCGACGTCGAGGAACGCGAGATCCGGCATGAACTCGACCAGCACCGGCAGCGCGAGCTCGGGATCGTAGACCGCGCGCACTTCGTGGCCCGACATGCCGAGCAGCTGCGCGAGCATGTTGGCCGCGTCGCGGTTGTCGTCGACGATGAGGATGCGGCGTCCGGCTGCTGCTGCGGCGGCAGCAGCCGTTGGCGCCGTCGCGGCGGCGGTGGTGGCGGTGGTGGCGGTGGTGGCGGCCGCGGCCAGCGGCAGGCGGATCTCGAAGCACGAGCCGCGGCCCACGCCGTCGCTGATCGCGCGCACGTGGCCGCCGTGCATCTGCACGAGCCGGCGCACGAGCGTCAGGCCGATGCCGAGGCCGCCCTGCGCGCGTTCCAGCGACGTGTCGATCTGCACGAACAGGTCGAACACCTCGTCGATGCGTTCGGTCGGTATGCCGACGCCGCTGTCGCTGACGCGCACGACCGCCTCGTCGCCCTCGGTGCAGGCCGACAGGGCGATGCGGCCGCCGGGCAGGGTGTACTTCGAGGCATTGTTGAGCAGGTTGCCGAACACCTGGGTCAGGCGCTGCGGATCGCCGTCGACGCGGAGCGCCGTCGCGGGCAGGTCCACCGACAGGGTGTGCCGCATCGCATGGATGTGCGGCAAGGTCGTCTCGATCGCAGTCGACAGCAGCGGGCCGAGTTCGGTGGTCTCGCGGCGCAGCTCGATGCGGCCGTGCGTGATGCGCGACACGTCGAGCAGGTCGTCGACCATGCGCACGAGCTGGCGCAGCTGGCGGTCGATCACATCGAGCGACAATTGCGCGGCGGCGCCGCCGCATTCGTTCTGCAGCAGGCCGACGGCGCTGCGTATCGGCGCGAGCGGATTGCGCAGCTCGTGCGCGAGGGTGGCGAGGAACTCGTCCTTGCGCCGGTCGGCCTGGCGCAGCTTCTCGGCGAGCTGCTGCAGCTGCGTCTCGGCGCGGCGGCGCTCGGCGACTTCGGCTTCGAGCTGCGCGTTGGCCAGCGCGAGCTCGGCGTTGGCCAGCGCCAGGGTCCGCGACAGCGCCTCGAATTCCTGCGCGCGCTCGGTCTGCAGCGCGAGGTTGACGCGCGCGAGGCTCGCGTTCTCGCCGGCCAGCGCGCGGCGCCGGCGGTACAGCTCGACGAGCACGGCGACCTTGCTGCGCAGGATGTCCGGCACGAGCGGCACCTGCACGTAGTCGATCGCACCGAGCCGGTAGCCCTGCAGGCGGTCGAGGTCGCCGACGTGCACGCCGGTCACGAAGATGATCGGCGTGTTCTCGAAGCGCGGATGCTGGTGGATCAGCTCGGCCGTCTCGAAGCCGTCCATGCCCGGCATGCTGACGTCGAGCAGGATCACGGCGAACTCGGTTTCCATCAGGCGCCGCAGCGCTTCCTCGCCCGAATGCGCCTTGACGAGCGTTTCGCCGAGTTGCGCGAGCACGGCCTCGTAGCTCAGCAGGCGCTCGGGCTTGTCGTCGACGAGCAGGATGTTGACCTTGTCGATGTCGGACTGCACGGGCGGCGCCTCAGCGGTGCAGCCACTGGCGCAGCACGGACAGCAGCTGGTCCGTGTTGACGGGCTTGGCGAGATAGTCCGACGCGCCGGCCTCGAGGCATTTCTCGCGGTCGCCCTTCATGGCCTTGGCGGTCAGCGCGACGATCGGCAGGCTGCGGAACTGCGCGTCGTCGCGGATCGCGCGCGTGGTCTCGTAGCCGTCCATCTCCGGCATCATGATGTCCATCAGCACGAGCGCGATGTCGGGCACGCTCTGCAGCCGCGCGATGGCTTCCTGGCCCGTCGACGCGGTGACGACCTGCAGTCCGTGGCGCTCGAGCACGCTGGACAACGCGAAGATGTTGCGCACGTCGTCGTCGACGACGAGCACCTGCTTGCCGGCCAGCACCTCGTCGGTGTCGTGCAGCTGTTCGAGCATGCGCCGCTTGGACGGCGGCAGGTCGGCGATCACGCGGTGCAGGAACAGCGCGGTCTCGTCGAACAGTCGCTCGGGCGACTGCACGCCCTTGATGACGACGCTCTTGGCCGCCTTCTTCAGCAGCTTGTTCTCGGCCTCGCTGAGCTCCTTGCCGGTGAACACGACGACCGGCAGCTCGTCGAGGTCGGCGTTGGCGTGGATGCGGTTCAGGAGCTCGAAGCCGCTCATGTCGGGCAGGCGCAGATCGAGCACGACGCAGTCGAACGCTTCCTGCTGCAGCTGCGCGAGCGCCTCGCCGCCGTCGCCGGCGCTGACGATCTCGACGTCGTCGTGCGACAGCAGCTCGACGATGCTCATGCGCTCGGCCGCGTCGTCCTCGACCACGAGCAGGCGCCGCGGCCGCGGCGCGGCGAAGCGCTTGATCTTCTCGAGCGCGGCCTTGATCCCTTCGGTCGTGACCGGCTTGTTGAGGAACGAGAACGCGCCGCGCTCGAGTCCCTGGCGGCGCTCGTCCTCGATCGTGACGACCTGCACCGGAATGTGCCGCGTCGCGGAGTCCTGCTTGAGCCGGCTCAGCACGGTCCAGCCGAGCATGTCGGGCAGGAAGATGTCGAGCGAGATCGCGGTCGGGCGGTGCTTGCGCGCCAGGGTGATCGCCTCGGTGCCGCGCATCGCGACGATGCCCTTGAAGCCGTGCTCGCGTGCGAGATCGAGCATGACCTTCGCGTAGTGCGGGTCGTCCTCGACGATCAGCAGCAGCGGTTCGCCGGGCTGCAGGTCGTGGCGGTCGTCGGCGACTTCCTCGCCGCGCGGATTCGGCAGGTTCGGCGCCGCGGCCGGCGCGGCGAGCCGCATGCGCGCGTCGTCGCCAGTCGCCGCGCCGGCGTAGTGCAGCGGCAGGTACAGGGTGAACGTGCTGCCGACGCCGACCGTGGAACTGAGCCGGATCTCGCCGCCGAGCAGGCTGGCCAGCTCGCGGCTGATCGCCAGGCCCAGGCCGGTGCCGCCGTACTTGCGCGAGGTGCCCGCGTCGGCCTGCTGGAAGGCTTCGAAGATGATGCGCTGCTTCTCCAGCGGGATGCCGATGCCGGAGTCGGTGACCGACAGCGCGACGACGGCCGGCACGCGGCCGAGCACCGGATGGTCGGCGCTCCAGCCCTCGGTCGCGATCGTCACTCCGAGGGTGATGACGCCCTGGTCGGTGAACTTGAACGCGTTGGACAGCAGGTTCTTGAGCACCTGCAGCAGGCGCTTCGGATCGGTCGTGATGATCGGGCCCAGCGCCGGGTCCAGCCGCGTGACGAAGCCGAGCTTGCGCCGCTCGGCCTCGTGGGCGAAGTTGCGCGCGACCATGTCGCGCAGCTCGGCGAAGGCCAGTTCCTCGATCTCGACCGTGACCGTGCCGGATTCGATCTTGGACAGGTCGAGAATGTCGGAGATCAGGTTCAGCAGGTCGGTGCCGGCCGCATGGATCGTCGTCGCGAACTCGACCTGCTTCGGCGACAGGTTGCCGGGCACGTTGTCGGCGAGCTGCTGGCCGAGGATCAGGATGCTGTTCAGCGGCGTGCGCAGCTCGTGCGACATGTTGGCGAGGAATTCGGACTTGTAGCGCGAGGTCAGCGCGAGTTCGGCGGCTTTTTCCTCGAGCGCGCGGCGCGCCTGCTCGATCTCGCGGTTCTTGCGCTCGACCTCGGCGTTCTGCTGCGCGAGCAGCTTGGCCTTGAGGCCGAGCTCGTCGTTGGTCTGCTGCAGCTCCTTCTGCTGGGTCTGCAGCTCGCCGGCGAGCTGCTGCGACTGGGCCAGCAGGCCTTCGGTGCGCATCGTCGCCTCGATCGTGTTCAGCACGATGCCGATGCTGCCGGTCACCTGTTCGAGGAAGGCCAGGTGCGACGGCGTGAATTCGCCGAGGCTGGCGAGCTCGATGACCGCCTTGACCTGGTCTTCGAACAGCACCGGGATCACGATGACGCTGCGCGGTGCGGCGCGCAGCAGGCCCGTGTCGATGCTGATCTGCGCGGCCGGCACGTCGCTGAGCAGCAGGCGCCGGCGCAGCTCGGCGCACTGGCCGACGAGGCCCTCGCCGAGACGCACGCGCCGCGCCTCGGTGTCGGCGCGGTCCGCATAGCCGTAGATCGGCTGCAGCCACGGCCCGTCGGCGGCGCCTTCCATCACGTACATGACGCCCTGCTGCGCGCCGACCAGCGGCGCGAGCTCCGACAGCAGCATGCGCGCGACCGCGAACAGGTCGCGCTGGCCCTGCATCATGCCGGAGAAACGCGCGAGGTTGGTCTTGAGCCAGTCCTGCTCGGTGTTGCGCTCGGTGGTCGCGCGCAGGTTGCCGATCATCGCGTTGATGTTGTCCTTGAGTTCGGCGACTTCGCCGCGCGCGTCGACCTGGATCGATCGCGTCAGGTTGCCCTGGGTCACCGCGGTCGCGACCTCGGCGATCGCGCGGACCTGCGTGGTCAGGTTGGCCGCGAGCAGGTTCACGTTCGCGATCAGGTCCTTCCAGGTGCCGGCCGCGCCGGGCACGATGGCCTGGCCGCCGAGGCGGCCCTCGACGCCGACCTCGCGCGCGACCGTCGTGACCTGCTCGGCGAAGATCGCGAGCGTGTTGGTCATGCTGTTGATCGTGTCGGCCAGCGCGGCGACTTCGCCCTTGGCCTCGACCGTGAGCTTCTGGCGCAGGTCGCCGTTGGCCACGGCGGTGACGACCTTGACGATGCCGCGCACCTGGTCGGTCAGGTTCGCGGCCATGACGTTGACGTTGTCGGTCAGGTCCTTCCAGGTGCCGGCCACGCCGGGCACCGTGGCCTGGCCGCCGAGCTTGCCCTCGGTGCCGACCTCGCGCGCGACGCGCGTGACCTCGGCGGCGAAGCCGTTGAGCTGGTCGACCATCGTGTTGATCGTGTTCTTGAGCTCGAGGATCTCGCCCTTGACGTCGACGGCGATCTTGCGCGAGAGGTCGCCGCGCGCGACGGCCGTCGCGACCTCGGCGATGTTGCGCACCTGGCCCGTGAGGTTGGACGCCATCGAGTTGACGTTGTCGGTCAGGTCCTTCCAGGTGCCGGCCACGCCGGGCACCTGCGCCTGGCCGCCGAGCTTGCCCTCGGTGCCGACCTCGCGCGCGACGCGCGTGACCTCGGCGGCGAAGCCGTTGAGCTGGTCGACCATCGTGTTGATCGTGTTCTTGAGCTCGAGAATTTCCCCGCGCACGTCGACGGCGATCTTGCGCGAGAGGTCGCCGCGCGCGACGGCGGTCGTGACCTCGGCGATGTTGCGCACCTGGCCCGTGAGATTGGACGCCATCGAGTTGACGTTGTCGGTCAGGTCCTTCCAGACGCCGGACACGCCCTTGACCTGCGCTTGACCGCCCAGCTTGCCCTCGGTGCCGACCTCGCGCGCGACGCGCGTGACCTCGGCGGCGAAGCCGTTGAGCTGGTCGACCATCGTGTTGATGGTGTCCTTGAGCTCGAGGATCTCGCCTTTGACGTCGACGGCGATCTTGCGCGAGAGGTCGCCGCGCGCGACGGCGGTCGTGACCTCGGCGATGTTGCGCACCTGCACCGTGAGGTTCGTCGCCATCGCGTTGACCGAGTCGGTCAGGTCCTTCCAGGTGCCGGCCACGCCGGGCACGATGGCCTGGCCGCCGAGCTTGCCCTCGGTGCCGACCTCGCGCGCGACGCGCGTGACCTCGGCGGCGAAGCCGTTGAGCTGGTCGACCATCGTGTTGATGGTGTCCTTGAGCTCGAGGATCTCGCCCTTGACGTCGACGGCGATCTTGCGCGAGAGGTCGCCGCGCGCGACGGCGGTCGTGACCTCGGCGATGTTGCGCACCTGCGCGGTCAGGTTCGAGGCCATGGAGTTGACGTTGTCGGTCAGGTCCTTCCAGGTGCCGGCCACGCCGGGCACCTGCGCCTGGCCGCCGAGCTTGCCCTCGGTGCCGACCTCGCGCGCGACGCGCGTGACCTCGGACGCGAACGAGCGCAGCTGCTCGATCATCGTGTTCAGGGTTTCCTTGAGCTCGAGGATCTCGCCGCGCACGTCGACGGTGATCTTGCGCGACAGGTCGCCGTTGGCGATCGCCGTCGCGACCTCGGCGATGTTGCGCACCTGGCCGGTCAGGTTGGACGCCATCGAGTTGACGTTGTCGGTCAGGTCCTTCCAGACGCCGGACACGCCCTTGACCTCGGCCTGGCCGCCGAGCTTGCCCTCGGTGCCGACCTCGCGCGCGACGCGCGTGACTTCTGCGGCGAAGCCGTTGAGCTGGTCGACCATCGTGTTGATGGTGTCCTTGAGCTCGAGGATCTCGCCCTTGACGTCGACCGTGATCTTGCGCGACAGGTCGCCGCGTGCGACGGCGGTCGTCACCTCGGCGATGTTGCGCACCTGCGAGGTCAGGTTCGTCGCCATCGCGTTGACCGAGTCGGTCAGGTCCTTCCAGGTGCCGGCCACGCCGGGCACGATGGCCTGGCCGCCGAGCTTGCCGTCGGTGCCGACCTCGCGTGCGACGCGCGTGACTTCCGAGGCGAAGCCGCGCAGCTGGTCGACCATCGTGTTGATGGCCTCCTTGAGCTGCAGGATCTCGCCGCGCACGTCGACGGTGATCTTGCGCGACAGGTCGCCGCTCGCGACGGCGATCGTGACCTCGGCGATGTTGCGCACCTGCGCGGTCAGGTTCGACGCCATCTGGTTGACCGACTCGGTCAGCTCTTTCCAGACGCCCGACACGCCCTTGACCTGCGCCTGGCCGCCCAGCTTGCCGGCCGTGCCGACCTCGCGCGAGACGCGCGTGACCTCGGAGCTGAACACGCTCATCTGCTCGATCATGGTGTTGACGATCGTGGCCGAGCGCAGGAACTCGCCCTGCAGCGGCCGGCCGTCGACTTCGAGATCGATAGTGCGGGTCAGGTCGCCGCGGGCCACGGCCGAAATCGCGCGGGTCATGCGCTCGGTCGGCCAGAGCAGGTCGTCGCAGAGCGTGTTGACCGAGACCTCCATCGCGCCCCAGGCGCCGCGGCGGCTCGCTCCGGCCACGCGTTCGCGGGTCTGCCCGCGCTTGCCGACCAGTTCGCCGACGCGGGCCAGCTCCTCGGCCAGCCGGCGGTTGTTGAAGATGATGTCGTTGATCGTGTCGGCGAGCTTGCCGGCCATGCCGTCCCAGTCGCCGGGCAGGCGCTCGCTGAAGTTGCCGTCGCGCACGGCCTGCAGCACGCGCAGCAGTTCCGGCAGGCGGTCGGCGCGGTCCGGCGCCGGAACGGCGACGGCTTCCGCGCCCGGAGCTTCACGGCGAACGGTCATTGCAAGCGACTCCCCGGCGGCTTTGCGGCCTCTTTAGCGCATCCGAGGTATGCGTAGCGTGCACAAGTGCACGCCGGCGTACGGCCGCCGGCGGATCGGGACGGATTGCTGCGCTGCGGCGAAGCGGCCGGCCGCCGCGGCGGCCGCCCTGCCTCAGCGACCCGCGGTGCCGGCGGCCTTGCGGCCGGCGCCGGCCTCGCCGCCGAACAGCTGTC
>NZ_JANFVR010000086.1 GCF_024609805.1 Tahibacter caeni | reverse complement strand
CGCGCGGCCAGACGCGTGGCGCCGCCGTCCGCGGCGAAGGCCGGCGCCGCGGCGGCCAATGCCAGCAGCGCGACGGCGACGGTGGATGCCGCGATGCCGCGGGTCTGCTTTGCTCGTTGCATGAAACTCCCTCCGATCGAGCGCCCCCCGGCCCGCGCATGATAGGCGGCGGCGCCGGCGACGGAAGGCGACCATTTGGCATTTTGCGGCGGCACGCCGTCACGCAATCCGCAGGCGCCGCTTCGACGGCGGCCTCCGGACACGCAACGCTTCTTCGCGAGTCCGCAGCGCCGCGCGGCCGCGCCAGCCGGACGGCCGAGCCGGTGGTCGAATTCCGGGCGCAGGCCGCTTCATAATGGCCGGCCGCCGGCTTCGCCGGCCCGCTGCCGATCCTGCGTGGACACTCTCTACACCGCCGACCATCCGAGCGCTGCGCAGATCCTGTTCGACTGCGTCGCGGGCAGCCGCGCCTACGGCACGGCACACGCCGGCAGCGACGAGGACATCCGCGGCATCTTCGTGCTGCCGGCGGCCGCGTATCTCGATCTCGCGCCGCCGCCCAACCAGATCGCCGACGCGCGCAGCAACGTCGTCTACTACAGCCTGCGCCGCACGCTGGAACTGCTGGCCGCGGCCAACCCGAGCCTGCTCGAGCTGCTGTACATGCCGGCCGACTGCGTACGCCGCAGCTCGCCCGAGATGGAGCAGCTGCTGCGGCAGCGCGCGCTGTTCATCAGCCGCCGCTGCGCCGAGGCGCACATCGGCTACGCCTTCAGCCAGATCAGGAAGGCGCGCGGCCAGAACAAGTGGATCAACCAGCCCAAGTCCGAGCAGCCGCCGCGCAAGGAGGACTACTGCCACGTCGTCACGCGCGATCGCCTCGCCGGCGGCCCGGCGCCGTGCCGGCCGCAGAGCCTCGCCGCGAGCGGCCTGGACCTCGCGCACCATCATGCGGCGCGGCTCGAACACGCGCGCGACGTCTATCGGCTCTACGACGGCGGCGATGCCGCGCGCGGCGTGTTCCGCGGCGATGCGCTGGCCGTGGAGTCCATCGCGGCCGACGAGGAGTCCGCGCGCTTCGCCGGCCTGCTGCTGTTCAACGAGCAGGGCTGGAAGCAGGCGCTCGCCGACCACCAGAACTACTGGACCTGGCGGCGCGAACGCAACGAGGCGCGCTGGCGGCAGCAGGAAACCGGCGAGCTCGATTTCGACGCCAAGAACCTCATGCACACGATTCGTCTGCTGCTGTCGGGCAAGGCGATACTCGAACGCGGCGAGCCGCTGGTCCGCGTCACCGGTGAACCGCTGCAGCTGCTGCGCGATATCCGCGCGGGCCGCTATCGCTACGACGAGATCCTTTCGATGGCCGACGCGATCGTCGCCGACTGCGAGAACCTCAAGGCGCGCAGCGACCTGCCCGAAGAGACCGACGCCGCCGCGGCCAATGCGCTGCTGTTCCGACTGACCGAAGCCTGGGAGGCCCGCTGCCGATGACGCCGCAGATTCTCGACGCACTGGCCGCGATCGAGCGCGAACATGCCGTGCGTGTGCTGTTCGCGGCCGAATCCGGCAGCCGCGCCTGGGGCTTCGCCTCGCCCGACAGCGACTACGACGTGCGCTTCGTCTACGTGCATGCGCGCGACTGGTACCTGCGCCTGAGCGAACCGCGCGACGTCATCGAGCAGATGCTGCCCGACGATCTGGACGTCAGCGGCTGGGATCTGCGCAAGGCGCTGCGCCTGTTCGCCCGCAGCAACGTCGCGCTGTACGAGTGGCTGGGCTCGCCGATCGTCTATCGCGAGGATCCGGCTTTCGCCGCTCCGGCGCGCGCCCTGATCGCACGCCATTTCCAGCCGGCCGCGGCGATGCATCACTACCTCGGCACGGCGCGCACGACGTTCCACGAACACCTCGCCGGCGAAACCGTGCGGCTGAAGAAGGTGTTCTATTTCCTGCGCCCCATCCTCGCTTGCCGCTGGATAGAACACGCGCGCAGCCAGCCGCCGACCGCGTTCGCCGAGCTCGTCGCCGCCGGCTGGGTCGACGACGCCGAACGCACGGCGATAGCCGCCCTGCAGCAGCGCAAGCAGCTCGCCTCCGAAGCCGACCGCGAGGCGCTGGATCCGGCGCTCGCGCAGTGGATGCGCGACCAGCTCGAGCACTACGCGCACGTCGGTCCGTCGCTCGCGCGCCGCGTCGACGGCAGCCTCGACGAGCTCGACGCGCTGATGGCGGCGCTCTGCACCGGCTGACGCCGGCGGGATGCACCTCGCCCCGGCTCGAGTGCGCTTCCGCTCCGGCGCACCCGGAACGGCCCGGACATCCCGTGCGAGCTCAGTCGCCGAGCCGGTTCCAGTGCAGCGGGCGGCTGCGCCAGTGCTCCTCGATGCTCTGTGCGAAATCGGCCCGGACCAGTTTCGCGCGCGCAACCAGCATATCTTCCGTCTCGGCACGGACGACGATGCCCTCCATCGGCCCGTCGCGATAGCTGCTGCGGGTGTCTCGCAGCAGGTTCTTCAACGCGGGCTGGCTGAACCGCCCGCGAGCCACGCGTTCCACCGGCACGACGCCGGCCTGCTCCGCCCACGCGTCCCTGCGAGCAGTACTCCAGAAACAACCGCGTTCGCGATCGTAGATGTCGAAAAGCAGCCACCAGTCCGGCAGCGTGTCGTAGTCCAACGAATGCTGTGCCGCGCACCATTCCCCGAACGCGATCAGCGCAGGGGTCAGGCGCGCGGCAAGCCGTTCCTCGTGCACTGCCAGCCAGTCCGGCAAGCGGGCGAACTGGCCACCGAACGGTGCGTGCAGGTATTGCCCGCGATTTTGCGAGCGCAGCCGTCCTTCCTGGTCGAGCGACAACCCCAGATTGGCGCCGTCGAGCTTTTCCTCGATCACAACGTCGCCGGCCAGCAGTCCGGCGGCATCGGCCGGCGACAGCACCTTGTCGTCGCGCGGCGTGCCACTGCCCAGCCAGGCCAGGTGCGGCGTGTGAGGAAAACGGAAAAAAGGATCATTTTCCATTCGGAAGATCCGGCGCGGGCCGATCGGGGAACTTCTTGCCGTAGAAGGCTCGCGCGTCCGCGGGACAGAGAAACTCCACGGGAATGCCGTGCGTCGCGAGCGCCGGCCACCAGGCGAGCCACTTGCTGTCCGCCGCCTGCCAGATGGCCGGCTTGTCCGGATGGGCGTTCGATACCGCCACGAACTTCCGGTCCGACGGATCGAACGCATCCTGGAGCTCGGCATCGGGGAATTCGACGTAGCTTTCCACCGCGGTTTCGTGAATCGGGACCTGATGCACGCGGTCGGCGTTGTTCTTGTTCTGCAGAAGCCATTTCAGAAATGTGTCGCCGACACCTTTGGGCTGACCGGGCCGGGTCTTGTGCTGGTACTCGCCCAGGATCCGGAACGCGTCGTCGACGACGACGACGCCCTCCCTGCGCCGGGCCTCCAGCCGTGCGATGCAGGCAAGGCGGCAAGCCGCGGACACATCCGGATGACTGCCGTTAGCGACGAGCAGCACGTTCGTGTCGATGACGGCGGCGCTCACGTCCGGTCCCGGCCGTCGTCGGCCCGGCGCCGCAGCGCCGCCGTCGTCCGCGCGACGATGTCGGCCATGTCGTCGCCAAAGAAATTCTCGGGCCAGTTCTCGATCTCGCCGAAAGAATCGACCCTGAGCCGCTCCATCTCCGCCGCTGCGCCCTGTCGATTGACGAAATAGATGGCGACATCCTCGGCTGGAATCGTCTCCTCGGCGATCCTGCGCTGCAGGCGCGCGAGAAGGTGCTCGGAATGCGTCTCGACGATGAGCTGCGCGTTGCGCGGAGCGCCGTCCTCATAGGAACGGACGGCGCTGATGAATACATCGGCAAGATTGGACTGCGCCATCGGATGGAGATGGATTTCCGGCTGCTCCATCCAGACCGTGGAGTCGCGCGGAGCGTAGAAAGCCTGCACCAATGCCGGAAGCACTTGCGAGACGCCGAATCCGACGTCGGTGAGACGTACCTCGTCAGCGGCCGGATGCGTTCTGACCATGACCTCGTATTCCTTTCGTCCCTTGGCCACCGGGCGGACAGCGAAGCTGTCGATGATGCCGAGTTCCTTGAGCCAGTTCGCCACGAATTCGTCGAAGCGCAGAACGCGCTGTCTGTATCCCCGGTTGAGCTTGCGCTCCTGCGCAGCGGCAGCCAGCAGGGCGGCGACGGCGGCCTCGCCCTGCACGCCCACGTCGGGCGGCGTCTGGCCGGACCATTGATAGACGCGCTGCGGCGGCCGCCGCAACGGCCCCAGGAAGTACAGTCGTTCCAGCATCGTTTCGGTCTGCAGCGCGAAGTCGGCGAGGAAATCGGCATTCTGGTAGCGCAGCAGCGTGCGGTCGGCGAAGCGATAGAACTTCTCGGGAGGCTCGATCGGCCACTTGCGGCCCTGCGCATGGATCAGCCGCAGCGGCTCGCAGTCGAGCGTCTTCGGCGTGTGCTCCACGGACAGGACGACCTGACCGCGGGCCAAGAGGTCGTAACGGAAACATTCGGTCTGCGGCTGCTCGGCTGCGTCGGCGCGCAGCGCGCAGCTGAGCCGCAGCTCCTCGCCGCGGAAAGCCAGCCGCTCGTCCAGAGCGTTTTTCACCGTCAGCGGCGACGACGGGCGCCAGCGCACGGAGAATTCAAGGGCCAGTTCCAGATCGTGGCCGTGCAGGCAGTCGGCGAACGTGCCGAGATCGATCAGCGACGTCTCGTCGCCCAGATGCAGGGCACGCCGGCGGTCGGAGATCTGCACGGTCTGCTTCAGCGCCTGCAGAAGGTGGCCGAGGCTGGACTTGCCCGAGCTGTTGGTGCCGAAGATCACGGTCAGCGGCGCCAGTCGAACCGGCCCCGTGTCCCGCCATGCCTTGAAGTTCTTGATGCTCAGTTCAGTCAGCATGAAAGGCTTCCCGGATGCCTAGACGGATGCAGGGGCGGGTGACGCAGGGGCGGGGACGACAGTCCGACGCGCGCACCGCACCGCCGCACTGGCCGCAAAGAACCTTACGTCCAAGCCGCTCGCATTATCGGCGATCGGCAACGCCGCACCTAGGGCCGTCGCGACCGCTTGGGCATGCGCCGGGGTGTCTGCTGCGGCGTCTCGCCTGCGCGGCCCGCCGCATGGCGCGGCCGGCGGCAGGCCGCACGGATCACAGGGCTCAGGACGCCGGCTTGCCGGCCGCCCGCGGCTCGCCGCCGGCCGTATAGGCCGGCGGTGCGTAGAAGTTCAGGGTCTTCAGCATCGTGCGGCCGGTGTTGCGGATCTCGTGGCGCTCGCCGCGCTCGATCAGCAGCAGGCTGCCGGCCTTGAGCGGGCGCCGCTTGCCGTCGATGAATGCCACGCCGCTGCCGTCGATCACGTACAGCCACTGGTCCGCGCCGCGATGACGATTGTCCGGGCCGCCTTCGCGGCCGCCGGGCGCGATGACCATTTCCGCCGCCTGAACGCGCCGGTGATCGAACACGACGCGGAAACCCTTGCCCAGGCGCAGCGACTTGTACTTCATGGGTGCCTCCGGAGCAGCCTGACCGTCCACGATGCTGCCGTCCTGAATGAGCAGCCCACGTGAACGCGGTGCGGCGACGTGCGGCGGCGTGAGCGAGCCGCGGGGAACGTCCGCAGCGGCCTCGGCGGCGCGGACGCAACGGCGGCACGACGGCTCGGCAACGGCACCGGCCGGCTACGACTAAAGTCGCTTGCAAATAAATAGCACGCTATCTAATATGCCGTCCCATGAAGACCCGGACCGCCGCCAAACCGAACGCCGCCTCGGCCCTGCTGCTGGACCAGCAGCTCTGCTTCGCGCTGTACTCGGCCAACCTCGCGATGCACAAGGTCTACCGTCCGCTGCTCGGCGAGCTCGGCCTGACCTACCCGCAATACCTCGTGCTGCTCGTGCTCTGGGAGCAGGACGCGCAGACCGTGTCGGCGATCGGCGAGCGCCTGTTCCTCGATTCGGCCACGCTGACGCCGCTGCTCAAGCGCCTCGAGGCCGCCGGCCTGCTGACACGCACGCGTGCGGTAGAGGACGAACGCCAGGTCATCATTGCATTGACGGCCGAGGGACGGCAGCTGCGCCAGCGCGCGCAGTCGATTCCGCAAGCCGTATTCTGCGCGGCCGCCTGCACGACCGGCGAACTGCGGACGATCAAGACCGAACTCGAGAAACTGCGCGACAACCTCGCGCGGCAGGAGTGATCCGCCGCCGCTGAAGCAGGCGCACATCGGATCAATGAATAGCAAGCGATTGAATAGCTGTCGATGATTCTGGATCCGCACGGCAATCCCGCCGGCGGAATCCGCCGCACCACCCAACCCACCCCACGCAACAGGAGATTCCCATGTCCATCGCCAACGTTCTCTACCGCGCCCAGGCCAAGGCTACCGGCGGCCGTGACGGCCAGGCCAGCTCCACCGACGGCGCGCTGTCGGTCAAGCTGTCGACGCCGCGCGAACTCGGCGGCGCCGGCGGCAGCGGCACGAATCCGGAGCAGCTGTTCGCCGCCGGCTATTCGGCCTGCTTCATCGGCGCGCTGAAGTTCGTCGCCGGCCAGCAGAAGATCGCGCTGCCGGCCGACACCAGCATCGAAGGCCTCGTCGGCATCGGCCAGATCCCGCAGGGCTTCGGCATCGAAGTCGAATTGCGCATCACCATCCCCGGCCTGCCGCGCGAGCAGGCCCAGGCTCTCGTCGACAAGGCCCACCAGGTCTGCCCGTACTCCAACGCGACGCGCGGCAATATCGACGTGACGTTGACGGTGGTCTGAGCGAATACCGGCGCGCGGCGTCAGCGCCGCGCGCCGCGTCGGCTCGGGTGAGTCGCAGGCGAACTGCACGCCGAGTCATCGGCAGATCGGACAACCTTGGACGAAGCAGCTCCGATCATCGCCGTCATGTGCAATCGGCACGGGCCGACGCGGACCGGCACGATGCGTCCGCAACAGAATCACCGCGGGCGTTGCGGTTCGCTGCGCTCGGCGCAACCTGCGTTATCGCCGGCAACCGGCACCAGTTCAACGCTGCAACACGTAATGTGCCAGCACGACGCGATCGGCATAGCCGAGGTGTTCGTAAATGCGCTTCGCGCGCGTGTTCGTCGCGCTGACGTGCAGGAACGGCCGGCGGCCGGCGGCGGCGATGCGGCGAGTGGCCAGCGCGACGAGGCGCTGGGCGTAGCCGCGGCCGAGGTGGTCGGGATGGGTGCAGACGCCGCTGATCTCGCGCCAGCCCGGCAGCGACATGCGTTCGCCGGCCATCGCGGCGAGGCGGCCGTCGGCGTAGATGCCGAGATAGCGGCCCATGCGCGGCGTTTCGCGGCGGAAGTAGCCCGGATAGACGAGCGCGGTCAGCGCGAGCATGTCGGCGAGGTGTTCGGGGCCGAGCTCGACGGTCGGCGGACCCGGCGGCACGTCGGGCGCGTCGGCGCAGACCATCTGGTCGATGACGCCGTGGTCGTGCAACTGCCAGCCGGGCACCTGCGGCGGAATCACGCCGACGAGATAGCAGGTCTCGCGTTCGCCGAGACGCTCGGCCAGTGCGCGGCCGCAGCGCGTGTCGGCCGCGGCCACGCCGACGAACGGCGCGACCTCGGCCCGATACGCAGCGGCGAGTGCGTCGCCGCCGCCGAGCGCCGCATGATCGCTGCACAGCGCCTGCCAGATCGGATTGTCGGGTGCCGCGCTCATCGTGGCGTCTCCGCGTCGGCCGCCGCGGCGACGCGCAGCAGGGTCCACTGGCTGGGCGCCGCATCGCCCCCGCGGCGTTCGCGCCGGCGGCGCATGCCGCCTTCGCGGCTGCGCGTGCGCGAGGCCATCTCGCGCTGGCGCTGCTGACTCTTTCTCTTGCGCATGCGTACTGCCGTCGACGTCGTGAAGTGAACCGCGCGTATTCTGCCGCAGCGCGCCGGCTTCAGGTCAGCGCAGCGGCGGCAGCAGTCGCGGCTGCGCGGCGAACCACTCGGCGGCCTTGAGCAGATGGAACTTGCGGTCGCCGTCCTTGAGCTCAAGGCCCAGGCCGAGCCGCGCCCAGCGCAGGAACAGATCGCCCTGGGCGCGCTTCTGCGCGAGGCGCAGGCGCGCCTTGAGCTCGAAGCGGTCGTTGCTGACGGCGAGATCCTCCAGCAGAATGGTCGCGTCGCGCACGACTGCGCGCGTGGACGCGACGACCTCGCCGGCATCGAACAGGCGCAGCACCCAGCGCGGATAGTCCTTGTGCCGCGTGAACAGCGCGAGCAGCAGGCTCACGTCGCGCAGGCGCACCTGCGCCGTCGCGTCGATGCGCAGCGGCATGCCCCATTGCAGCCGGCCGCGGTCGAAGCGCAGGTCGGCCCACCAGTCTCCGGGCGACGCGCGCTCAGGATCGCTGACCTTGACATTGCGCAGGCCCAGCCGCGTGCCGTCGAGCACGAATTCCTCGGCGCCGAGATCGGCGCGTGCGAGCTGCGCATCCACGTCGACGTCGCCGCTGAACTCCAGATCGTTTGCGGCCAGCTGCGCGCGGCGCGCCTGCACCTGCAGGCGTCCCTTGCCGACCTTGCCTACGGTGTCGAGCTCGATGTCGCCGCTGAGCTGGCCGCGGCCGCCGAGAAAGCGCAGCGCATGACCCGGCAGATAGCGGTTCAGCGCGCGCAGCTCGGGCACGTCGGCGCGGTCGAACAGCAGGCGCGCGCGCAGCGAATCGCGGAACTCGATGACGCGGCCGGCCGAACGCAGCTCCAGGCGCAGACCCTTGCCGCGGACCATCGACTGTTGCGGCGTATCGGCCGCGGCGACGTCGAATTGCGCGACCGTGATGTCCACGCGCGGCCGCAACTCGCCGGCTTCTGTGTCGACGCGACCGCCGGCACGGGCGCGGCCGGTGAAACGCTGACCCTGCACGTCCGCCTGCCAGGCCGCATCGGGAATCTGCAAGGTGCTGCCCGCGTCGATGCGGCCGTCCTTGAGCAGCACCTTCGCGATGACCTCGCCGGCACCGACGAGCTGCAGCCAGGGCGCCTTGGCCAGCAGCGGCCCGAACCAGTCCAGCGAGTCGAAGCGCCATTGCAGATCGACCGTGCCGGAGACGCGCGGCAGCAGCGGCGGCGCGCCGTCGCCGCCGAACACGGTACGACCGGCAATACGCAGGTCGGCCGCGGCGCGCCCGCTGCCCGACGGCGGCGGCGGCAGATCGAGCTTCAGCGCGATCGCGTCGTCGACCTGGGCCTGCAGGTGCGCGTGCTGGGTCCAGTGGCGGCCGGCCGCGTCGCTGGCGTGCAGCGGCAGGTCCAGGGTCAAGGCATCGCCGTGCTGCAGCTGACCGCGAACCAGCGACAGCGACGCGTGGATCTTGCCGCCCTCGCCCTGCTGCACGGCGCCGCGCCAGCGCGGCTCCTCGTCCATGTGCACGGCGAACGCGGGTACTTTGCCGTCGACGCGCAGCTGCGCCTGCGCGAGCGCGAGCCGGCGCCAGCCCGATGCCTGTTCGCGCGTATGCCGCGGCAGCGCGAAGGAGGCCGACAGGGTCGCGTCGCGCAGCCAGTCCACTTCGCCGTGCCGCAGAGTCGCGACCGCGAGCGACGCCTGCGACGGAAAGATCTCCAGTGCGCCGCCGCGCAGCTGCTTCCAGAAACCGAACACGGCGTGGGCGTGCGTCTTCAGCGCGTAGTCGCCCCAACGCACGGCGCGCAGGCTGTCGGTTTCGATATGCGGGAAATGCAGTATCCAGCCGCCGGCGCGCGGCGGCGCCGGATCGAGTTCCTGTGCTGCGGCGAAACTGCCGCTGACTTCGTCGGCGCGGACCGCGTCGATGCGCAGCTCACGCTGCAGCAGCGGCAGCAGCGCGATACGGCCCGCGACGCGATCCGCCGCCGCATCCCAGGCAATGCGCCGCGCATGGCCGCGAAACTTCGCGCGCCAGAGCACGACGTGGCCGGGATACAGGCTCAGGCCGCGATCCCAGTGCATGCTGAAACGCTCGGGCTTGCGATTGATCAGGCCCGGCGCGAATCCCGCATTCAGGAACACGTTCGCGGCGAGCAGGTACAGCGCGAAGGCGATGGCCAGAAGCCAGCCGATCCGACGCAGGGTTCTGGCCACGAGGCAGCTCCGGCAACGATAGCCACGAGCATGCCTCAAGCGGCAGCCGCGGCGGAAGCCGCGGCGACGGCGTCAGTTGCTGACCAATGCAGGAAGACGATGCATCGGCGAGGCGGCGCAACGCAGGGCGAGCGCAGCAATGCAGGAGTCGAAGCCGCTGCAGGCAGCACGGCGAGAAAGCGGCGCGCACCGCGGCAGCAGCGGCACGCGCATTCGGTTACGGCCTGAACGGGCGCCTCAGCCGGGGAACCTCATGAGCCGGACTCGGCCTGGCGCAGCAGCGCCACCGCGACCGGACGGCCTTCCTGCCGCGCCTTGTAGATCGCGAGCAGCGCTTCGTAGCGCTGCTGGCCGACCGCGTCGGTGAACTGGCGCTTGACCTGCACGTACGACGCCTTGAACTCCGGATACGCCGCCGACGCGCCGAACAGCATCGCGACCTGGCGCGTGTTGAGGCCGGACTCCTGCGCCAGCACGTTCAGATCGATGGATTTGCCTGCGATTGCCGGAGAGCCGCACAGAGCCAGGGCAAGCGCGAAGTAGCGAGCTTTCATGATGACCTCCACTCGGGCACGTCGGACTGCGGGCCGACGCCGCGCGATCGTTGCGATCGCTGGCCGTCGCGCGCGGCGCGGCGGCCTGTGGTCATCTGATGCGAAGACGCGGCGCTTCGCTGCGCAAAGCCCGCATAGCGGCAAGAAACGCACATTGTCGGCACCGCGAGCGGCAGAACTGCAACGCCGCCTCCGCGAAGACGCCGCGGATACCGCGCAATTCCCGCAACCTCGTGCGGCGATGTCCGGGGCGGTTCGCACATACCGCCGGTGAGCCGCGGGAAAACCGCGATGCATTTGCGTCGCGAGAAGGTCGTAACGCAGCAAGCCGAAGCGGCGGCACGCGTGCGTTTACGGCATCACGGCCGCAAACCACGTCGCTTCAGTTTCTCCGCGACGCCGGCGCCTCCACGTCGCGGTTCGCTGCGCTCACCGCGACCTGCGAGTCGGCTTCCCATGCTGCAGTCGCGTCGGTGCTGCAGCGCCGGTACGCGTCGTCGATCGCGCCGCCGGCGTCGAGGCAGGCGTCGACGGCGAACCAGCGGCGAACCGGAACGACCATGGCGAGCGCAGCGGGCAGCAACAGCCCTACGAACACGCGAGGATTCACGGCTGCGCGCGCCGCTTCGCATTCGCCTCGAAGTAATTCGCCTGCAGCGGCCGCGGCAGATAGCGGCCGGCGCCGCGCTCGGCACGCAGGTCGCCGTCGCTCCAGACCAGCTTGCCGGCCGCGATCGTATGCCGCGCGAGGCCCTGCACGGTGCGGCCTTCGAAGATGTTGAAGTCGACGTTCTGGTGATGCGTCTTCGCCGAGATCGTGCGCGTGGCCTGCGGATCCCAGACCACGAGGTCGGCATCGGCGCCGACTTCGACGGCGCCCTTGCGCGGATACAGGTTGAAGATGCGCGCGGCGTTGGTCGAGGTCACCGCGACGAATTCGCTCGGCGTCAGCCGCCCGCTGTTCACGCCGTAGTGCCAGAGCACGCCCATGCGGTCCTCCACACCGCCACAGCCGTTCGGAATACGCGTGAAGTCGTCCTTGCCGGCGGCTTTCTGCGGCGCGCAGAAGGTGCAGTGGTCGGTCGCCGTCGTGTGCAGATGGCCGGCCTGCAGCGCCTGCCACAAGGCCTCCTGGTGCTCCTTCGGCCGGAACGGCGGGCTCATGACGTGGGCCGCGGCGCGTGTGAAATCCGGATCCTGGTAGACCGAGTCGTCGATGAGCAGATGACCGCCGAGCACTTCGCCGAACACGCGCTGGCCTTCGCCGCGTGCGCGCGCGATTTCCTGCACGGCTTCGCGCGCCGACACGTGGACGATGTACAGCGGCACACCGATGACTTCGGCGATGCGGATCGCACGATTGGCCGCCTCGCCCTCGACGGCGCTGGGCCGTGACAGCGGATGCGACGACGGCCCGGTCTTGCCTTCGGCCAGCAGCTGCTTCTGCAGCTGGAACACGAGCTCGCCGTTTTCCGCGTGCACGGTCGGCAGTGCGCCGAGTTCCAGCGCACGGCGGAAGCTGTTCACGAGGATCTCGTCGTCGGCCATGATGGCGCCCTTGTACGCCATGAAGTGCTTGAAGCTGGCGACGCCGTGTTCCTGCGCGAGCACGCCCATCTCGCGATGCACCGACTCGTCCCACCAGGTCACCGCGACGTGGAACGCGTAGTCGGACGCGGCCTTCCCGGCCCAGCTGCGCCAGGTGTGAAACGCCTCGAGCAGCGACTGCCTGGGATTCGGAATCACGAAGTCGATGATGCTGGTCGTGCCGCCGGCCAGGCCCGCGGCCGTGCCCGAATAGAAATCGTCGCTGGCCACCGTGCCCATGAACGGCAGTTCCATGTGCGTGTGCGGATCGATGCCGCCGGGCATCACGAGCTGGCCGCCCGCATCGACGACATCGGCGCCGGCCGGCGCGGCGAGATCCGCGCCGATCTGCACGATGCGGCCGCCGGCGCAGAGCACGTCGGCGCGGTAGCTGTGGGTGGAATCGACGACGGTGCCGCCGCGGATCAGAAGGGTCATGTGGGTCTCCAACGGCTACGTGTGTGCGGCGGCAGCAGGCGGGGTTTGGAAATCATGCGGAAAACGAACGGGTTCGCGTCGGGGCGATTCAGGCCACCGCTCACCCGCGCGCCTCGGCCGAGGTCATGCGTACCGACTTCCCGCGCATCAGCGTCGCGTACACGGCGGCGGAAATGCCGAGCCCGGCGAACCAGGCGTAGGTGTACAGGGTCTTGAAGAACGCCGGCGTGCCGGCGAAGGACTGCGGGAACGCCGCGTGCAGGAACCCCGGCAGGTTCGGCAGCACGCCGGCCAGCAGCGCGACGACCGCGGCGACGTTCCAGCCGTTGCGGTAGGCGTAGGCGCCGCGCTCGTCGAACAGTTCCTTGAGGTCCAGCCGCGTGTCGCGCAGCAGGTAATAGTCGACGAGCATGATGCCGGCCACGGGTCCGAGCAGCGCCGAATAGCCGACGAGCCAGGTGAAAATATAGCCTTCGGTGCTTTCGAGAATCTTCCACGGCATCGCGAGCAGCGCGATGCCCGCGGTGATGAGTCCGCCGGTCTTGTACGAGATGCGGCGCGGATTCAGGCTCGCGAAATCGTAGGCCGGGCCGACGAGGTTGGCCGCGAGGTTGCAGCACATCGTGTCCAGGGTCAGCACGAGCAGCGCGAGGCCGACGCCGATGCCGGTGAAGCGGCTGGACAGGTCGACCGGATCCCAGATCGCCTTGCCGTAGATCACGACGGTCGCCGAGGTCACGATGACCGACATCAGCGCGAGCAGGCCCATCGGCACGGGCAGGCCGATAGTCTGGCCGACGAGTTGGTCGCGCTGCGAGCGCGCGAAGCGCGTGAAGTCGGGAATGTTCAGCGCCAGGGTCGCCCAGAAGCCGACCATCGCCGTCAGCGACGGCCAGAACACGGCCCAGAACTGTCCGGCCTTCTCGCCGCCGTCGACGAATTTCGACGGCATGGCCATCATGCTGCCGAAGCCGCCGGCGTGGCTCAGCGCCCAGCCGACGAGGAACAGGCACATGACGATCTTGATCGGCGCCGACACGGTTTCGAGCCAGCGTATCGATTCGGTGCCGTGCACGACGAAGTAGAGCTGCAGCGCCCAGAACGCGAGGAAGCAGACCAGCTGGCCGAGGTTGATGCCGAGCAGCGGCAGCGGATCGGCATGCAGCGCGTTGCCGGTGATGATGTTCAGCAGGGTGTACATGGCCAGGCCGCCGAACCAGGTCTGGATGCCGTACCAGCCGCAGGCCACGACGGCGCGCAGCAGCGCCGGCAGCTTGGCGCCCTGCGTGCCGAACGAGGAACGCACGAGCACCGCGTACGGAATGCCGTATTTCGCGCCCGCGTGGCCGATCAGCAGCATCGGCACGAGCACGATCGCATTGCCGAGCAGCACCGTCGTCACGGCCTGCCATGGCGACATGCCCTGGTCGATGAGCCCGGCCGCCAGGGTGTAGGACGGTATGCACATGACCATGCCGACCCAGAGCGCGGCGAAGTGATACCAGGTCCAGGTCCGCTGCGCGGCCGTCGTCGGCGCGAGGTCGGCGTTGTAGAGCTCTCCCTGCGGTACGGCGGTGTCGCTGGCGGTCATCGGCGGCTCCGGGCGGCTGGTCTCGGGTCGGTGCGAGGTCATAGGGGGTCGTCGTGGCGCGCGCTACGCCGGTTCCTTCACGCGCGCCGGATTGTTCGGATGCGTGGTCCAGTTCGCGTAGCTGCCGTTGTCGACGCGCTGCATCGTGATGCAGTTGTCGACCGGGCAGACGTGCATGCAGAGGTTGCAGCCCACGCATTCGGCGTCGACGACCTCGAAGTGGCGCTTGCCGTCCTTCTCCTTGAGGATGGCCTGGTGCGCCGTGTCCTCGCAGGCGATGTGGCAGAGCCCGCACTTGATGCATTTGTCCTGGTCGATGCGCGCCTTGATGTCGTAGTTGAGGTTCAGGTACTTCCAGTCGGTCACGTTGGGTACGGCCAGCCCGCGGAAATCCTCGAGCGTGCGATAGCCCTTCTGGTCCATCCAGTTCGCGAGGCCGGCGATCATGTCGTCGACGATGCGGAAGCCGTAGTGCATGGCCGCCGTGCAGACCTGCACGTTGCCGGCGCCCAGCGCCATGAATTCGGCCGCGTCGCGCCAGGTGCCGATGCCGCCTATGGCCGAGATCGGCAGGTTCGGCGTCTCGAGATCGCGCGCGATCTCGGCGACCATGTTCAGCGCGATCGGCTTGACCGCCGGGCCGCAGTAGCCGCCGTGCGTGCCCTTGCCGTCGACGGTCGGCGTCGGCGCCATGAGGTCCAGATCGACCGAGACGATGGAGTTGATCGTATTGATCAGCGACACCGCGTCGGCGCCGCCGCGATAGGCCGCGCGCGCCGAGTGGCGGATGTCGGTGATGTTCGGCGTCAGCTTGACGATGCACGGCAGGCGCGAATGCTGCTTGACCCAGCGCGCGACCTGTTCGACGTACTCGGGCACCTGGCCGACGGCCGAGCCCATGCCGCGCTCGGACATGCCGTGCGGGCAGCCGAAGTTCAGCTCCACGGCGTCGCAGCCGGTGTCCTCGACCATCGGCAGTATGGTTTTCCACGACTGCTCGTCGCAGGGCACCATCAGCGAGACGATCATCGCGCGGTCGGGCCAGTCGCGCTTGACCTGGCGGATCTCGTCGAGATTGACCTTGAGCGGCCGGTCGGTGATGAGCTCGATGTTGTTGAGGCCGGCGATGCGCTGGCCGTTCCACTGCACCGCGCCGTAGCGCGAGCTCACGTTGACGACGTGCGGATCCAGGCCGAGCGTCTTCCAGACCACGCCGCCCCAGCCGGCCTCGAACGCGCGGATGACGTTGTAGGCCTTGTCGGTCGGCGGCGCGGACGCGAGCCAGAACGGATTCGGCGAACGCACGCCGACGAAGTTGTTGCGCAGGTCTGCCATCTCAGTTCTCCGCCGTGCCGTTGCCGCTCAGCCGCGCGTGGATCGCGCGTGCGGCGCGTTTGCCGTCCTCGACCGACTGGACCGTCAGGTCGACCTTGCCGCCGACGCAGTCGCCGCCGGCCCAGACGCCGCGCACCGAGGTCTCGAATTCCGCGTTGACCGCGATGCGGCCGTTGCGGATCTCGATGACGGCGCTGCCGTCGCCGTCCGTGCGCGGCGCGACGAGGGTCTGGCCGATGGCCTTGAGCACGGTGTCGGCGGCCAGGGTGAAGTAGTCGCCGCTGCCGAGCAGGCGGCCGTTCGCGTCGAGCTGGGTATATTCGAATTCGATGGCGGCGACCGCGCCGCCGCCGAGGATGCGCCGCGGCTGGGCCCATTCGATCACGTTGACGCCTTCGGTCTTCGCGAACTCCTGCTCCGCCGACGTCGCGCTCATGCTCGTGCCGCTGCGGCGGTAGACCAGGGTCACCGATTCGGCGCCGAGCTTCTTGCTCTGCACCGCCGCGTCGATCGCGGTATTGCCGCCGCCGATCACGACGACACGGCGGCCGACCGGCAGCTTCGCGAGGTCGGGACATTGGCGCAGGTCGGCGATGAAGTCGACCGCGTTGCGCACACCGGCCAGCGCCTCGCCTTCGATGCCGAGCGCGTTGACGCCGGTCAGGCCGAGGCCGAGGAAGACCGCGTCGTAGTCGCGGCGCAGCTCGGCGAGCTGCAGGTTGTCGCCGAGCGCGCGCTCGCCCTGCCAGGTGATGCCGCCGATCGACAGCAGCCAGTCGATCTCGCGTCCGGCGAAATCGAGCACCTTGTATTCGGCGATGCCGTATTCGTTGAGACCGCCGGGACGCGGCTTCGCGTCGAAGACCGCGACCTCGTGGCCGGCGCGCGCGAGCGCATGCGCGCAGGCCAGGCCCGCGGGGCCGGCGCCGACGAC
>NZ_JANFVR010000085.1 GCF_024609805.1 Tahibacter caeni | reverse complement strand
CGCCGGCGGCGCTCCGACCGGCATGCGTGTGCACGCGACAGGCCTGCGTTGAGCTGCGCCGCACCCGGCGTCGCGCGCAGCGGCGGTTGCCGTGCGTGCCGGGGCGGCAACCGGCACCGCACCGCACGGCGTCGCCGGCGCCAGGTCGGCGCCAAACCGTCTGCCGGACGGATCCGTAACGGGGCGCCTGGGAGTCTCTCGTCCAAGCGATTGATTCCCGGAGGACGCGCGAACGCTATGCGGGCACCGTTCGATCGGATAAGCGCGCAGGCGTTCGTGGCCCGATCTCGTGCCAGTACGACAGCGTCGATCATTTCGCGTATGTTCGAACGCCGGTTTCATGACTCGCTGCTGATGGCCCGTTCCGCTCTGGCGCCGCTGCGCGCCGCTCTCGCGTTCACGCTCGTGGCCGGCAGCACGCTGCTCCACGCCTCCGCGCTGCTGCCGCTCGCGGCGCTCAAGGCGCTGCTGCCGTTCGCGCCGCTGCGCCGGTGCCTGAGCCGCGCGCTGGCCGCGATCGCGCACAGCTGGATAGGCTTCAACAGCCGTCTGATCCGCCGCGCCGGCACGCAGGTACGCGTCGACGGCGCCGACGGACTGCAGCGCGAGGGCTGGTATCTCGTGGTCTGCAATCACCAGAGCTGGGTCGACATCCCGGTGCTGCAGCTCGTCTTCAACGACCGTATTCCGCTGCTGACCTTCTTCCTCAAGCGCGAGCTGATCTGGGTGCCGGTGCTCGGCTTGGCCTGGTGGGCGCTGGATTTCCCGTTCATGCGGCGCTATTCGCGCGCGCAGCTCGAGAAGCATCCGGAATGGCGCGGCAAGGATCTCGACGCGACGCGCCGCGCCTGCGAGAAATTCCGCGAGCAGCCCGTCGCGATCATGAACTTCGTCGAGGGCACGCGCTTCACGCCGGCCAAGCATGTGCAGCAGGCCTCTCCGTACGCGCAGCTGCTGCCGCCGCGCGCCGGCGGCGTCGCGTTCGTGCTGCAGTCGATGGGTCCGCTGCTGAAGGAGCTCGTCGACGTGACCGTGGTCTATCCGCGCGGCCGTCCGACGTTGTACGACCTGCTCGCCGGCCGCGTCGGCGAAGTCCGCGTCGAGGTGCGCCGGCGCGCGATCCCGCCCGAGTTCCTGACCGGTGACTACCAGAACGACGCGGCGTTCCGCGAACGCTTCCAGCACTGGCTCAATGCGCTGTGGCAGGAAAAAGACGCGCGCATGGAGTCGCTGCGGGACGCGCCGTAACGCGAGCGCCCGACCGCGCGATTTCGGCCCTCCGCGGCGCGTGCCTATACTTCGCGCAGTTCAGGACGAATATCGCCATGCTCAGGACGCTCGCGATTCTGTTGCTCAGCCTGCCGCTGCCGGCCGCTGCAGCGACCACGCCGCAGATCGCGGCCGGCAGCCAGGTGCTCTGGCTGCAGCCCGACGGCACGGTCTGGGCCAGCGGCGATGCCGAGCCCGTGCGCGGCGACGACGACCTGCGGCCGCGCAAGACCTTTCGCCGCATCGAGGGGCTGACGCGCATCGTCACGGTCGCGATCAATCACGACGCCTCCGATTCGGCCGCGGCCATCGACGCCGACGGCGCGCTGTGGCTCTGGGGTGAACTCGGCGAGCTGGCCTGTACGACGGAGCAGTGCAAGCTGCCGCCGCATCAGCCGCGGCGCTTCGAGGCGCTCGGCAGCGTGCGCGCGGTCGCGCTGGGTCGCCGGCATCTGCTCGCGATCGGCCGTGACGGACGCCTGCGCAGCGTCGGCAGCAACGCGCTGGGCCAGCTCGGCAGCGGACCGCTGCTCAACGAGTCGCCGATGCAGGCGCGCTTGCCGCGCGTCATCGACGCGATTCCTGATGCCGTCGCCGTCGCCGCGCAGGGCGACACCAGTCTCGTGCTGCGCAGCGACGGCACGGTCTGGGGCATGGGCAGCGCGCGTTGGGGCCTGCTCGGCGAAGCGGGCCGCTGGCGGCCGCTCGATTTCGCCGATCCTCCCCAGGCCGAGCCGCTGCGCATCGCCGGCCTGGCCGGGATCGTGGCGATCAGCGTCGGCCGCTTCCACGGCCTCGCACTGGATCGCGACGGCCGCGTCTGGGGCTGGGGCGCGAACGAATCCGCCCAGCTCGCGACACCCGCGGTCGATCTGACCGTGCGTGCGCCGCAGTCGCTGGCCGGCCTCGACGAGGCCGCGGCGATCGCCGCCGGCGACGACTACAGCCTCGTGCTCAAGCGCGACGGCAGCGTCTGGGCGCGCGGCGGCAACGTCTACGGCACGCTCGGCGACGGCGGCGACGAACTCGAGGGCGATCTGCGCCGCGTCGCGGCGCTCGACGGCCGGAATGTCGCTGAACTGTTCGCCGGCGACTACAACGCGTTCGCGCGACTGGCCGACGGCCGGATGCTCGGCTGGGGCACGAACGGCGCGACGGTCGGCGGCTTCGACGCGGCCGGCGACGACACGACCGTGCTGCCGGCCGTGCTGGATCGCGAGCGGCAGCCGGCTCCGGCCAGCGCCGCGGTCAAGGCCGGCGCGGCGGCCTTCCAGTTCGCGGTCGAACTGGGCAGCGACGAGACGGCCGAACACATCGAACTCTGGATAGACGGCCGTCGCAGCGCCGGGTTCGATCTCGACCGCGCGACGCCGCGCAGCCGCCGCGGCCAGGTCGTCATCGAGCTGCCGCCCGGCATCCATGCCTACGAACTGCGCGGCGAGACGCGCCAGTCCGGAGCGCCGCCGCAGACCCTGCAGGGCCGCGGCGCGATCGTGGTCACGGCCAAGGGCGTCGAGGCGCAGTTCCGCGCACGCGCTGCGGCACAGGGGTTGCTGTCGGCCTATCGGCAGTCGATCGCGCTGCTGCGCGCGTTCACGCCGCTGGACGGCCGCGCCGATCTGCAGGCCGGCGTCGCGCCGCCGGTGCCGCTGCTCGACGCCTACGAGAAGCAGCTCGGCCGCCGCCTGCCGAAGACGTATCGCGATGCGTTGCGCACGATAGGTCCGTTCAGTCTCGGCGTCGCCGGCGAACACTATCCGGCCGTCGCGCTGTTCGCGCCGGCGCAGCTGCGCACGCTCGACGAGTGGGTCGCGCAGGCGTTGCAGGACGTCGCCGCGCCCGGTGTCGACGGCCCGGCGTCGCGCGACCAGGAAGTGCTGGACCGCTTCCGCGTATTCGCTGCGGAACTGCAGCCGGCGCGCGAACGGCTCGCGGCGGGCTGGAAAAGCGAACGCCTCGCGGCGCTGTTTCCCGAGGCCGTCTATCTGATCGTGCCGGAATGGCCGATACTCTGCGAAGGTCGCCGCGCGCGTCAGCGCCTCGCCGATTTCTTCGACGTGCAGCAGGACGAGGACAGCGGCGAGGAACATTACTTCGGCTGGGCCGGCAGCGCCGACTGCGAGCTCGATCTTATCGCGGCGCTGAATCAGGCCGTGTTCGACCACTACACTTCGGCCGCGCGCGCCAACGGCGTGGTCTTCGTGCGCGCCGATCTTTCACCCTACGAGCGCGCCGTGCTCTCGCCCGAGCGCACCGACGCGGCCGGTGCGCCGGCGGTCGACCTGCGTCTGTCCGGCGGCGAGGCGGTCACCGAGTATTGAAGCGCATCGCGCGCAGTTGCGCGGCGGTCGCCGCTTCGTGCGGATCGCGCGGATCGGACGTCGCCGCCGCTCAGAGCCGCGGCAGCAGTTCGACGTCGATCGTGCCGTGGTCGCCGAGCAGCTGCACGGCGCCGTCCTGGATCAGGCACTGCAGCTCGAGCTTGCGCGCGGCGATCGCGGCCAGCGCCGCGCAGGTCGCCGGACCGATCTCCACGACGGCGAGCCGGCGCTGGCGGCTCAGCGCGGCGCCGTGCTTGTCCCACCAGATCGCGGCCGCGCGGCCGTAGCTGTAGACCTTCACTTCGCCGGCGCGGCCGGCGGCCTGGCGCAGCCGCTGCTCGTCGGGCTGGCCCAGTTCTATCCACTGCGTGATCGCGCCGGTCAGGTCCTTGCGCCAGAGGTCGGGCTCGTCGGCGTCGCTGAGGCCCTTGCCGAAGCTCAGCGCCTCGTCGGCGTTCAGCGCGAACGCGAGCACGCGCAGCATCAGGCGTTCCTCGGTCTCCGACGGATGGCGCGCGACGGTCAGCGCATGGCTTGCGTAGTAGTGCCGGTCGAGATCGCTGACCTGCAGCTCGATCTTGTGGATGGTCGCGTTCAGCGCCACGGCGTCAGGCCAGGTCGAGCAGCGCGTCGTCGATCTCGCCGAGGCGCCGCGCGACGTCGGGCGCCTGATCGAGCAGGGCGAAGCCGCGGTATTCGTAGCCCGGCGCGACCGTGCAGCCGACCAGGGTGTAGGCGCCGCGCGGCCGCGCGGCCTGCCACATGCCGGCGGGCACGACGAACACCGGCGCCGAATCGCGCGAGGCCGGACCCAGGGTGTGCGTGGTCAGCACGCCTTCGACCGGGTCGTAGCGCAGCAGCTCCAGCGGCTGGCCCTCGTAGAAATGCCACACCTCGTCGGCGTCGACGCGATGCCAGCGGCTGAGCTCACCGTCGGCGAGCAGGAAATAGATCGAGGTGGCGACGGCGCGCTGCGCCGCGTCGCCGTAGGCCACGCGCGTCGCGGATTCGTAGATGCGCCGGTAATGGCCGCCTTCGATGTGCGGCTCCAGCTGCAAGGCGCGTATGAGTTCTTCGGCTCGGGTGTGCATGAAAAAATCCGTGGTCGTTGACGTGCGCGCTCAGGCGGCCCTGCACTGGCCCAGCGCGGCGAGCAGGTCGTGGGTCGAGCGCAGGCGCTCGGCGGCGCCCGGCATTTCCAGCCTTACCTTGAGCTTGTCCTGGCCGTCCAGCGCATAGACGCGCGGCTGGCTCTGCAGCAGCTTGATGACGGCGAGCGGATCGACGTTCGGCTGCGGCGCGAACACGACGCGGCCGCCCTGCGCGCCGAAGTCGATCTTGCGTATGCCGAGCTCCGTCGCGCGCAGCTTGATCTCGGTCACGGCGAACAGGTGCTTGACCGGATCGGGCAGCAGGCCGAAGCGGTCGATCATCTCGACCTGCAGCTCGCGCAGGCGTTCGGCGTCGCGCGCGCTCGCAATGCGCTTGTACAGGGTCAGGCGCGCATGCACGTCGGGCAGATAGTCGTCGGGAATCAGCGCCGGCAGATGCAGCTCGACCTCGGTCTCGTGCGCGCTGACGAGCTCGAAGTCCGGCACCTTGCCGCTCTTGAGCGCACGCACGGCGCGCTCGAGCAGCTCGGTGTACAGCGAGAAGCCGATCTCCTGCATCTGGCCGCTCTGCTCGTCGCCGAGCAGCTCGCCGGCGCCGCGGATTTCCAGATCGTGCGTGGCCAGTGTGAAGCCCGCGCCGAGTTCTTCCATCGATGCGAGCGCCTCGAGGCGTTTCTCCGCGTCGGCCGTCATCTGGCGCCGGTCCGGCACGACGAGATAGGCGTAGGCACGGTGATGCGAACGGCCGACGCGGCCGCGCAGCTGATGCAGCTGGGCCAGACCGAAGCGGTCGGCGCGGTTGACGATGATCGTGTTGGCGCTCGGGATGTCGATGCCCGACTCGATGATGGTCGTGCACAGCAGCACGTTGAAGCGCTGGCGATGGAAATCGAGCATGACCTGCTCGAGCTCCTTCTCCGGCATCTGGCCGTGGGCGACGCGGATGCGCGCCTCGGGAATCAGCGCCTGCAGGTCGCGCTGCATCTTCTCGATCGTGTCGACCTCGTTGTGCAGGAAATACACCTGTCCGCCGCGCTGCAGCTCGCGCTGGAACGCTTCGCGCAGCTGGGCCGGATCCCACGGCGCTATGAAGGTCTTGACCGCGAGGCGGTGCGCCGGCGGTGTGGCGATGATGGACAGGTCGCGCATGCCCGACATGGCCATGTTCAAGGTGCGCGGGATCGGCGTCGCGGTCAGGGTCAGCAGATCGACTTCGGCGCGCAGCTTCTTGAGCTGTTCCTTCTGGCGCACGCCGAAGCGCTGTTCCTCGTCGACGATGACGAGGCCGAGCTGCTTGAACTTCACGTCCTGCTGCAGCAGGCGGTGCGTGCCGATCATCACGTCGATGCGGCCGTCGGCCAGCTTGGCCATGGCCTCCTCGACTTCCTTCTTGGTCTTGAAGCGGCTCAGCACGTCGACGCGGATCGGCCAGTCGGCGTAGCGGTCGCGGAAGTTCTGGTAGTGCTGCTGCGCGAGCAGGGTCGTCGGCACGAGCACGGCGACCTGCTTGCCGGCCATGGCCGTGACGAAGGCCGCGCGCAGCGCGACCTCGGTCTTGCCGAAACCGACGTCGCCGCAGACCACGCGGTCCATGGGCTTCGGTGCGGCGAGATCGGCCAGCACGGCGTCGATCGCACTGATCTGGTCGGGCGTTTCCTCGAACGGGAACGCCGCGGCGAACTGCTCGTAGGCAGCACGGTCGATTGCCAGCGCCGTGCCCTGGCGCGCCTCGCGCTGGGCGTAGATCGCGAGGAGTTCGGCGGCCACGTCGCGGACCTTTTCCGCGGCCTTGCGCTTGGCGCGCTCCCAGGCGTCGCCGCCGAGCGAATGCAGCGGCGCGAGTTCGGGCGACGTGCCCGAATAGCGCGAGACCAGGTTGAGCTGCGCGACCGGCACGTAGAGTTTGTCGCCCTTCGCGTACTCGATCGCGAGGAATTCGTTGGCGCTGCCGCCGACGTCGAGCTTGATCAGTCCCTGATAGCGGCCCACGCCGTGGTCGACGTGGACGATCGGCGAGCCGAGGCCGAGCTCGGTCAGATCGCGGATGATGGTTTCCGGATCGCGCGCGGCGCGCTTGCGCCGGCGCTGCTGCTGCACGCGCTCGCCGAACAGCTCGCGCTCGGTCAGCACGACCAGGGCCGGCACGGTCAGCGCGAAGCCGGCCTGCAGCGGCGCGACCGCGATCGCGAAACGCACGTCGCCGCGCGCGAAATCGCTCCAGCCCGACAGGGTCTGCGGACGCAGGCCGGCGGCCTGCAGCTGTTCGATCAGCGCCTCGCGCCGGCCGGCCGATTCGGCCGCGATCAGCACGCGGCCCGGATAGGCGGCCAGGAACCGCGTGAGCTCCTCGGCCGGCTGCTCGCCCTTGCGATTGATCGGCAGATCCGGTGCGGGCTGCAGGCCCAACGACTGCACGTGTTCGTTGCTCGCGCGCGGCACGAGGTCGGCGCGCAGTTCGCGGTTCAGGCGTTCGCGCAGCGGATCGGGCGCGAGGTACAGCTCCGCCGGCGGCAGCACCGGCCGCTCGATGTCGTGCGCGCGCTGCTCGTAGCGCTCGCCGGTCTGGCGCCAGAACTGCTCGGCGGCGTCGAGCGCGCCGTCGGCGACGACGAACAAGGCGTCGGCGGGGAGGTAGTCGAACAGGGTCTCGGTCTGCGCGAAGAACAGCGGCAGGTAGTAGTCGATGCCGGCCGGCGTCGCGCCTTCCTTGATGTCCTGATAGAGCGGGCAGCGGCGGATGTCGATCGGAAAGCGTTCGCGCAGGCGCGTGCGGAAGCTCTTGGCCGACTCGTCGGTCAGAGGGAATTCGCGTCCCGGCAGCAGCCGCACCGACTCCACCTTGTGCAGCGAGCGCTGGGTTTCCGCGTCGAAATTGCGGATCGACTCGATTTCCTCGTCGAACAGCTCGATGCGGTAGGGCTCGGCCGCGCCCATCGGGTAGATGTCGATCAGCGCGCCGCGCACGGCGAAGTCGCCGGGCTCCTGTACCTGCGGCACGTTGCGGTAGCCGGCCGCTTCGAGGCGGCGCTGCTCGGCGCCGAGATCGAGCTTCTGGCCCACGTTCAGGGCCAGCCCGGTGCCGCTGATGTAGCTGCGCGGCGCGAGGCGCTGCATCAGGGTCGCCACCGGCACGACGAGCACGCCGCGCGTCTGCGCGGGCAGCCGGTACAGGGTTGCTATGCGCTGCGAGACGATTTCCGGATGCGGGGCGAACAGGTCGTACGGCAGGGTTTCCCAATCGGGAAAATGCAGTACTTCGGTGCCGTCGCCGACGAAGCTTGCGAGTTCGGTTTCCAGCGTGTGCGCTGACTGGGTGTCGCGTGTGACGGCGACGACGAGTCCCGCATGGCTGCGCGCGGTTTCCGCCAGCAGCAGCGCGAAGCTGGAACCGGGCGGGTTCTCCCAGTAGCGGCGGACTTTGGCGGACTTGGGCAGCGGCGGGCGGAGCAGGGTGGCAGTCATCGCGATACGCATGGACGCTGCCGGCCCGAGGCGGCGGCAGCAGGACCGCGTAGTCTAGTGCCCCGCCCGGCGACTGGCCATCGCGGCCGTTGTCCGGGTGCGGTCTGCGGTCGCGTGCGCCGAGGCGGGTGACTCGTTGTCCTCGGGCGTTGCAGCCGCCTCGGCCGCCGGATCGTTCTTTCGGCCGGAAAAAACCTGCGACGCCCGGGTGCGAGCGTTGCGGGAAGGCGGGGAAGCCGCCGGGCTTGCGGGCGCTCCGGCGCCGGTCGTTCCGACCCTCAGAGCGCCAGGCGCACCCGGGTCAGCGATGCGTCGTGGAACACGCCTTCGCGGCGGAAGCCGAACTCGTCGCAGAGTTCCAGCATCGCGTGGTTCTCGGTCAGCACGTCGCCCCAGATCTCGTGCACGCCGCGGGCGCGGCAGGCGTCGATGACGCGGGTCAGCAGGTAGCTGCCGAGGCCCTGGCCGGTGAAGCGGCGCTGGACGATCAGCGCGAACTCGGCGCTGTCGGTGTTCGGATCGATATAGGCCCGGCCAACGCCGTGGATTTCGGGTTCGTCGGTGCCGGGCGGGTCGACCAGGACGAAGGCCATTTCCTGCTCCGGGTCCAGCCGGCACAGGCGCTGGGCCAGCTGGTCGGGCAGCGCGGTCAGCGTGTGCAGGAAGCGCATGCGCACTTCGTCGGGACTCAGATGGGCGAAGCCGCGTTGCAATGCAGCAACGTCGTCGGCATGGATGGCCCGCAGATGAAAGACGGTGCCGTCACGGGCGGTCAGCAGCTCGCCATTCGGCGTCGGAGCGTCGTTTGCGGCACCGAAGCGCAGGCGCTCGGGCGGACGGCGGGACCGGTAGAAGCTCATGGGGGCGGTTCGGCTGGCGGACGTTTTCATGCGGTGCAACATGCATGAGGTGGATGGAGCAGGCCATCTAAAAATGCGGCCGAGCCCGCTTGATGGCGGATCGGTCGTTCAGCTTCCGAGGGCGGACAGCTCGCGGTTCAGCAGGGCCGGGTCGCCGAGGTTCAGCTCGATCAGGCGCTTGAGCTGGGCGAAGCTGTCGAGGTCGATCTTTTCCCAGCGGCAGCCCAGGCGGTGCGGCATGATGTGGGCGATCGACACGCCCATGCTGATGATGACGCTGTTGTTGATGCGCAGGTCCATGCGGTAGCCGCCGCCGATCTTGCCGCTCCAGTCTGCCGGCCGCTCGATCAGCACGCCCTTGAGCGAGACGTCGACGAGCTTGGTCTCCCACATCGCCGTGCCCGAGTACAGACGTACCGTACCCTCGAAATTGAAACGCTGAAAGCGGCGGCGCTCGGCGGCGGGATCGGGCTTCATGGCTTGGGAAACATCCTCAAGTCAATCGTATAAGTGCTGGCTAGCGGAGCGATTCTGCGCTCCCGGCGCGACTCTGGGCAAGCCGCGGACCGCCTCAGGCGCCGTGCGCCAGCAGCAGTTCGAGCACGAACTTGCTGCCGAAGAACGCCAGCAGCAGCACGCCCATGCCGCTGAGCAGCAGGCGCACGGCGCGGCGGCCGCGCCAGCCGAAGCGCCAGCGGCCGAGCAGCAGGGTGCCGAACACGATCCAGGCGGCGATCGACAGCGTGGTCTTGTGCACGAGGTGCTGGGCGAACAGGTTTTCGACGAACAGCACGCCGCTGAGCAGGGTCGCGGTCAGCAGTACGAAGCCGGCCGCGACGAGGCGGAACATCAGGTTCTCGGTCAGGGTCAGCGGCGGCAGCACGCGCAGCCAGTGATTGGCGATGTCGCGGTTGCGCAGTGCGCGTTCCTGCACCAGCAGCAGCAGCGCGAGCACGGCCGAGACGCTGAGCAGTGCGTAGCCGAGCAGGGCCACGATCACGTGCAGCTTGATCTGCCAGCCCATCGCCGCGGGATGGGTGGGTGGCGCGATCCAGGCGTCGACGGCGAGCAGGGCGGCAGCCAGCGGGAATACCAGCACGCCGAGCGCGTCCACCGGCCGCGCGAGATTGACGGCGAGGGTGGTGCCGGCGATCAGCATCGACACGGCGCTGAGCGCGGCGAAGAAGTGCAGGTCCAGACCGCCGCGGTGCGCGGCCAGCAGATAGCCCGCATGGGTCGCCACGCCGACCGCGGCGAGGGCCAGTCCCTGGACGCGCGGCGGTACGCCGCCGCGCAGCGCCGGCAGAGCGATGCGCAGGGTGGCGGCCAGGTAGGCGGCGACCGCCACGATGGACAGGACGAGGGTCGGCATGCCGCGAGTTTGGCACAGGCCGTGCGCGGACGGGCGAGGCATGGATACGGCTCGGAGCCGGCCGGCGAGCCCGCGGCGGGCTGCGCTGCTATACTCCACGCCCTTTTGCCCAGCCGTCCCCGTCGCACATGTTCGAGTCCCTGAGCCAGCGCCTGTCTTCCACCATCGAGCGCCTGCGCGGCCGCGCCCGCCTGACCGAGGAAAACATCCGCGAGTCGTTGCGCGAGGTGCGCATCGCCCTGCTCGAAGCCGACGTCGCGCTGCCGGTCGTGCAGGCGCTGATCGAGCGCGTCAAGGTGCGCGCGGTCGGCCAGGACGTGCTCAAGAGCCTGACGCCGGGCCAGGCCCTGGTCCGCGTGGTCCGCGACGAGCTGACCGCGCTCATGGGCACGGTCAATACCGATCTCAATCTCGCGACCCAGCCGCCGGCCGTCGTGCTGATGGCCGGCCTGCAGGGCGCCGGCAAGACGACGACGACGGTCAAGCTCGCGCGCTTCCTCAAGGAGCGCAAGAAAAAGAAGGTCATGGTCGTCAGCTGCGACGTCTACCGTCCGGCCGCGATCGAGCAACTGCGCGTGCTGGCCGAGCAGGTCGGCGTACTGTTCCATCCTTCCACCGGCGAGCAGGACCCAGTCGCGATCGCGCGCGGCGCGCTCGACGCGGCGAAGAAGAATTTCGCCGAGGTGCTGCTCGTCGACACCGCGGGCCGACTGCACGTCGATGCCGACATGATGGCCGAGATCAAGGCCCTGCACGCCGAGCTCAAGCCGATCGAAACCCTGTTCGTCGTCGACGCGATGACCGGCCAGGACGCGGCCAATACCGCCAAGGCCTTCGCCGAGGCGCTGCCGCTGTCGGGCGTGGTGCTGACCAAGACCGACGGCGACGCGCGCGGCGGCGCCGCGCTGTCGGTGCGCTACATCACCGGCCGGCCGATCAAGTTCATCGGTGCCGGCGAGAAGACCGAGGCGCTTGAGCCGTTCCATCCGGACCGCCTCGCGCAGCGCATACTCGGCATGGGCGACGTGCTGTCGCTCGTCGAGCAGGTCGAGCAGAAGGTCGACCAGGAAAAGGCGCAGAAGCTGGCCGAGAAGGTCATGAAGGGCAAGCGCTTCGACCTCAACGACATGCGCGACCAGCTGCAGCAGATGCTGAACATGGGCGGCCTGGGCTCGCTGATGGACAAGCTGCCCGGCGTGTCCAACCTGCCCGAGCACGTCAAGGCCAAGGCCAACGACCGCGAAGTGCACCGCATGATCGCGATCATCAATTCGATGACGAAGAAGGAACGGCGCCATCCGGACCTGCTCAACGGCTCGCGCAAGGCGCGCGTCGCACGCGGTTCGGGCATGCAGCCGTCGGACGTCAACAAGCTGCTCAAGCAGTACCAGCAGATGGAAAAGATGATGTCCAAGCTTTCCGGCGGCGGCCTCAAGGGGCTGATGCGGCAGATGTCCGGCGCGCTCAAGGGTATGGGCGGCGGCGGCTTTCCGGGCGGCGGCGGGCTCATGCGCTGAGGCGCGGCCGGTCCGCGGTACAGGACCGTAGACTCACGATGCGGTAGACTCGCCGACCCCGCTTTGAATTTCCGCGGGCCTTGGCATAGAATGCCGCGTTTCCCGGGGCTCGTTGCGTCCGCGACCGGCCCAATCTCATAGAGAAGATCACGCAATGGTCAAGATTCGCCTGTCCCGCGGCGGCGCCAAGGGGCGTCCGTTCTATCACATCGTCGTCGCCGACGAGCGCTATGCCCGCGACGGCCGTAGCATCGAACGCCTGGGCTTCTTCAACCCGATCGCCGCCGGCAAGGAAGTTCCGCTGGAACTCAACGTCGTGCGGGCGAACGAGTGGATCGCCAAGGGCGCCCAGCCGACCGAGAAGGTGCGCGCGCTGCTGAAGCAGGCCGCCAAGCAGGTCGCCGCGGCTGCCGCCTAAGCGTCACGGAACGGGAGCGCGGAAGTGGAACGCCGCGTTCTCGTCGGCAGGATAGTCGGAGTGTCGGGGACGGCCGGCGCGGTCAGGCTGGAATCCTGGACCGATCCGCGTACGCAGATCTTCCGCTACCAGCCGTGGATCCTGAAATCCGGCAGCGGCGAACGCGAGATCCGCGGTTGCCGCGGCCGTGAGCAGGGCAAAGGAATGATCGCGACCTTGCCCGGCGTGGACGACCGGGACCAGGCGGCGGCGCTGATCGGTACGGAGATCTGGGTGCTGCGTTCGGCGCTGCCGGCGCCGAAACCCGGCGAGTATTACTGGACCGACCTCGAAGGCATGGATGTCGCGACGGTCGACGGCGTTGCGTTGGGCCAGGTATCGCATCTGTTCGCGACCGGGGCCAACGACGTGCTCGTGGTCCGCGACGCCGAGCGCGAACGCATGATCCCGTTCGTGCTCGAGCATTACGTCAAGCAGGTAGATCTCGACGCGCGACGCCTCGTCGTCGATTGGGATCCGGATTTCTGAGCGAGGCAGCGCGATGCGCATCGACGTTATCACGCTGTTTCCCGAGTTTGTGCGCCAGTGCGCGGCGGTCGGCGTCATCGGCCGCGCGCAGGAACGCGGGTTGCTCGGCGTCGAAGCGTGGAATCCGCGCGACTTCGCCACCGACAACTACCGTACCGTCGACGGCCGTACCTGCGGCGGCGGTCCGGGCATGGTCATGCTGATCTCGCCGCTGCGCGCTGCGCTGGCGGCGGCGCGGCAGGCCGCCGCGGGCACGGCGCGGACGATCTACCTGAGTCCGCAGGGTACGCGGCTGACTCAGGCCAAAGTGGCCGAGCTCGCGCGGCAGGAACGTCTGATCCTGCTGTGCGGCCGCTACGAAGGGGTGGACGAGCGCCTGCTGGCGCACGAGGTCGACGAGGAGATTTCCATCGGCGACTACGTGCTGTCCGGCGGCGAGTTGGGTGCGGCAGTGCTGATCGACGCGGTCGGCCGGCTGCAGGAAGGCGCGCTGAACGATGCGGCGTCGGCCGAACAGGATTCGTTCGCGAACGGCCTGCTCGACTGCCCGCATTACACACGGCCGATGCAGGACGAACTGGGTGAAGTCCCGGCCGTGCTGCAATCGGGAAACCATGCGATGATCCGGCGTTGGCGCCTGAAGCAATCGCTCGGTCGAACCTGGTTGCGCCGCCCGGATCTGCTGGCGCGTGTCACGCTCGACAAGACGTCGCGCGCGTTGTTGGACGAATTCCGCCGCGAGTGGCTCGCGGCCGGTGCGGCGCCGCCAGAGGCGGCGCCGCATCAAGAGCCCAGGGCCGGCACGGCGCCGGAAACATAATTCAAGACCAGATTGGTGAGTGTCATGAGCAACCTCCTTCAGCAGTTCGAAGCCGCCCAGATCAAGCGTTCCCTGCCGGACTTCGGTCCGGGCGACACGGTCGTCGTCAACGTCAAGGTCAAGGAAGGCAACCGCGAGCGCGTGCAGGCTTACGAAGGCGTTTGCATCGCCAAGAAGAACGCCGGCCTGAACTCGGCCTTCACGGTGCGCAAGATCTCGCACGGCACCGGCGTCGAGCGCGTGTTCCAGACCCACAGTTCCGTGATCGACTCGGTCTCGGTCAAGCGTCGCGGCAAGGTGCGCGGCGCGAAGCTGTACTACCTGCGTGGTCTCGAGGGCAAGGCGGCGCGCATCCAGGAAGACCTGGCCAAGCACGGCGGCAAGTCCGAGTAAGCCGTTTTCGTTGCAGTGCAAAAAGCCGCCGTTGGGCGGCTTTTTGCGTTGTGGAATTCGTTGCCGCGCCGGCCCCGCCGCCCGGCGCGCCGGAATCCGGCGCGGCGCAGTTGAATCGCCGGCCCGCAGCCCCATACCGCCGGCATCGTTTTCGTTCTCAGGCCCGTCACGACCATGACCGAATCCACCGCACAGACCCGCAAGTTCGAAGCCGAAGTCGCCCAGGTCCTGCACCTGGTCACGCATTCGCTGTACTCGCACAAGGAAATCTTCCTGCGCGAGCTGATCTCCAACGCCTCCGACGCCTGCGACAAGCTGCGCTTTGAAGCGCTGGCGAATCCGGCCCTGACCGAGGGCGACGCGGACCTGCACATCGACATCCAGTTCGACGCCGCGGCGCGCACCCTGACCCTGCGCGACAACGGCATCGGCATGAGCCGCGACGAGGTCATCGAGAACATCGGCACGATCGCGCGTTCGGGCACGCGGCGCTTCCTCGAATCGCTGTCGGGCGACGCACGCAAGGACACGCAGCTGATCGGCCAGTTCGGCGTCGGCTTCTATTCCGCGTTCATCGTCGCCGACAAGGTCACCCTGATCACGCGTCGCGCCGGCGGCCCGGCCGCCGAGGGCGTGCGCTGGGAATCCGACGGCACCGGCGAATACACGATCGATGCGATCGAAGCGCCGCGCGGCACGAGCGTGATACTGCATCTCAAAGAGGACGAGAGCGAATTCCTGAGCGCCTGGAAGCTGCGCGACCTGATCTCCAAGTATTCCGACCACATCGCGTTCCCGATCCGCCTGCCGGTGCAGAAGGACGGCGAGTCCACCGACGAGTTCGAGACGGTCAACCATGCCGCCGCGCTGTGGACGCGGCCGAAGTCCGAGCTCAAGGACGAGGACTACCAGGGCTTCTACAAGTCGTTGTCGCACGACTTCAACGACGCCGCGGCCTGGACCCACAACCGCGTCGAGGGCTCGCAGAGCTATACCTTGCTGCTGTTCCTGCCGTCCAAGCCGCCGTTCGACGCGATGTTCAGCGGCCGCGACGAGCGCAAGGGCCTCAAGCTGTACATCCGCCGCGTGTTCATCATGGACGCGAGCGAGCAGCTGCTGCCGGCCTATCTGCGCTTCATGCGCGGCGTCGTGGATTCCGACGACCTGCCGCTGAACGTCAGCCGCGAGATCCTGCAGGACAACCGCCTGGTCGCGCAGATCCGCGCGGCCTGCGTCAAGCGCACGCTGGACCTGCTGGAAAAGCTCGCCGCCGACGACAAGGAAAAATTCCAGGCCTTCATCGACACCTTCGGCAACGTGCTGAAGGAGGGCATCGCCGAGGACGGCGCCAACCGCGAGCGCATCGCCAAGCTGCTGCGCTTCGCCTCGACGGCCTCGGAAGGCCAGGCGCGCACCGTGTCGTTCGACGACTACATCGCGCGCATGCCGGTGGGCCAGGATGCGATCTACTACGTCAGCGCCGACGGCTATGCGGCGGCCAAGGGCAGTCCGCAGATCGAGGCGCTGCGCGCGCGCAACGTCGAAGTGCTGCTGATGTTCGACCGCATCGACGAGTGGATGCTGGGCTATCTGAGCGAATACGCCGGCAAGAAGCTGCGCAATGCGGCCAAGGGCGACATCGACTTCGACGCGCTGCCCGGCGCCGACGACAAGGCCGCGCGCGAAGAAGCGGCCAAGGCTGCCGAGCCGGTCGTGGCCAAGCTCAAGCAGCTGCTCGGCGAGCGCGTGCGCGACGTGCGCGTGAGCCAGCGTCTGACCGATTCGCCGTCCTGCCTCGTGCTCGACGAATACGACATGGCCTCGCACATGCAGCGCCTGATGCGCGAAGCCGGCCACGAGCTGCCGGCGAGCAAGCCGGTGCTCGAGATCAATCCGCAGCACACGCTGGTCCGCCGCATCGAAGCCGAAGCCGATACCGCGCGCGCCGGCGAATACAGCCTGCTGCTGTTCGAACAGGCGCAGCTGCTCGACGGCGCCCAGCTCGACGACCCGGCCGGTTTCGTGCGCCGCGTCAACGCTTTGCTGGCGGCGGCCTGATGCCGCAACTGCCGCGTCGAACGACCACCGCATGAGCGAGCCGCGCGCGGCGTTCGACGCGGCCTGGCGCGAAGCGCAGGCCGCCCTGCAGCGCAACGATGCGGCAGCGGCGCTCGCGCCGCTGCGGCGCTGCCTGCAATGGCAGCCGCAGCAGCCGGGGCTCTGGCTGCAGACGGCGGTCAGCGCGTTCCAGGCGGGCCGCGCAGCGCTCGCGTTGCAGCTGCTGCAGGACGCGGCCCGGCGCTGGCCCGATGATCTCGTCATCCGTTTCCACGAAGCCTATCTGCAGGAAATCGGCGGCGATGCGGCGGCGGCGGTCGAGGGCTATCGCGCGGTACTTCGGCGCGATCCGGCGCATGCCGACGCGCTGCGCAATCTGGCCGGCCTGCTGACGCGCGGCGGCGACGCCGAGGCCGCGCTGCCGCTGCTGCAGCGGTTGATCGCGCTGCGGCCGGCCGAGACCGACCTGCGCGTCGGCGCGGCCGAGCTGGCGCTGCAGACCGGCG
>NZ_JANFVR010000084.1 GCF_024609805.1 Tahibacter caeni | reverse complement strand
GGGTCGGTCCGCCGCCCGCGGACTACTGGCCCGACGCGCGCGCGCAGACGGCCAGCCCGGCGCGCTGGCGCCGCGTCGACCTCGCGCGCGGCTGGCTGCTGCCCAAGCCGGCGCTGCCGCGGCCGAACCGGGCGCAGCTGCTCGCCGCCACTTTGCTGCTCGGCATCGCGCCGCTGCTGCAGGCGCTGCCGACGAATCCGCTGGACTACGACGGCCCGACCTTCCTGCTGCTCTACTTCGTCCTGATCGCCGCCTGCATCGGCATCGTCGTGCTCGTGCGCCGCCGGTTCCGCGGCGATTCCGATGCGGTCCCGCGCGGCCCGGCGCTGGATACCTGGGCCGTGGCCTATCTGGCCGGCGGCACCCTGCGCGTCGTCGACGCCGGCGTCGCGAGCCTGCTCGCGGACAAGCAGGCGCAGTGGGACGCGCGCAAGCGCCGTCTCCAGGTGCCCCGCCCGCAGGACGTGCGCGACTACCCGCTCGACGAAATCGCCCGTGCGGCCGCCGCCGATCCGGCATTGCCGCGCATAGTGCGTCATGTGAGGCCGCGGCTGCAGCGCCTGCGCGACCTGCTGTGCTCGCGCGGGCTGCTGCTGACCGAAGGCCAGCGCTGGAGCATAGGTCTGGCCAGCGCGCTGCCGTTCGCGCTGCTGGAACTGCTCGGCCTGGCCAAGATCGCCGTCGGCATCGAGCGCGACCGCCCGGTCGGTTTCCTGCTGGTGCTGACCCTGCTCGTCGGCATCGCGACGGCGATGCTGCTGTTCCGCCGCCCCGAACGCACGCGCGCCGGCGATTCGCTGCTGGCCGAGCTCAACCGCCGCCACGCGCATGCGCGGCGCGCGCCGCGCGACGGCGACATCGGCCTGGCCGTCGCGCTGGCCGGCACCACGGTGCTGGCCGGCACGGCCTATGCGGAATTTCACGAGTCGCGCGCGGCCAACGCGAGCAGCAGCGGCTGCTCGAGCGGCAGCAGTTGTTCCTCCGACAGCGGCAGCAGCTGCAGCAGCGGCTGCGGCGGATGCGGTGGCGGCGGGGACTGAGCCGCGCTACCGATCGCAGCGACGCGCGCGCCACGCGCATCGAAGTGAGAGAACCGGATTCCCGAAGGCAGTAGACGACATCAGCCGGGCGGCGCCGCGCGCGCCGCCGCTCCCAGCCGGAGGTGTCCATGTCGTCGTCGATCCGTTCGTTCCCTCGCCTGTTCCTGATCGGCCTGCTCGGCCTCTCGCTGAGCGCCTGCGCGACCGATCGGCAGCGCACGCGCGCTGAAGGGACTGCGGCCGGCGCGGCGGCCGGCGCTGCCTTGGGTCGCGCGATCGCCGGCAACGATCGCGGTACCGTCGTCGGCGCGCTGCTCGGCGGCATCGTCGGCGCCGTCGTCGGCAACCGGGTCGCGAACAAGAAAGCCGCTTACGCCCAGCGCGAAGAAGAGCTGCGCCTGTCGGCGCAGCGGGCCGCCGCACTGGTCGAATCCACGCGCGAACAGAACGAGCAGATCGAACGCGAGGTCGCCGAGCTCGGCGCCGCGGTGGCGCAGTTGCAGTCGGCCAAGGATTCGGCGGAAGCCCGGCGCCTGACGCAGACGGAGAATCAGCAGAAGCTCAGCGCGCTGGTCGAATCGGTCGAGCGCCAGCTTGAGCAGATGAAAGAGGAAATGCAGCGACAGGACGCGCTGATCGCCGCGACCGAGGCGCAGGACGTAAAGGACAGACGCGACGCCGAGCAGGAGCCGTCCGAAGGCCTGCAGCTGGTCGCAGCCGGTCTGCGCGATCTCGAACAACAGACGCGGCGACTGGAACTCGCGCGGCTGCAGCTGCAGCAGATCGACGAACGGCGGGCCTACTGATGCGCGCGACTCCGAAAGTATCCGCGGCGTTCGTCGCACTCGCGCTGCTGTCGGGCTGCGCCACGACGGGCGACCCGCAGCAGGGTGGCCTGTTCGGCTGGAGCGAGAGCAAGGCGCGCGAGCGTCAGCACGAGCTGACGCACCGCGACATGGCCGCGCGCGACCGCATCGCCGACGAACAGGCCCGTGGCGATGCGCTGCGCGAACGACACGACGATCTGGACGCGCAGGCGCGGCAGCTGCAGCAGGAGCTCGAACGGCTGCGCCAGGAAAACCGCGACCTCGACGCACGACTGCGCGCGCTGATGCGGCTGCGCCGGCTCGACGATGGCGAGCGTCGGCGCCTTCAGGCACTGCTTGCCGGAAACGGCGAATGGCTCGCGACGCAGGCCGCCACGCCCGCGCCGTCCGACGGCGACGTCGCGAGCCGCCGCATCGCGGTCGACCGGGCCAACCGGCGCAACGGCCAGCTGCAGCGCGAGGTCGTCGCGCTGCTGCAGAACTGACGTCGTGGCCTGGCTACGCCGCCCGCAATACTGGTGCGTGAACCATCGCTGCTCCCATGCGCTGAACGATCGCATTTTCTCGCAGGCTGAATACGCGCGGGCCGACGGATGCTGTCGCCTCGAGCCGGGCTGCAACGCGGCTCTCGTGCGAGGTGAGGACCGCGACCGGCGCGCGTCAGCCTTGGCCACAGCCCTGGCTGCCGGCGCGATTGCCGCCGTCGGCGTGACGGCAGCGCAGGCCCTGCAGAACTGGTACCGGCCGCCGCCGCTGGCACATATCCGCTTCGCGCAGGCGCAAACCGAAACCAGCGACGACGGCCAGACCGTCGAAATCGAAATCCGCCGAGATGCGCTGCTGGCGGCTGCGGTGGATGTCGAGTATGAGACCCGCGACGGCACCGCGCTGCAGAGCAGCGACTACGTCGGTGCACGCGGCCAGCTACATTTCGCGCCCGGCGAACGCCGCAAGCACATGAAGGTGACGCTACTGCGCGACGCTTCCCACCAGAAGCCGAAGCGGCACTTCACCCTGGTACTGCCCAATGTGGCTGCAACGCCGGATCACCGCATCACGATTGCGCCGCCGTCCGTGCCGCCCAGCGACCCGGCCAGCACCGAAGCGTTGGTCCTTTCGGCCTCCCGCATTGCCAAGGACATCGCCGACCTGCGCATGAAACAGCACGTCGCCGACGAGATGATGGCCGCCAGCCGCAACGACGCCGGTGCGTATGCGGCCTATCGCAACCGGCTCGCGGCGGCCAGCGGCGATCTCGGACGCGCCCGCGAGCGTTATCTGCAGGAACTCGGCCAACTCCGGCGTCTCCCGGCCGCCGCGGTACTCGACACCGTGGATGCACTGGTCCAGCGCTTCGAGCGCGACGGCTTCGCCCAGCAGGCCAAAGCCGCCCGCGTGATGAAACGTCATCTGATCGAGATCATCGACGGCCACACACCGACCATGGACCGCTGGGTGGAGGAACTGCTCGAGGTGATTCCGCGCGTCACGCAGCCCGTACGTGATCCGACTACGGTTTGAGCGCCGGCGCAATCGCAATCCCTGGCCGCCAAGGCGGCCCTGCTCGATCGGAGTCCGCAACGTCAATCGTGGCGGAGCCGTAGCGGCAGCATCAGGCGGGAGCGCCGATTGACCACCGTCGAGACGATCACGACCGCACACCGCTTCGCCGATAAGCAGTCCGGATCTTAGGCCACGATCGCGGAGCGGCCAGCCGCACGGCGGGGACGAGCTGCCGTCCCCCAATCGTCGCCGCGAGAAAGGACGTGTCCTCAGGACTCGCCGGCTATCTTTCCGGGGCCGGCGGCGCCGATCTGTCGTCCGCCGGCCCCGGCAGAGGCGCGGTCGGTGCCGGCTCGCCGTCGAGCCGAGCCCGGCTGTCGCCGCGCTCAGGGAGGGGCGGCGGCTGCCAGCGCGGTACCGACGACGACGGCGACGCCGCAGGGCGACTGAGCTGCATTTCCCATTGCTGCACTTCGTCTCGCGCTTCCGCCGCGAGCTTCTCGGCGCGCAGACGCAAAGTCTCGTGATCCAGGTCCAGCGGATTGGCCAGGATGTCGCCATTCAATCTGTCCAGACGCTGCAATGCTTCGAGCTCCTGGTTGTGCAGCATCTCGCTTTTCTGCAGCAGATGCGTCTTGCGCTTCTGGGCGAGCTGTTCGATGGCCTCCCGCTCAGCACGCAGCTTGGCTTCGCGCGCGGCGCGCGCGGTGTTTGCGCTGAGCGTGTCGCCACGGCCGAAGCCGCGCAGATGCACACGCAGACCGAATTCGTCGGCGATCGCCCGAGCGACTGCCGCATTCGCACGCTGCTCGATGTCGGCAGCGTTTTCCGCCCGAGCCCAGACATAGGCAAGACTGGACCACATGGCCATCTCGTTGCGCAGAGTCGCCACGACGCGATGCTTGATTTCCGCGACTTCGATCGCGACGGCGAGTGCGCGCCGGTCCTTCCTGTCGATGTCGGTCACCCCGCGGCGCGCCGCCTGAGCGCGCATGTCGTCGAGACTCCGCGCAGAATCGCGCCGGTAGCCGAAATTGCCCGACTGGAAGCGCAGCCAAGCATAGTCGTCCTCAGCAGCACCCAGGATGTCGATGACGCCGTGGACCTCGACCTCGTCGGCATCGCCCATGTCGGCCTGCGGCGGAACCTTGACGACGAAATCGATGGCCGGCATCCGGCGCAGCTCCATGAAACGCATCGCATCCTCGGTAGGCTCAGAACGCAGACGCGTGATGTTCGCCTGCAGTCCGTAGCCGGCCAGTTCTCGCAGAATGTTGTTTTCCAGCTCCGGCCGAACCTCCTCGTCGAACCGCACGCTGACCTTGGAATACGTGAAGCGCGCCAGCGTCTCGCGACAGCAGCGTCTCACCAGCGCCTCTATCGGTTCGGCCACGTCGGTCACGTCGGAGCCGATCAGTCGCGCGATCGCCTCATCGTCGTCGCCTGCGCGTACGCGCAGGCTGAGTGAAACTTCGGCGAATCCGCTGGTGTGCAATTGATAGGCCTCGCCTGCCGGCACCTCGACGGACAATCCGCGGAACAGTGCCGTCGCGGGAATGTCCAGCAACGCGTTGACTGGCCGGATCCGATAGCCGATGGATTGAGCGAAACCATGCAGGCGTCGTTCCATGTCGATGCCGATCGCATTATCTTCGCCGGCGAAGGCTCGGGCGACCGAGTAATAACGCTTGTCGAACAGCAGTTCCTTCACGGCTTCGGCGACCTGGCGCTCGACGGCAGCACGGATGGCCGCCTCATCATGCAGACCGCTGCGTTTGTGCGCCTGGAAATTGTCCAGCTGCAGCAGCGCCGTCGTCACGACTTCGCAAACGGCGGCGCGGTCCCTGAGCCTGAACGTGTGGCTGCAGCGCAGATCGATCTGGCGCGGCGCCGGATCGCGCATCTGGAAACCGATGCGAAAGGGTACATTCAGCTCGTCGGCGACGGCCTTGCCGACGTCTTCGTCGAGTTCGCGCCGCTGGCTCAAGCCGTCGGCCGCGGGCCTGAAGCAGTCGTGCAGGCTGTCGCCGGACCTCTCGCATTCCTCCAGCAGCCGGCCAAGCCGCCGATGCAGCTCCCGCGCGATCAGCGCATGCAGCGTGTCGCCGGCGCTGTCCGGTCCGCTCAACAGGGCCTTCGCCAAAGCGCGGGACTCTTCAAGCCCTCGCGCGTAGATCTCGAAATTCGCGTCGAATTCCAGCTCGATGGCGCTGGTGCCCTCGGACCAGCGGAACAGCCAGTTCTTCACCTGTTTGGGACCGCGCAGGTCACGCACAAAGACGTGATGACCGGACAGGTCGCCGCGCAGCCAGCCGAACTGGCGCGGCCGATAAGGCTCGAACTCGCCGTTCCTGAAGACGAGGTGATGGCCGGCGCCGTTGGCCTTCGGCGAGAAGGTGGCGGCGACAATGGGCCGCAGGAAATCGTTGAGACAGTAAGAGCTCATGCGAAGGTTCTCCGTCGAAGTTCAGGTCGCCGCGGATCGGGCCTGCCGCCGCGCGCTCGCCGCGTGCTGCCAGCTGCGCAGAAGGATCTGCAGCGACTGCAGGGATTCTTCGGTGCGGCGCAGGGCCGCTTCGTTGCCGTGCTGGCGCCGGCGTGCGGCCAATAGCCCCTGCTGTTGCTGCTGCGCCGCCTGCACCGCGTCGCGCTGCTGCGGCGACCGCAGCGCAAAGATCCAGGGCTTCGAGAAACCGCTGACGAGTTCGATCAACTGCTCCGTCGTGGCCGCTGCGTGGTGCAACAGACCCAACGCCAGCCAGCGATAGATCGACACGGATGTCTTGGCGTCGACGTCGCCGTCGCGCGGCGGACCTTCCTGCACCGCGGTGATTTCGAACAGTTGCGCGAGCAGCGCCGCCAGACGCTCGCGTGCGGACAATGTGCCCAGCAGCGCTCGGTACAGTTCGGACGGTGAGCGGCCGCCGGCCAGTTGATGACAGGACTCTCCGAGCGAAGCGATGAAATCGCGCGCAAGCCAGCGCGAATGAGCGCCCACGGTCCCGCCCGCGCGGCAATGCTTGACGGCAGCCTCCGCGTAAGTCAGCCAGGTTTCAGGCGAGCCCCGCAGGACCGAGCGCAGCATGTCGCGGACGATCATGCGCGCGTAGGAAACCATGGGGCGCTGGCCGCGCTTCAGGCGCGCCGCGGTCACCCAGTCCTGGTGCGCCTGGTTGCTGCGCTCGACTTCGCACACGATCAGACCTATCACCGAGGACGGCTCCACGAAGTTCTGCATGAGCAGCAGGTGGAGGACATCCCAGTGACTGGTGCGAAGTTTCGCCAGGATGGTCCCGCATTCGGCGCGCATGCGAACCTTTTCCCAGAACGCCGGTGCATATGGCGCAGCGCGCTGGGCGCCTAGCTGCGCCAGCGTGCCGAAATTCTGCAGCGACTGCACCAGCCTTGTCTCGCCGACGTACAGCAGTTTGGCGATCTCGCCGAGACAGCGCGCGACAAACTGGCGCGTACTGCCGATATTGGCCATCTCGTTCAATAGTTCGGTGACGCGACGAAAGCGCCGGTGCAGTTGGCCGTCGTCGAGGCCGGAATAGAGGTGACGCATGACTTCGTCGACACCTATACGTCGCACTCCCAGTGCGTCGAGACGCAGGAGCAGGCGGCGATAACCCAGCCCCTGACGCGGAGACATGCCCGCGACGAAGTAACTGTCGGCCAGCAGACCCGCGATCTCGTCGAGCACCGACAGATGGCGCTCATAGAGCCAATCCGGCATGCCGACGCGACGCTCGCGCGTATCCAGGTACATACCCGCCTCGGCGCTCGCGTCGGCTGTCGCCACGTCTTCCAGCGTATGCGGCGCACGCAATACGACATGCAGTTCGGCGCGCACCGCATCACGCTCGCCGGCGTACCAGCGCTGATGACGCGAACGCGGCGCTTCCAGACGCGCCCACTCGCTCGGCGCCGCCGGCGCGAGCCTGTCGACGAGATTCGCGAACTCGCCGAAGCCCAGCCCCGGGAACAACGCCGCACAGGCGGTCAGCACGACGTCGAAGCGTTCCTCGAGGATGACCGGCGCTTCCGCTGGCACCATCGGTTGTACCTCGCGCAGACGCCACAGCGCGACTTCCTCGACGAGCAGCGCTTCCTCGCGCAGCGACGCGGTCTCGGGCATTGCCGCGGTGACCAGCAGGTAGCTGTCGTTGTCGACCAGACTCTCACGCAGATGGCGCACCGGCTCTATCTGGCGATTGAAGAATCCCAGGCTGTCGGGGTCGTCGCTGCGGAACAGATAGATCACCGAGCGCTGCCGGTCACGGCGCCATTGAGGCGTATGCGCCAGACTTTGCGGCGCGAATGGTCGATCGTATTTGCTCGACAGCGGCCGTCGTTGCGGTTCCCGCCGCAGCAGCTCCGATACCACGGCACGCAATACCGCCGTCGCGCGTGCCTCGGCCGCCGGCGTGGGTGCATGGCGTATCAGCAACAAACGCCGGCGCTGCAGCGCCGCGACCTGCGCCGTGAATGCGTCGGCTTCTTCGTCCGGAACGCCGCCGGGCAGCGGCTCCGCCTCGATCAGATCGTCCTGCCAGGTATCGATCTGCGCATAAGGATCGTCGTCGAAGCGATCGGCTGCGTCGGTGCGCGCGCCCTCGTCGCCGAAAACCCCGTCGCTTTCCCAACCGCCGTCCGTCGCCACATGGATGGGATCGGCTTCTTCTTCGCCGATACCGGCCGCCGCCGACCCGCTCGTCTCGCCCGCCGCCGCTGCCGCGAACCCGGCACCGCCTGCGTCGTCCGCTGCTTCCGGTGTCGATGCTTCGCTCGCAGTCGACGGCGCAACAAAGCCGGCCTCCGCTTCGGCTCTTTCCGTCGCGCGGGCCAGTGATTCGGCCGTCGCGCCCGGCGGGGGTGTCGCGCTATCGGTGGTTTCATCGTGCATCGCATATCTCCTCGACCCAGCGGTTCGGCAGCCGCGTCCGTGCAGACATTGAGCAGGGCCTTTCGCGTCATGGCGTGCCCGCTCGACGCCCGTGCCGGCAGAATTGAGCAGCATGTCGGCGCAGGCATCGCTGCCGATACCGACGCAAATCCGATGCGCGATTACGACACAAGGCGTCGCGCGAACAGATCCCAGAGCAGTTCCGCCGCTTCGCCCGATGCAAAGCGGCTGCGCCCGGCACTTGCGGGATCCAGGCCGAACACGCAGAGGAAAAGCTGCTGCGCGTCTGCATCGACGCCCACGCCCTCGTCGAACTCATGTCCCCGCGACGCGGCCGAATGGGAATAGGCGATGCAGCGCCGCTCCGGTATAAGGCTGACCGCGCATTCCACCGGCGGTGCATCGGCGCGGCGCACGTGGCAGGTGAAGGTATGCGCGTCGACCTGCCGAAGTTCGCTTTCGCAGGCGAACATGCGCGCGGACAACCGTCGCAGCGATGCGTCAAATGCCCGCCTTATATCGGCATAGGACCGACGCAGAAAACTCAAACGCTCGGCGTCGGAAAAGACCCTCGATGCCGTCATCGGAACTGCCGCGACCGGAATCGGCGCCGTCGAATGAGGCGGCGACGCCAAACGTCGCGCCGCCAAACCATCGATAGCGGCACGCACGGCCAGGACCACCTGCGCATAACCTTCGTCGACATTCGGCCACTGCGACAGCGCAGGCCATTCGCCTGCGGCGATCTGCAAGCCGTGAAACGGGGTCAGCTTCCAGGCGCAAGGGCGCACGATGACCGGAATCACACAGGCCTCACCGCGCTGTTCCCGCTCGAGCGCACGCTGCATCTCGATCGAATAGCAATAGTCGGAATCGAGGAAATCCGAGCTGACGAGCAACAGGATCACGTCAGCTGCGTTCAGTTGCGCGTCGATGGCAGAGGCGAAACGCTGCCCTGCCACGATCATGCCGTCATGCCAGACCTCGACCAGTCCGGGACGCCGCAACGCCGCCAGGTGCTTTCCGAGCTGCTCGCGATAGGACTTGTCTTCCCGCGCGTAGGAAACGAATAGCTTGAACGCCACGTCGGCTGCTCCCAGGCGCCGCGAAGCCTCTCGCGGCAGAGATCTCCGGCGGTGCGAAGGGCACTCCGGCTGGATCTACTCCTGCTGCGAGAATGCGGCGCCTCTCACCCGCGCAAGCGCCGTGCGGAGGTTGGAACCGGCAACGGCAGGATCTCCGCCGCATGGCTAGGCTGGTCGTCTTTCTCAGCGCTTCCACGACTCCCGGATCAACCCGACCAGCCCCGGCGGCAGCGGTGTATAGCCGAGCGCATCGGCGGTCTCGCCGCCGCGCTGCAGCGCCCAGTCGAAGAAGGCCAGCGCCGCACGCAAGTTCTGCGAGCGCGGCGCATCGCGCGGAATGACGATCCAGGTGCTCGCGGCGATCGGCCAGGTGTCGGTGCCCTGGATGCCGACGAGCAGCAGGTTGAACTCCGCCGCGCTGCGCCAGTCGGCGGATTCCAGCGCGTTGCGGATCGTGGTCTGGGTCGGCGAGATCGCGCGCTCGGCCGTCGCGTAGAGATTGACGATCTGCAGTTCGTGCTGCAGCGCATAGCCGTATTCGACGTAGCCGATCGAGAACGGCGTTTCGGTGACGCGCTGGCCGAGGCCGGTATTGCCTTCGGCGGCGATGCCGACCGGCCATTTGACGGTCTTGCCGGTGCCGAGTTCGGCCGCCCATTCGGGGCTGACCTTGGACAGATAGGCGGTGAAGTTGTAAGTGATGCCCGAACTGTCGCCGCGGTGCACGACCGTGATCGGCTCGTCGGGCAAGGTGAACATGCCGTTGACGGCCTGCAGCCTCGGATCGTTCCAGCGCGTGATCCGGCCCTGGAAGACCTGCGCGAGCAGCGGCCCGGTCAGGCGCACGCGCTTGCGGCCGACGCCGCGCAGATTCGTCACCGGCACGATGCCTCCGGCGACGATCGGAAACTGGCGCCAGCCGCCGGCCTTGAGCTCCCCGTCCTTGAGCGGCGCATCGGTCGCGGCGAAATCGACGCGTCCGGCCTTGAGCTTGTCGATACCGGCGCCGGAGCCCACACCTTCGTAGGCAATCGTTGCGTTCTTCTGCTGCGACCACTGCGCGGCCCATTTCGTCAGCACAGGCTCGACGAAGATCGAGCCGGCACCGGTGACGGTGTTCTGCGCAATCGCCGGCGAGGCTGCGGCGGCGAACAGGAAAAGTGCCGCGACGCGGCGAACGACGACGTGCATGGCGAAGCCCCCTGAGGCCTGGCGGCCCTGGTTGCCGCGACGCCAAGCTTGCCTCGACGATGTTGCACCGCAGTGTCCTGCGGCTGAACGCCATGCTGCGCACGACTGCCGTCGATGACACGCGATGCGAACGCAATGTCAACCGAAGCGACCGGACGCGATCGTTCAGTCGTCGCCGCTCGTCACCGGGCGGGCAGGGAATGCATAGGCTTCGATGCAATGCATCAGCGCCTCCTCCAATTCGGCCCGCAAGCTCAGCGCTTCATCGTTCTGCGTCGCCGCGGCCTCGATCGCGACGAGCCACTGCAGGACGGTCTCGACATCCAGCTGCGTGCGGAAACCCGCGATCAGACACTCGCGGTTTCGCTGCGGCAGAAATGGTCGACACGGGAAATTGTCTTCCCCGCCGGCGCCAGCGCGCCCCATCCATTCGGCGCCCTGCCAGTAAGCATTGCGGAAGCGCACCGGCGATCGTTCGGAATGCACACAGTCCGTCCATTCGGGCAGCGGTCCGAAACACGTCTGACCCGAGCCGATTTCCGCGAGCGCCGTCAGCAGCTCGGGATTCGTCGCGCGGACCCGCTGCGGATCGAGCAGCGTTTCGTAATACCGGCGCGACTCGCCCATGAACCAGGCTTCGCCGACCGCGAAACGCGGCGGCGGAAAATGCGCCTGGAGCCGGCGGACGGCCGCGGCGGCGTTCGGCAAAGCAGTTCTGCGGATCGCGGGAACTGAAGGACTCATCTGCGTTCGGGCTTTGCGCTTCGTACCAACGACTCCGTCGCCGCGGGAAAAAGCACGGCCGCCGGAGGACTGCCGTCAGTACCGCGCAAGCTCGCGTTGCCATGTGCGTTGGGCGGGCCGCTCTGCCGATGGTCGGACGCACGGCCTGATCGTCATCTGTGCCGGCATCGTTGCAGACGGTTCGGAAGAACGCGGAGTGGTGCCCCGAGCCGGACTCGAACCGGCATGACCTTGCGATCGACGGATTTTAAGTCCGTTGCGTCTACCGATTTCGCCATCGGGGCAGGCGCGCAAGCATGCGCGATTCCGCGCTCAGCGGAAAGGGCATCGCAGCCGGCAGCAGCGAAAACGCCTGGGGCCGAGATGAAACAGCAACGCTCGGCGCGCGTGGCGCCGGTCGCCGGCGAATCAGGTTCCGCACCCGCATCGCATCATCCGTACAGCCACTTCGCGAGCCAGCGCGTGAGCCGCGGCATCAGCACGTAGGTCATGAGTCCGACGATGACGGCCGCGACGAGCAGATGGATCAGCAGCGTGTGGTCGAGCCAGGTCCAGCGCCGCGCGAGCCAACGGATCGGCATCGGCACGAGCAGGGTCAGCGGGTAGATCACGGCCAGAGTCAGCAGGAACTGCTTGTAGCGCCTGGCCGGTTTCTGGCCGGGTTCCGGACGGAACCAGAACTCCAGACCCGTCACGGTCTCGCGCTGCTCCTCCTGCGACAGCAGCGGCAGCAGCTCGGCGAGCAGGGTCTGCCGCGCCGAGGACTGGAACCAGTCGTCCGCATGCGCGAGGGAATCGAAGCGTATCGTCACGGTATACAGCGACGAGCCCGCCACCGGACGGATCACGTCCACGCCGCGGTGGCCCGGGAAGCGCTGCGCGACCGGCACGATGCGTTCGAGCCAGCGTTCGTAGTCAGCCAGTGCGTCGGCGCGCACGCGATGGCGGATCACGGCGGTCACGCTGTCCGGTCGCGGAAATCCGCGTGCCGACACGTCGGCGAGCGAGGCATCGCGCAGCGAGGGCTCGCGCGGGTCGACGGCTGCAGCGGGGCGTTCGGAGTTCATGTCGTGACCTCTTCGGCGGACGGGCGCGCCGATTCCGGCGGTCCGCATTCACGGTGTGCTGCGCCACGATTCGCAGCAGAGCACGGTCATGCGATATCGGATCCGCAATGGACGGGCGCGGCTTTCCACGTATCCACACGCACTGTGCGCGCGAGTGTCTTTGCCGTCTTGTACGAATCGGACGAATCGCGTACCGGGCGCGTCGGCCCTGCTCCGCCGATGACAGGCTTCGCTCGAGCGTACCGGAATCGCCGCGTTCGGGCGGGCGCTTCGAGGGCGCGCGCGGATTTTCATGCCGTGTCTGCGCTTTTCCCGCCGCCCTGGAATGGCCGCACGCCGGCGAACGGCAATGCATGAACGGCGGGCAAGAAACAGTCGCGCCGCCGGCCAAAAAAAACCTCGCCGAAGCGAGGTCCTGATACTGGAGCGGGAAACGAGACTCGAACTCGCGACCCCGACCTTGGCAAGGTCGTGCTCTACCAACTGAGCTATTCCCGCATTCAACTGTCGTTATCGAGTGGAGGCCTGGGTCGGAATCGAACCGGCGTACACGGCTTTGCAGGCCGCTGCATGACCACTCTGCCACCAGGCCGTCTTGCGTATTTCCGGGCTTCTACCTACCGAATGTCGCCCCGAAAAAACAAAACCTCGGTGAGCCGAGGTTTTGAGGATTCGTGGAGCGGGAAACGAGACTCGAACTCGCGACCCCGACCTTGGCAAGGTCGTGCTCTACCAACTGAGCTATTCCCGCACCGGAGACCGCGCATTTTAGGGATTGGCCGGGCGATGTCAACAGTCTGCAAGAATGAAATCGTCATCGTGCAGAGATCGCCGTCGCCTCGCGCACCGCCCGCTGCACGGCGCATGGAACCTGCGCCTGCGACTGCAACGCGCGCCGCGACGACCACGCCGTCCGGACGCCGCTAGCCGCGGTCGCGCTCGGTCAGCACGGGCCAGGCCGCGCGCACGTAGACGAGCGCCGACCAGATCGTCAGCGCCGCGGCCGCGACGAGCAGGTATTCGCCGACGCGATACAGGCGCAGCTCGGGCGAGTCGTGCTGATACAGCAGCACCACGAGTGCGACCATCTGCACGATGGTCTTGATCTTGCCGACCGTGGCGACGCCGACCTTGGCGCGCTGGCCGATCTCGGCCATCCATTCGCGCAGCGCCGAGATGCTGATCTCGCGGCCGACGATGACGGCGCTCGTGACCGCGAGCATCTGCGAGGGATTGCGCTCCACGAGCAGGAACAGGGTGACGGCGACCATGAGCTTGTCGGCGACCGGATCGAGAAACGCGCCGAACGCCGAGGTCATGCCGTAGCGCCGCGCGATCCAGCCGTCGAGCCAGTCGGTCAGCGCCGCGGCGATGAAGATCGCGGCCGCCGCGAGGTTCGCGCCGCGGAACGGCAGGTAGAAAACGACGACCATCACGGGCAGCAGCACGATACGGAACAGCGTGAGTATCGTCGGCAGGGTCAGACGTATCGGTCGCACCAAGGCTTCCTTGTGGCGGGTTGGCGGCTGGCGCCGAGCGCGGCGTGATGTCGGCAGTGTGACACGGCGGCGCCCGGATCAGCCATGGAATCGCGCATAGATGCGCTCGGCCAGGTCTCGGCTGACACCTTTGACCTGCATGAGTTCCTCGACGCCGGCGGCGGCGATGCCGGACAGCCCGCCGAACTGCTTGAGCAGCGCCGAACGGCGGCGCGCGCCGACGCCCGGAATTTCCTCGAGGCTGGACTTCTCGCGCGCCTTCTCGCGGCGCTGGCGATGGCCGGTGATCGCGAAACGGTGCGCCTCGTCGCGGATGGACTGGACCAGGTGCGAGGCCGGCGAATCCGGACCGGGCCAGATCTCGCGGCCGCTGTCGCCGAGGATCAGGGTCTCGTGGCCGGCGCGCCGTTCCGGTCCCTTGGCCACGCCGACGACGAGCACCGAGGTCACGCCGAGCTCGTTGAGCACGGCCAGCGCCTGCGCGACCTGGCCCTTGCCGCCGTCGATCAGCAGGATGTCCGGCAGCACGCCCTCGCCGGCCGTAAGGCGCTTGTAGCGCCGCTCCAGCGCCTGGTGCATGGCCGCGTAGTCGTCGCCCGGCGCGATGCCGGCGATGTTGAAGCGGCGGTAGTGCGATTTCTCGGCGCCCTCGGGGCCGAACACGACGCAGGACGCAACGGTTGCCTCGCCGAGCGTGTGGCTGATGTCGAAGCACTCGATGCGCGCCGGCGTCTCGTCGAGCTCGAGCAGTTCGCGCAGGCTCTCGAACCGGTCGCGCACGGTCTGCCGGCTCGCGAGCCGCGCGGCCAGCGCGACGGTCGCGTTCTTCTGCGCGAGCTCGAGGAAGCGCGCGCGCTCGGCGCGGACATTGGCCTTGATCTCGACCTTGCGCCCGGCCTGGGTCGACAGCGCCTCGGCCAGCACGTCCAGGTCCTCGATGGAATGGCTGACGATGATTTCCTCGGGCAACGGCCGTTCGAGGTAGTACTGCGCGATGAACGCGGCCAGCACGTCGGCCTCGCTCGCATCCAGCGGCAGGCGCGGGAAGAAGTCGCGCGAGCCCAGGCTGATGCCGTTGCGGAAGAACAGCACCGAGACGCAGGCCAGGCCGTTGTCGATGCGGCAGCCGAGCACGTCCATGTCGGCGCTCGCGCCGTGGACGTAGTGGCGCGCCTGGATCTGCTTGAGCGTCGCGACCTGGTCGCGCAGCGCCGCGGCCTTCTCGAACTCCAGCGCGCGGCTGGCCTGTTCCATGCGCGCGACGGTCTCGTCGATGACCTGGTTGCTCTTGCCGTCGAGGAACAGCGCGGCGTGGCGCACGCTGGCCGCGTAGTCGTCCGCGTCGATCAGGCCCACGCACGGCGCGCTGCAGCGCTTGATCTGGTATTGCAGGCAGGGCCGCGAGCGGTTGCGGAAATAGCTGTCCTCGCACTGGCGCACGAGGAACAGCTTCTGCATGAGTCCCAGGCTCTCGCGCACCGCGTACGCGCTCGGGAACGGGCCGAAATAGCGTCCCTTCGCGGTCTTCGCGCCGCGGTGGAAGCTCATGCGCGGCGCTTCGGCGTCGCCGGCCGACAGGAAGATGTAGGGATAGCTCTTGTCGTCGCGGAGCAGGATGTTGTAGCGCGGCTTCAGCGACTTGATCAGCTGCGCTTCGAGGATCAGCGCCTCGCCTTCGGTGCGCGTCAGCGTGGTTTCGATGCGCGCGATCTGCGCGATCATCGCCATGATGCGCGGCTCCAGCCGCGGCTTCAGGAAATAGCTGCCGACGCGCTTCTTGAGGTCGCGCGCCTTGCCGACGTAGAGCAGCTCGCCGCGCGCGTCGATCATGCGATAGACGCCGGGCGAACCGCTGAGGTGGCGGACGAAGGCCTTGCCGTCGAACGGCGCGGTGGCGGGGCTGGTTTCCATGCAGGGGATTGTCGGACGAAGCGGGACTTATGTGCGCGGAATCCGCCGAATCAAGTCCCGGCGCAGTTCAGCCAGGCTGCCGCGATAGAACCAGATCATGCCGGCGAGGAAATACAGCGGCAGCGATGCGCGGAAATTGCCCTCGCGGTCCATGCGGTTGCCGGCGAGCCCGTGATACAGCACGTAGACGCCGTCGACGCAGAACCAGGCCGCGAACAGCGCGGCGAGCGCGACCGCAAGTCCGATGCCGTCAGGCCGGCGCAGCTGCGCCAGCCGGCCCACGCTCCAGCTCGCCAGCAGGTAGGTGAACCCGCTCATCAGCAGGCTGATCCCGACATCCCAGTCGGCGATGCCGTAGTTCAGAGCGCCGTACAGCAGCCAGCCCATGCCGAACGCGAACGTGGCGAGCTTCCACGGCCGCCGCAGCTCGCGCAGCGCCGTCGGCGCCCAGGGCGCCTCCCGGCGCGGCAGCGGGATCATTCGCCGACCGGTACGCGCCGGCAGCTGCCGTTGCCGAGGTCGACGCGAACGATTTCGTGCGCGTTGGTGTTGGCGATCCACAGCGCGCCCTGTCCGAGGCTGACGCCTTCGGGCGCCTCGAAACGGTACGGCAGGCTGAAGCTGCGCGTCTCGCCGGTCTTGAGGTTGATCGCCTTGAGCTTGTCGTTGTAGCTGTCGGCGACGAAGACCAGCCCACGCGGATCGACCGCGACGCCCTGCGGATGCTGCAGGCGCACCGCGTCGCGGCGGCCGGCCGCATCGCCGAACTGCCAGGGTCCCGCGCCCACGAGCGTCGTGACGTGGCGGTCGCCGAGCCGGATCGCGCGGATCGCGCCGGCGCCCGCGTCGGCGACGAACAGCGCCTGGCCCAGCGCGG
>NZ_JANFVR010000083.1 GCF_024609805.1 Tahibacter caeni | reverse complement strand
AGCGCTGGATCGACGACGTATCGCGCTCGGTCGCACCCAACAGCGGTCTGGCCAAAGCGCTGGCGCATACCCGCAAGCGCTGGCCGGCGCTCGTGCGCTATGTCGACGACGCCTCGCTGCCTATCGACAACAACCCGGTCGAGCGTTCGATCCGGCCCATCGCCGTGGGCCGCAAGAACTGGCTGTTCGCCGGCTCCAAAGCCGCCGGCGAGCGTGCCGCCGCGATCATGAGCCTGATCGCCACCGCCAGGCAGAACGGCCACGAACCTTACGCCTACCTCAAGGACGTGCTGACCCGCCTGCCGACCCATCCCGATCGCCGCATCGTCGAGCTGCTGCCGCACCGCTGGACGCCGGCGAGCTGACTATCGCTGGTGTTGTGGCGGTGTGGAATGTGGCTCCGCCGGACGCTTACTGACCGCGCACCCTTGTCTGCTTCCGCGACCATCTTGTGGAACGTTTTTGCTCCGCTATTCCTGAGGGTGTTCTTCAACCCACCCAAAGGAAAATGGATGACCTTTTACGTATACACCGGCCAAACCCGCGACACCGTTCTGTTCGTGCTCGACCGCGTGGACGACGCACTGAGCGTGTACCGCACGGTGCTCTTCAAGTCGATGCCCGAGGACGAATGGCTGCGAGACTACGCGGACTTCGCGGACGTCGTGCAAAACGGACTGAGGGACGCGCGTGCGTTGCTGTTGAAGCAACACCGCGGTTGCCCCGAATACACTTACCGTCCGCCGGGCTCGATGCAGGGTCCCGCACTGAAGCACAGCATCGAAAACCGCCGCGCAGCGAAACGATTGCTGCGCAAAATGGGCGCATGGAAGAAACCGCCTTCTGCGCATTCGCCCGGCGCCCCAGCGCGACCACGGAGGACGTTGCATTGACGGGCGTTCGTTCAACGCAAAGCAATCTGGACGCGCGCGTGGCTTCGGCCACGCGCCGCCTTAGCCAGGTGGTGGCAAGTCAGCTGCTGCGCGATCGCGCAGCAGCCCTTAAAGCAAAAAGAGCAGAACGGCAGGCGATGTTCCGTCGAAAAATCTTGATGGGCGATGCCGTGTTTCTTGCCGGGCTGGCCGAATGGGAGCCGGCAGAGATCGTCGGCGCCCTCCTTGACGTGAAGGAACGCATCGGCGGTTCGCCCACACAACGGATGGGCTTGCGCCAACGAGGACAGCAGCTGTTGCCTCAGCCGCGCACGAGGAAGCCAAGGGCGGACGACACTCTGATTTCTACGTCCCTGCCAGAGGCCTAAACGGCCGACTTGCTGCGGGCACCTCGCCTGCTTACGGGTGAGGTGTTCCGCAGCAGTTTCCGAACACCCGCCAGGTCCAGCCATTCGGCCCACTTCAAGCCAGGGAAGAGACTCGCCAATTCTTCGGCCGACCACGGGCGCATGTAATCCGCCTCATGCACGTCTGCATCGCCGCGTTCGTGCCCCACGAACGCTCGGCGCCGTTCCCCGGAAAGTTGGGAAGCCTGGAGCGATTGAATGACCGTCTTTCGCAGACTGTGCACACCCAACCTTCCGTTCGCCCGCTGCGGCTTGATGGCCAGTTGCTTGAGGTAGTAGCCGAAGCCCTTCGAGATCGCGTTCCCCGAGCCCGCTTTGGAGTCAATGCGCATATCCGGAAACAGGCGTTCCGCACCGGCGGCGCGCAGCGCCTCCACCCGTTCCCATAGGCCGAGCGCCACCAGGTCCGGATGCAAGGGAACGATGCGATGACTCGCCTCAGTTTTCAGCGATTGGCCATCACTGTCGGTGGTGAGCCGCACGCACGGCAGGGTCCCTTCCATGAAGAAATCGCGCACGTACAGTTGGGCGATTTCTCCCACGCGGGCGCCCGTGTACAACGCGAGCACAATCCCCCAGCGGACGTGTTCCCCACGGATGCGTTCCAAATTGGCCGGCGTGTAGATTGCTTTCAACGCCTCCAGGCCAAAGGGCTCCCATTTGAACCCGGCGTGCCGGCGGGCGTCCTTCTCTTTCTTGCTCAGCACGACGACGCCTTTGACGGGGTTCGCGCCTTCGACCTTGCCCCGTCGGGAAAGAAAGACGAAGAGTTGCGCCGCGTGCGACACGCAGTTGCCCGCCGTCCGCTTGGTCATGGGCTTCTTCTTTCCGGCGGGCACGCGCGTGATCAATTCGTGCGCCCAATCGCCCGCCATCTCCCGGCTGATGGATGCGACCGGCGTATTGGGTCCCAGGAAGGTTTTCAGGGACTCGAACGCCCGCGTGCGCTGGCTCCACGTGTTCGGCTTGAGGCTCGGCGCCTCGGCCTCTTCGTACAAGCGAATCGCGTCGGCCAAGGAAAGCCCGGCCGTCTTCACCGGAACCGGGGGCACTTGCCCTGCGGTAGCCATGGGTCGCTGCGGCAGCGCTTGGGCGAACACCACGCCGAGCGTCTGCAGCGCGGCCAGGTGGTCCTCTGGCGTGCCATCGGTGCGGACCTTGGTGGGCCGAAGCGTCAGCGGGTCAATGTCGATTTCGTAGCGCTGCAGTTGGCCATCATCCGCCCCCTTCCGCAGGGCCTCGATGCTGGGCGGGAGCTTCGGCACGGCAACCCCTCGAAGGGCGGCGAAGGCCTGAGCGTAGTGCAGCGACAGGGCACACGAATAGGCCTGGGCAGCCCGATGGTCCGCTGTGCGCAGGCTGATTTTTACGATGCTCCGGCCGACGGCGGCATGCAGGTCGGCGGGGACCTTGATGCGGAAATGGTAGATGCCGGAACGCGAACGAAGGAGATGGTGGGCGATGCGCATGGGGGCCTGAAGTGACCAAGCCGGTGACCAAGCGCTTCAAAGGCCCCAAAGAAAAAGCCCCTGTAAAAACAGGGGCTTATCTTGATGGCTGGGAGACTAGGATTCGAACCTAGATAAACGGAGTCAGAGTCCGTTGTCCTACCGTTAGACGATCTCCCATCAACTGATCGCAACGCGCGCTCTGACCGGATGCGTGTTGCGTGCGGAGCTTCCTGCTCCGTCGAGGCGCGATTAGCGCTTCGAGAACTGCGTGGCGCGGCGGGCTTTGTGCAGGCCGACCTTCTTGCGTTCGACTTCGCGCGCGTCGCGGGTCATGAAACCGGCCTTGCGAAGCGGCGACTTGAGGTTTTCGTCGTATTCGGTCAGGGCGCGCGAGATGCCGAGACGGATCGCGCCGGCCTGGCCGGTGGTGCCGCCGCCTTCAACGGTCACGAGGATGTCGAACTTCTCGGTGACGTTGAGCAGTTCCAGCGGCTGGCGCACGATCATGCGGGCGGTTTCGCGGCCGAAGAACGTGTCGAGGGTCTTGCCGTTCACCGTGATGCTGCCGGTGCCCGGACGCAGGAACACGCGAGCGGCGGAGGTCTTGCGGCGGCCGGTGCCGTAGTTCTGTTGCAGTGCCATGTGCTCTATTCCTGCGGAAATCAGAAGTCCAGCGCCTGCGGCTGCTGGGCGGTGTGCGGATGCTCGGCGCCGGCGTAGACCTTGAGCTTGCGGTACATCGCGCGACCCAGCGGGTTCTTCGGCAGCATGCCCTTGACGCCGATCTCGATGACGCGCTCCGGATGGGTCGCGAGCATGTCCTTCAGCGAGGTGGACTTCAGGTTGCCGATGTAGCCGGTGAAGCGGTGATAGAACTTGTCGTCCATCTTCGCGCCGGTGGCGTGGATCTTCTCGGCGTTGACGACGACGATGTAGTCGCCGGTGTCGACGTGCGGGGTGAAGACGGTCTTGTGCTTGCCGCGCAGACGCAGCGCGATTTCGGAGCACAGGCGGCCGAGCGTCTTATTGGTAGCGTCGACGACGTACCAGTCGCGCTTTACGGTCTCAGCCTTCGCGCTGATCGTTTTCATGACAAGAAACCTTGTGCCAAAGGGGCAGGGAAAGGCGCGGGATGATAGCGGCTGGTTCCCGAGGGTGCAAGCCCTGGGCCGCTGGATCCGGCCTCAACCCGGCAGGCCGCCGGGGGGCGCGAATGCTAGCATGATCCGACATGTCCGCCAGCCCCCCCGACCGTTCTCTTGCCGCCGATCTCGTCGAACTGGCCGACCAGTGCGTGCTCTGCGGACTGTGCCTGCCAGTCTGTCCGACCTATCGCGTGACGCGGACCGAAGCGGAGTCGCCGCGCGGCCGCATTTCCCTGATCAAGGCCCTGGCCGAAGGCGCGCTCGCGCCCGGCGCCGGCGCGGCCGGCCATCTCGAGCGGTGCCTGAGCTGCCTGTCCTGCGAGCGGGCTTGCCCGTCCGGCGTGCAGTACGGGCGACTGCTGAGCCTGCATCGCGAAAAGGCCGCGCCGGCGCCCGACCGGCAGCAGTATCTTCTTTATGCAGTGATCGCGCGTCCGCGGCTGCTGCGCGCGCTGGCCCGCATCGGCCATTGGCTCGGACTGGCGCGCTGGCTCGCGCCGCTGGCTCGCCGCAGCCGTCCCGCGAGCGGCTGGCGGCGCTGGATCGCTCAGATTCCGCCGCTGCCGTCGACCGCCGGACTCGCGCCGGCGACACATCGGTCCGGCGAACGCGGGCGCGTCGGACTGTTCCTCGGCTGCGTGGCGTCGGCCTTCGATCGCGACACCCATGCCGCCGCGCGCCGGCTGCTGGGAACGCTCGGCTATCGGGTTGTCGAGCCGGCAGGGCAAGGCTGCTGCGGCGCACTCGCGCTGCAGGCCGGGCATCGCGACGTCGCCGGATCGCTCGCCGCGTCGACACGCCGCGCCTTCGCCGGCACCGGTGTCACGACGGTGCTGGTTTCGGCCTCGGGCTGCCATGCGGGTCTGTGCGATGCGTTGGCCGGCGACGGCATCGCCGTGCGCGAGATCGGCGAATTCCTCGCCGCCGATGCGCGGTTCGCCGATCTCGCGTTCGCACCGCTGGCGCAGCGCGTGGCCGTGCATCGCCCATGTTCGCTGGTCAATACGGTGCGCGCCGCGACCGCACCGGCGGCGCTGCTCAGGCACATTCCCGGCATCGAACTCGTCGAGCTGCCCGAGCAGCCGCGCTGCTGCGGCGCCGCCGGCAGCCATTTCCTGCGGCATGCGGCCATCGCCGACCCGCTGCGCGACGAACGCCTGGACCAGTTCGAGCACAGCGGCGCCGGCCTGCTGGCGACCAGCAACATCGGCTGCCGCCTGCATCTGGCCAACGGCCTGCGCGAACGCGGCCGGCCGGCCGACGTACTGCATCCGATCACTCTGCTCGCGCGCCAGTTGAAAGACCGCGGCGCGGCCCCTACCCCGCCGGCATCGCGCGATGCCGGCGCCCGCTGATTTCGTCCCTTGCGAGAAACCACCATGTTCACGCGCAACTACAGCCGCATCGACCGCATCCTCGATCAGTTCGAACACGCCCTCGGCACGTCGCTCGGCGCGCAGGCGCACGCGGCCCGGCCGAATCCGGCCGGCGACCTGCCCGCGGCCGAACTCGACGACGCCGAGCGCCGCCGCGCCGTCGGCCTCATGCGCATCAACCATACCGGCGAGGTCTGCGCGCAGGCGCTGTATCTCGGCCAGGCCGCGGTCGCGCGCGACGCGGCCACGCGCACGCAGCTGCTCGATGCGGCACAGGAGGAAACCGATCATCTGTCCTGGTGCCACGACCGGTTGCAGGAACTCGACAGCCGTCCGAGCCTGTTCAATCCGTTCTGGTACGCCGGCGCCTATGCGCTCGGACTGGCCGCGGGACTGCGCGGCGACGGCTGGAATCTCGGTTTCGTCGTCGAGACGGAGCGCCAGGTCGAAGCGCATCTGGACGAGCATCTCGACCACGCCGGCCTGCCCGCACAGGATGCGCGCAGCCGTGCGATCGTCGCGGTCATGAAGGACGACGAGGTGCGTCACGCGGATCATGCGCTGGCCGCCGGCGCTCGCCTGCTGCCGCGCCCGATCCCGGACCTCATGCGCCTCGCGGCGTCGACGATGAAGGCGATCGTCTACCGCATCTGAAATGCCGTCGGCGCGGCCGGGCCCGTTCCGGCGCAGGCCGCGCTCGCCGGCGAGTGCGGCCTGCCGCGTCGCGCAGAAACGATCCGTTGTCCACTTTTCACCGCAACGGATTTTGTTTTTTCCAGACCGCGTGATCCCTGCTCCGCGTGCGCCGCGTACGTGGCGATGATCCCCCTGGATCATCCTTCCACATCACGAGGTGCATCATGTTCAACACGACCCGAATCGGCGCGGCACTGCTCGCCGCCGCGCTTGGCGGAACAGCGGCCGCGGCCGGTACCAGCTCGCTGCTCGTCGGCTACGGCGAAGGCACGACCCTGGATCCGGACTTCGGCAGAACCTGGATCAACGGAAACACGCTCGAGGTCATTCCGCCGGCCTATGCCTGCGGCCGGCGCATCTACGAAGCCGACCAGCTGACCTGGATCGCCTTCACGCACGACGAATCCGGCGTGAATCCCGACCAGACCGTCGACGTCTGGCTGCCGCGCAGCGGCTGTCCGTATCCGAGCTCGATCGTGATCGAGCGCAACGCGGGCGAAAAGGCGGACTACCTGCCGCCGAATCCGTATACGTTCCCGCTGGAATACGCGCTGCTCGAGACCTTCCACGGCAGCCGCTGGATCGACAAGTTCGGCAATACCAAGCCGCTGTCGGTGCCGCAGCTGCCGTACACGATCAAGACCGCGACGTTCCAGGGCATGCCGGCGCAGCTCGGCAACCTGAAGGCCCAGCTCGTCGACGGCGCGCTGCAGCCGCGCGCCTATGTGCTCGCGCAGCAGCTGCAGACGGACGCGGCCGAGCTGTCCGGCGATCTGTCCGCGCGCGTCGCGCTGCGTCGCCGTACCGACCTGCCGGACCGCGAGGCCGCGCTGCGCTTCGTCGAGGACGCGGCCAGCGCGCAGCTCGCCGCCGTCGACGGCCAGCTCGCGGCAGCGACGCGCTACGCGCGCGCGGGCCAGTACGCCGAAGCCTATCGCGCAGCCGATCTCGCGCTCGCCGCGATGAATGCGGCGACCGGCTACGTCGGCGAAGCCGAGGGGCTGATCGACACGGACGACGAGTGAAACGGCAGCCGGGCATCGCGCCGTAACGGCTGCGATGCCCGGCGGACGAAACGATCATCGGCGTCGACCACCGTGCGATCCGCGGATGCATCACACGGGAATCCCGCGCACCGGCGTTCGATTCCGAACCGGCACGAGCGCCGCCCGTGCCGTTCGATGGAAGACGGGCAGCGGCCCGCTTCGACGGCCTAAGGCTGGCAGGTATTGAAGGTCGCGCGGAAGATGCGGTCGGGGTTCGCCGTCGTCGCGAACGCGTTGCTCGTGTCGCTGCTGCGTCCGCTCGCCAGGGCCTGCAGGCGCAGGCCCGTGCCCGGTGTATACAGAACTACATTGGAAAACGTCGCGATACCGTTGACCGCGGTGACCGCGCCGCCGCCGCCGACCGTATCCGCCGTGCAGGTCGAGCGCACGAGCCGCACCTGGGTCGCGTTGTCGCTGGTCACGAGATTGCCGCCGTTGTCGAGCACGCGCACGGTGATCGCCGGCATGACTGCGCCGGCCTGGGTCGTCACGGGCTGCTGGCCGAACTCCAACGTCGTCGGCGCGCCGGTCGTCACCGTGAACGCGTTGCTGTCGATCGCCGGCAGGGCACCGCCGCTCGCGCGCAGGGTATAGCCTGCGCCGCCGAGGTCGATGCGCAGATTGTTCCAGCTCGCCACGCCCTGTACGAACGACGCGCTGCCGCCGTTGCTCAGTACGGCGCTGCCGCCGTTGGGATCGTTGCCGATCGCGATGCTCGCCGCGGCGAGCAGGCCGTTCGGCACGAGCAGGCCTTCGTCGTCGAGCACGCGGACGCTGACGGCCGGCGAGATCGCCGTGTTGACCGCCGTCGTACCGGGCTGCTGCTGGAAGGCCAGCGCAATCTCGCGCTGGAAACGCAGGCGGCCGTATCCGTACTGGTAGTCGCGGCCGCCCGTGCCGAGGTCGTTGCTGCCGGTCGCCGCGAGCGACCGCAGCGGCGTCACGATCAGGGTGTCCAGCTGCGCCGCCGTCGTCGGCTTGCCGTTGCGCTGCATCAGCAGCGCGGCCATGCCGGCGACGTGCGGCGTCGCGGCCGACGTGCCGGTGAAGCTCGTCGCCGGGATGGGGTTGGTGCCGCCGGCGCCGTAGCTCACGGTGCTGACGTTATCGAAGCTCGCGAGATCGGGCTTCAGGTTCGGATCGGTCGGCGCCGACGTCGACGGCAGTCCGCCGCCGGCCGCGAGCACCGGACCTTCCGAACTGAACGCTTCCTGCGGATTCGCACCGGCCGTCGCCACGTTGATCGCCGCGACGCTGAGCACGTTCGGCGAATCGGCCGGAAAGCTCAGGCTGCGCGCGGTCACGCGCGTGTCGAGCGGGATGTTCGTGAACACTTCGAGGTTCTCGCGCGTGGTCGTGCCGGCGGCGCGCACGACGGCGACGCCGAACACGGCGCTGTTCGCCGGGCAGCCGCTGGTCGTGCCGCTCGCGGTGTAGACGACCTGTTCCTGCGGCGTCTGCCCGCTTCCGCCGCTCTGCGGCAGGTTCGACTGCGCGACCGGCAGCGCTTCCCAGACCGTCGCAGTGCTGCGCCGGTACAGGTACAGGTCGTAGTTGCGGTTGGCGCCCGGCGAGACCCAGTTGTTCCAGTACAGGTCAACGGCGATGGTCTCGCCGGCCGGAATGCAGTAGGCCGAGCCGCTGCCGTTGCCGAACGGGTTGTAGATCGTGTTCGAGCCGGTCCAGGTGTGGAAGCCGTTGCCGCCGGAGGCGGCCGTGTACAGGCCGTCCCAGTGCTGCTGGCGCTCGTTGCCGGCCGCGTTGACCACGAGTACGCCGCGGTTGCGCGCCCAGCCCGCGGCTTCGGCGATCGACCCGGCCAGCGCGCTGCCGTCGCCCTTGCCGTCGAGCGGCGCGCCGAGCGAGGCGGAGATGATCTGCGCGCGCACGGTGCCGGCAGACGCTCCGGTGCTGGTCAGGTTGGCCGCGTCGAGGATCGCGCGGCGCCAGTCGCCGACGGTCACCGTGTCGTAGGCGCGGAAGTTCGCGCCGGGCGCGACGTCGTAGGCGATCTCGGTCGTCGCGTTGCCGTGCGGTACGCCGAGGCAGCCGAAGGTCGACGGCGCGCAGCCCGCCGGCGGCGAGGCGAAGGTCTTGTAGTCGAGCAGGCTGATGCGCGCGCTCGGCGGCCAGTCCTGGCTGGACTGGAGCTGGCCGACCTTGTTGCCGATGTTGTTGAAGCTGTCGACCATCGCGATCACGACGCCGCTGCCGTCCAGCGCCGGCACGTTGGCCTGCCAGAGATTCGCGCGGCCGGCCGCGACGCCTTCGCTCGTGCGGCTGCCGATCAGCGGCCGCACGAGGCGTGCCGGCGCGATGCTGACGACGTCGCCGTCGCGGGCCAGGTCGTAGAGCTGGTCGCGCGCGATGCTGGCCTCGATGCGGTCGGCCGCGAGCACGTTGCGTACCTGCGCCGATGCGCGCGCGAGCGCCTGCCCGGCGCGTTCGGGCCCGGCGTCGGCGCGGAAACGCAGCTCGACGAGCACGCGGTCGTCCCGGGCCAGCGCCGCCGGCAGCCGCGCGGCCTCGCTGCCGGGCGCGGCGCGCAGCTGCGCGTGGATCTTGCGCGCGACGTCGTCGGCGTCGTCGGCCGGCGGTGCCGGCGCGTCGGCCGCGGCAGCCGCGGGCTCGAGTTTCAGCAGCGCATACGGCGCGGCCGGGGCGGGCATGGACGACGCGGCGGCGGCCAGCAGCAGCGCGGCGCGGACAGTCACGGGAACGGGGCGGGACGGCATGGCGGGCGGACCGGTCAGGCGGGAGAACGGGCCGAATGCTAGCAGTCCGGCGCGTAGCGAACCGTTAGGCCCGCGGCGATATCCGGCCCCGCCGCGCAACGAAAAAACCCCGGCTTGCGGACCGGGGTTTCGGGGACGTGCGTGACGCGGCGGCCTCAGCTCAGGTTGCGGCCGTGGAACAGCTCTTCGATCTCGTACTTGAGCTGCTGCTCGATGCGGATGCGGTCCTTGAACGACAGGTCCGAGGCGTTGGCTTCGAACAGGTAGGTGTCGAGCAGGAACTCCTTCACATGCATCTTCGTGTGGAAGATGTTTTCCTGATAGACGTTCACGTCGATCATCTCGTAGCGCTGCTTGATACCCTTGCTCAGGTAGTCCTGGATCGAGTTGATCTTGTGGTCGATGTAGTGCTTCTTGCCCTTCACGTCGCGCGTGAAGCCGCGCACGCGGTAGTCCATCGTGACGATGTCCGACTCGAAGCTCTCGATCAGGTAGTTCAGCGCCTTCAGCGGCGAGATCACGCCGCAGGTGGCCACGTCGATGTCCGCGCGGAACGTCGCGATGCCGTTGTGCGGATGCGTTTCCGGATAGGTGTGGACGGTGATGTGGCTCTTGTCCAGGTGGGCGACGACCGCATCGGAGATGACGTCCTTGCCGGCCTGCTTCTTGTCGATGATCGGCTGCTCGGAGATCAGGATCGTGACCGAAGCGCCCTGCGGGTCGTAGTCCTGCCGGGCGATGTTCAGGATGTTCGCACCGATGATGTCGGCGACGTCGGTCAGGATCTGGGTCAGGCGGTCGGCGTCGTACTGCTCGTCGATGTACTCGATGTAGCGATCGCGCTGTTCCGGCGTCACCGCGTAACAGATATCGTAGATATTGAAGCTGAGCGCCTTGGTCAGGTTGTTGAAACCCTGGAGCTTCAGACGCGGGAGAGGCTTGACCACGGCGTAATACCTCGCGCAGGCCGGGGTGGGGGGAAAGGGCGCGGATTATGGACCATTCGGGTTACGGATTACACCGCCGGCCCGGGATTCGTTAAGCCGCGCCGCTTTCGACTAAGATGCACGTTCGCGCGGACCACGGCTTCGGGGAGCCTTCCGCACTCGCAGCGGCCAGGACAGGCCATAAACAGTCAGCCGCGGGGGCTTGCGGCTCGTAGAGGAATTGGGGCATCCGGGCATGCAGAAAATCGCCGACTTTCGTTACAACCTGCAACAGGCCGTCAACAAGGTTCAGGCTCCGCCGATGCTGGTCCCGGACCGGCAGGCCATGGAGCGGTTCCTGGGCCAGTGCCACCGGCGGCGCTACCCGAGCAAGACGGCCATCATCCGCCCGGGCGATTCGGCCAACATTCTTTATTACATCATCGACGGTTCGCTGACCGTCCTGACCGAGGACGAGGAAGGCCGCGAGCTGATCCTGGCCTACATCAACCGCGGCGAGTTCATCGGCGAGATGGGCCTGTTCGTCGAAACCCCGCGGCGCGAAGTCATGGTGCGCTCGCGCACGCCGGTCGAGCTCGCCGAAATCAGCTACGAGCGCCTGTTCCACCTGTTCGAGACCAGCCTCTCGGCCGAATGCCCGAAGATCCTGTTCGCGATCGGCTCGCAGCTGTCCAACCGCCTGCTGCACACCTCGCGCAAGGTCAGCCGCCTGGCCTTCATGGACGTGACGAGCCGCGTGGCCAAGACCCTGATCGACCTGACCGAAGAGCCCGATGCGATGACGCATCCCAAGGGCAGCCAGATCCGCATCTCGCGCCAGGAAATCAGCCGCATCGTCGGCTGCTCGCGCGAAATGGTCGGCCGCGTGCTCAAGCAGCTCGAGGACCAGGGCATGATCACGGTGACCGGCAAGACCATCGTCGTGCTCGGCACGCGCTGAGCCCGCCGTCGCCATTGCCGCGGCCGGTGCTGCCGGCCGCGGCGTCCTCCGCCGGACCGCCCCGATGACTGCGACGGTCGTCTTCGACTTCGACGGCGTGCTGCTGCGCGGCGACAGCTTCGCCGGCTATCTGCAGTGGCGCACGCGGCAGCGCCGCCGGCGCGCACTCGCCGCGCTGCCGGCCCTGCCGCTGCTGCCGCTGATGCGCCATCCGCGCACCTTGCCGTTCGCCGCAAAGGTGTTCACGCGCGCGCTGACCCTGGGTCTGGACCGCCGCCGTTTCGAAGCCGAGATCGACGCGTTCTGCGAGGTCTGGCTCGCGCGCGAAGGCCGCGTCGTCATGCCGCTGCTCGAACGGCTGCGCGAGCACGTCGCGGCCGGCGACCGCGTGCTCGTGGTCAGCGGCACGGCCGACCACCTGCTTCGGCGCCTGCTCGCGCGGCTGCGCGTCGACGGCGTGACCGCGCTCGGCACCGAAGTCGAGTTCGGCGCCGGCGGCCTGTACGCGCGCCGCCACAACTACGGCCCGGCCAAGCTCGCGACCCTCGCCGCCGTCGGCGTGCAGGCGCCCTGGGCCGTCAGCTACAGCGACAGCTACGCCGACCTGCCGATACTCGCCGCCGCCGCGCGCGCCGTGCTCGTCGACCCGAGCCCGTCCCACGAACGCCTGCTGCGCGCAGCGCTCGGCGAGCGGCTGGAGCTGCTGCGGACGCGGTGAGCGCAAGCCCTGCCGGCGACACCGGACGCGCGGCACGAGACATGAGACATGCGGGTCGCAGGTGAGCGCAGCGAACCGCAACGTCGCGGTGCCGATGGCCCGACCAATTCCCGAAACGATGTTCCGCTGCGGTCCGCGCGCAGGCTCTTCGCCGCCGGAACCCCTCGATCGGGACTTCTCGCGGTATGGAGACCGAGATGTCGCGGTTCGCCTTTCGGCTCACCGCAACCTACGCGAACAACCGCAGCAACTCGGCGCCGGGATCGGGCGCGCGCATGAACGCTTCGCCGACGAGGAAGGCGTGCACGCCGTTGTCGCGCATCAGCGCGACGTCGCCGGCCGCGAGGATGCCGCTCTCGGTCACGAGCAGCCGCTGCGGCGGCACGCGCCCGCGCAGGTCCAGCGTGGTCTGCAGCGAAACCTCGAACGTGCGCAGGTTGCGGTTGTTGACGCCGATCAGCACGGGCAGCGCGGCCGCGACTGCCAGCGCGCGGTCCATCTCCTCGGCGTCGTGCACTTCGACGAGCACGTCCATGCCGAGATCCAGCGCGAGCGCCGCGAGCTCGGCCAGCGCCGCGTCGCCGAGCGCGGCGACGATCAGCAGGATGCAGTCGGCGCCGAGCACGCGCGCCTCGTAGACCTGGTAGGCGTCGATCGTGAAGTCCTTGCGCAGCACCGGCAGCGCGCAGGCAGCGCGCGCCTCGCGCAGGTAGTCGTCGCTGCCCTGGAAGAAGTCGACGTCGGTCAGCACCGACAGGCAGGCCGCGTCGGCGGCTTCGTAGCTGCGCGCGATCGCGGCCGGATCGAAGTCGGGCCGGATCACGCCCTTGCTCGGGCTGGCCTTCTTGATCTCGGCGATGACCGCCGGCTGCTGCGCGGCGACGCGCGACTGCAGCGCGGCCGCGAAACCGCGCACGGTCGGCGCCGACTCGGCCTGAGCCGACAGTGCGCGCAGCGGAACCCGCGCGCTGCGGGCCTCGATTTCCTGCGTCTTGCGCGCGAGGATCTTCTTCAGGATGTCGCTCACGAAATGCCTCGTTGAAAAACGGCCGTGGGTTTTCTCCCGCCTCCTCGATCTTGCCTGGGGAAGAGGGCCGGGGTGAAGGGAAAAGCCGGGCCGCGCGACAGGCTGCCGGTGCTTCCGCGGCAGGTCCCGACGCGGACTCCGGCGCGACGATCCGGCGGCGCGGCGGCAGTCGTTCTCGCCCTCGCGCGCCCCTCCCTCCCGAGCGCTTCGGCGCCGAGGGGAGATGGCTCGAAACCGGAGTCGGCAGTCCTGCCGACCGACGGTCCACGCGTACTACTCGCCGCCGGCCAGACGCCGGGTCGCCGCGACGAACTGATCGAGCTTCGCGCGCGCCTCGCCGGTCGCGATGGCCTCGTTGGCCAGCGCGACGCCTTCGGCGATCGAGCCCGCGATGTTCGCCGCGTACAGCGCGGCGCCGGCGTTCAGCACGACGATGTCGCGCGCGACGCCGGCCTGGTTGTCGAGCACTTCGAGCACGCGCCGGCTGGACTCCTCGGCATCGGCGACGACGAGCTGGCGCGACGAGGCCATGGCCAGGCCGTATTCCTCGGGTTCGATCTCGTATTCGGTGACCACGCCGTCGCGGAGTTCGCCGACCAGGGTCGCACCGCCGAGCGAGATCTCGTCGAGTCCGTCGCGGCCGTGCACGACCAGCGCATGGCGCGCGCCGAGCTGCTGCAGCACGCGCACCTGGATGCCGACGAGGTCCGGATGGAACACGCCCATCAGGATGTTCGGCGCGCCGGCCGGATTGGTCAGCGGGCCGAGGATGTTGAACAAGGTGCGCACGCCCATTTCCTTGCGCACGGGCGCGACGACCTTCATGGCCGGATGATGGTTCGGCGCGAACATGAAGCCGATGCGCGTTTCCGCGAGGCAGTCGGCGACGCGCTCCGGATCGAGGTCGATGCGCGCGCCGAGGGTCTCGAGCACGTCGGCGCTGCCCGAGCGCGAGGAAACGCTGCGGTTGCCGTGCTTGGCCACGTGCACGCCGCAGGCGGCGACGACGAACATCGAGGTCGTGGAGATGTTGAAGCTGTTGGCGCTGTCGCCACCGGTGCCGACGATGTCGACGAAGTACGGATAGGCCGGCGTGATCACGCGCAGGGACATGTCGCGCATGACTTCGGCCGCGGCGCTGATCTCGCCGACGGTTTCCTTCTTGACGCGCAGGCCGGTGATGATCGCGGCGACCATGACCGGCGAGACCTCGCCGCGCATGATCTGCCCCATGAGGTCGACCATCTCGTCGTGGAAGATCTCGCGATGTTCGATCGTGCGCTGCAGCGCCTGTTGCGGCGTGATCGTCACGGAAAGGCTCCGGCCAGTCAGGGGCCGACGATGATAAGGACTCCTCCGGCAAAGATTCAGTGTCGCTCTGGGCATAAGCCGGCGCCGCGGGACGGCGCCGGACCCGGCGGGACCTCAGCGCCGGCCGTCGGGCTCCTGGCTGTACAGGCGCTGCAGCTCGGCCTCGTAGGCGTCGATGCGATAGCGCTGGCGCAGCACGCTCTCGGCGCTCAGCACTCCCTGCAGCTGCTGGAACGGGATGCCCGGCAGCAGGCTCAGGCTGCCCTGCCCGGCGGCGACCAGGCCCGAGAACAGCGGGGTGGAACGGCAGCCGACGAAGCTGTTGAGCACGTAGCCGTCGTCGAGGTAGGTGGTCATGTTGGCGTTGAACACGGCCTGGCACTCGGCCAGGGTCGGGCCGGCCGCCGTGAAGCCGGTCAGCCCGCCGCCCGCGCCGGACGGATGCGTGAACCAGGCCTGGCCGGTATAGGCGTTGTTCGGACCGACTCCGGTTCCGATCGGGCCGGCCTGGACCGTAGCGGCCGCGCCGAGCGCGGCGACGGCGAACAGGCAAATGGCGAAACGCGACATGGCAGATCTCCTCGTGCAACGGCGCGGCGAAATTGCCGCGACGCGCCGACCTTAGGGCCGCCGCCGCGGGCGTTGCGAGGCCGCGCACGGGCCGAAGCCGGGCACGGCAACGCCGGCGCCTTGCCGGCCGGAAGAATTTTTCCCGTTGTCGATCAATCCGCTGCGGATTTTCCTTCCCGTGTTCGTCCGCCCGCCCCCCTTGCGCGGCCGGCGCGCCGCGAGAACCCTTGCGCCGCCGCCGTTCGCGGTCCTGTTTCCGGAGCTGCCCATGAGAACCCTGATCGGAGCCTGCCTGGCCGCCCTCGCCACCGCCGCCGCGGCGCACGATCCGCTGCCCGACGCGCAGTGGTGCAGCACCGGCCATGTCGTCGAGGCCGGTGCCTTCGCGTTCGACGCGGCGGCCATCGGCGCCTACGTGGACTGCCTGGACCACGGCGGCTGCATCGATCCGGTCCTCGCCGGCGTCTGCTCCTTGCGTTCCTGCGGCAATTTCGACGACGACTACGGCAAGACCACGCGCCTGGTCCACAGTTACTGCCACGAGGCCGAGCAGCCGCACGACCTGACCGCCGGCAGCGACTACGGCACGGTCCGCCCGATCGTCTACGGCCCGCTGCAGTTCCTGCGCCGCTCCCACCACGACGACTATCGGACCGCGCAGGGCGTCCACGGCGTCTGCGCGCGCTGCGACCTGGCGCAGAACGAAGCACCGTCGAACTGATCCCTCAGACCAGCGCGCGCTGGCGCACGCGCGCCTGTATCGACTCGGCTCGACGCCGCAGCGCGTCGCGGTCGGCGGCGTCGAGCCGGCATTCGGCGAGCACGAAGTACGCCGTGCGCACGACTTCGCGCCAGCGCGGCCGCCGCGGCAGCTTGGCGAGATTGAGATAGCGCTCCATCGCGCGCACGCGCAGCCGGCCGTCGTCGCGCGTGACGCGCCAGATGCGGCTGCGCTCGGCGAGGTCGATGCGCGTGCGTCCGCCCGAGCGCTCCCAGGCCTCGATCGTGCAGAGCATCAGCTCGACGAGGTCGCGCCGGAACGTTTCGCTGTCGACCGGCGACTCGGCCGCGAGCACCGCGGCCGGCAGCACCGGCAACGCGGTCGACGGCGACGGCGAGTCGAAGCCATCGTCCTCCGCCGCGGCCGGTTCGCCCGCGGCGGCGGCGGCCGATGACGGCACGCGCAGCAGCGCGACGTCGGCATCGGATTCGAGCAGAGTCAGACGCGCCGGCAACGCGCCGCCGTTCGGGAAGTCGAGGCTCAGCGCGACGGCCTCGTCGGCTTCGTCGAGCTCGGCCAGTGCCTGCTGCAGCCGCTCGGCCGGCGCTGGGCCAAATACCGCGGACACCGGCAGGCCGGCCACGGCCGCGCGCGGCCGGCCGAGCAGCCGCGCGGCCGCCGCATTCAGCGCGACCACGG